>NZ_DASUTK010000001.1:0-4849 GCF_036374615.1 Nocardioides sp.
GGGCACGCAGCCCGGGAACGGTCACGGCAACGGAAATGGCCTGAGCAAGCCGCCGTCCCCCAAGGACATCGCGGCGATGGCGCGCCCGCCCCAGGACGACACCATCGAGGACCAGGCAGAGGACCAGGCAGAGGACCAGGCAGAGGACCAGGCCGAGGACCAGGCAGAGGACCAGGCAGAGGACCAGGCAGAGGACCAGGCAGAGGACCGGGCCGAGGACCACGCCGGGCCGGAACCGCAGCCGCTCGCTGGAGACGAGCCCCAGATCGTGTCCCAGGACGAGTCCCAGGTGCAGCCTGAGGAGCCCTCCGCTCCGATCCCCACGGAGGAACCGGAGCAGCCCGAGCAGCCCCCCGCGGCCGAGGAGCCGTCGACGGTCACCGCACCGCAGACCCCGACGCCCGAGGACCCGGCGGAGGAGTCGAAGCCGCTCGAGCCCGCGGCTCCCAAGGTCGTCACGCGCACGCGCCGGCGTAGTGCCAGTCGGCCGGCCGGCCCGCCGGCCGCGGCGTCCAGCGTGCCCTCGA
The DNA here is from genome assembly GCF_036374615.1 of Nocardioides sp. Taxonomy (GTDB): domain Bacteria; phylum Actinomycetota; class Actinomycetes; order Propionibacteriales; family Nocardioidaceae; genus Nocardioides. The sequence continues at coordinate 528 of NZ_DASUTK010000001.1, forward strand.
TGAACGATGCCCAGCCGCCCGGCGTCGTCGGAGATCCCGCCGACCACGGCGCGGTCGAGCCCGGCACCGCGGCCAGCGAGATCGGCGGCAAGCCGGTGGTGGAGCACGTGCCGGTCAAGAAGCGGGGCTCGCGCAAGCGCTGAGCCCCGCTCCCGCGACGCTCGGTGCTCCGGGTCGGGCTGGCTGAGGTCAGGCCCGGGATCAGGCTGCCGCCGGACGGCCCGTCAGCCAGTCCGTCGACTCTCGCTTCCACAAGAAGAACAAGGTGGCGACCGTGACCACGACCTGGATGACGCCCAGCAGCATGGACACGGCCGGCTGGTCGCCGCCGAGGCCGAGGATGCCCAGCAGCAGGAAGAGCGCGGCCAGCACGGTGTAGACGATCCGCGCCCAGTTCTTGCCCTTGCCGATGAAGAACGCCAGCATCGCGTACAGCCCGACTCCGATCGCCAGGATCAGCACCGTCACCACGATCACGGCAGTGCGGGCAGCGTCCTCGGTCAGCGTGCCCGTCGTGTCGTTGTCCAGAGCGCTGTCCACGGCGTCGTCGAGGTAGAGGAACGACAGCAGCGTCGACAGCACCGTCAGCGCGACCGCCACCCAGATCAGCTTGACCGCCATGTCGATCGAGCTCGGCCGCGGGCCGATCGGCCCCTGGTTCATCGGCGGCTCCGGGCTGGACCCGGCGGGGTACTGCGGGTAGTTCGTCATCGAGGCGCTCCCCTGAGAGTGGATGATGAGAGTGGATGCTGCGAGTGGATGTGCGTCGTCACGCTAGCGGGTCGGGTGCGTCCGCTTCGGGCAGGGATCCCATCAAATTGCAGGTGGGGGGCAGGGTCCGTACTATTGACCCTCGGTGCGCTGACGCGCGCCCGTCTGCCCGGCACCCCGACCTCCCACGCGAGATCGCTGCGTGCCGCAGACAACCAGACGCAAGACGTAACGAAGGAGACCGCGGTGTACGCGATCGTGCGCGCAGGCGCCACCCAGCAGAAGGTCGCTGTCGGCGACGTCATCGAGATCGACAAGGTCTCGACCGCCGTGGGCGACACGCTGACGCTGCCCGTGGTCATGGCCGTCGACGGCGACACCGTCACGACCGACGGGAAGCTGCTCGACAAGGCCTCCGTCACGGTCGAGGTGCTCGGCGCCACCAAGGGCCCGAAGATCGTGATCCAGAAGTTCAAGAACAAGACCGGCTACAAGAAGCGCCAGGGTCACCGCCAGAAGTACACCCAGGTCAAGGTCACCGACATCTCCCTCTGAGGGCTCGACGAACACCCTCGGACTAGCGAAGGACAACTGCCATGGCACACAAGAAGGGCGCGGCCTCGACCAAGAACGGTCGCGACTCCAACTCTCAGCGTCTCGGCGTCAAGCGGTTCGGCGGCCAGGCCGTCAACGCCGGTGAGATCCTCGTGCGGCAGCGCGGCACGCACTTCCACCCCGGCACCGGCGTGGGCCGTGGTGGCGACGACACCCTGTTCGCGCTGGTCGCCGGCGCGGTCGAGTTCGGCACCCGTCGGGGTCGCCGCGTCGTAAACATCGTCCCCGGTGAGTAGCTGACGCTCACACCACCACCGTGACCGAAGGGCGTCCCTGATCGGGGGCGCCCTTCGTCGTACTCACAGCAGTCGCACACAGCAGTCGCACACACAGCAGTCCTACGCAGACCAGAGAGGCTCCGATGGCCATCCCCAGCTTCGTCGACCGGGTGACGCTCCACGTCGCCGCCGGCCGCGGCGGGAACGGCGTCGCCTCCGTGCACCGCGAGAAGTTCAAGCCACTGGGCGGTCCCGACGGGGGCAACGGTGGGCCGGGTGGCTCCGTGATCCTGCGGGTCGACCCCGATGTCACGACGCTGCTCGACTACCACCACAGCCCCAAGCGGCGCGCGGAGCCCGGTGGGCACGGCGCGGGTGGGCACCGCAACGGCGCGCACGGTGCCGACCTGGTGCTGCCGGTCCCCGACGGCACGGTGGTCTCGGACCCGATGGGACGGGTGCTGGCCGACCTGGTCGGCCCCGGCACGGAGCTGGTCTTGGCCCAGGGCGGGCGCGGCGGTCTGGGAAACGCCGCACTGGCGTCGTCGAAGCGCAAGGCGCCGGGCTTCGCGCTGCTCGGTGAGCCCGGGGAGGAGCTCGAGATCGTCCTCGAGCTCAAGGTGGTCGCCGACGTGGGGCTGGTCGGCTACCCGAGCGCCGGGAAGTCCAGCCTGATCGCCGCGATCTCGCGGGCCCGGCCCAAGATCGCCGACTACCCGTTCACGACCCTGGTCCCCAACCTCGGTGTGGTGACCGCAGGAGACACCACCTTCACCGTCGCCGACGTGCCGGGCCTGATCGAGGGTGCCAGCGAGGGCCGCGGTCTTGGTCATGACTTCCTGCGCCACATCGAGCGGTGTGCAGCGCTCGTTCACGTCATCGACACCGCGACCATGGAGCCTGGTCGCAACCCGGTCGACGACCTGGACGTGATCGAGAACGAGCTGAGCCGTTACGGCGGGCTGGAGGACCGGCCGCGTCTGGTCGCCCTCAACAAGATCGACGTCCCGGACGGTCGTGACCTCGCCGACATCGTGCTCGAGGACCTCGTCGCGCGAGGACTTCGGGTGTTCCCCGTCTCTGCGGCGTCGGGGGAGGGGCTGCGCGAGCTGACGTTCGCGATGGCCGGGATCGTCGAGGCCGCTCGAGCCGAGCGGCCCACGGCCGAGGCCACCCGGGTCGTGCTGCGGCCCGAGGGCGTCGGGGGCGGTGACGCGTTCACGGTCAAGCAGACCGGCGAGGGCTGGCGCGTGCGCGGGGAGAAGCCCGAGCGGTGGGTCCGGCAGACGGACTTCAGCAACGACGAGGCGGTCGGCTTCCTCGCGGACCGGCTCAACCGGCTCGGTGTCGAGTCGAAGCTGCTCGAGCTCGGAGCGGTCGAGGGCGACACCGTGCTGATCGGCCACCCCGACGACGCCGTCGTCTTCGACTTCAAGCCCGGCCTCGACGCTGGCGCCGAGAACCTCGCCCGCCGGGGCGAGGACTCTCGCTTCGACGAGTCGCGTCCGGCCGCGCGCCGGCGGCGTGAGATCGAGGAACGGATGGCCGACCGCGGCGAGAGCGAGACCCGGGCCGACGTCGCCCGCCGGCTGCGCGATCAGGCGGGCCGCTCCGGCGGCCCCACGTCGTACGAGATCGGTGGCGCCGACGACCCGGACCGCCTCGAGGATCCCGACAGCACGGACGAGTCGTGACCCGCTCCGCCGTCATCGACGCCCGGCGAGTGGTCGTGAAGGTCGGCTCGTCGTCGCTGACCACCGCGGCGGGCGGCATCGACCCTGCGCGGGTACGGCGACTGGTCGGCGTGCTGGCCGCGACCCGTGCGCGCGGTGTCGAGGTGGTGCTGGTCTCCTCCGGCGCGATCGCCGCGGGGTTGGCGCCGCTCGGGCTCGAGACGCGCCCGCGCGCACTGCCGGCCCAGCAGGCAGCCGCCTCGGTCGGGCAGGGACTGCTCGTCCACCGCTACACAGAGGAGCTCGCCCGCCACGGAGTGACCACGGGACAGGTGCTGCTGACCGTCGACGACGTCACGCGCCGCTCGCACTACCGCAACGCCTACCAGACCCTCGCCAAGCTGCTCGAGCTCGGCGTGCTCCCGATCGTCAACGAGAACGACACGGTCGCCACCAGCGAGATCCGGTTCGGGGACAACGACCGGTTGGCCGCCCTCGTGGCGCATCTCGTGCACGCCGAGCTGCTGGTGCTGCTCAGCGACGTGGACGGCCTCTACGACGGCAACCCGACCCGGCCGGGCGCCACGCTGGTGTCCGAGGTGTCGGCCGACGACGATCTGTCGTGGGTGCGGATCGGCAAGACCGGTGCCGCCGGGCTGGGCAGCGGTGGGATGCAGACGAAGGTCGAGGCGGCGCGGATCGCCGGTGGCGCCGGCATCCCCGTCGTCCTCACCGGTGCCGGGCACGCCGCCGCCGCGCTCGCGGGTGAGCCGGTCGGCACGCTGTTCCACCCGACTGGCAAACGGCGACCCACCCGGCTGCTCTGGCTGGCCCACGCGACCGAGCCCAAGGGGAAGCTGGTGCTCGACGACGGCGCCGTACGGGCCGTGACCGAGCGCCGCGCGTCCCTGCTCGCCGCGGGCATCACCGGGGTGACCGGGAGCTTCGTGGCCGGTGACCCGGTCGACCTCACCGATCCGGATGGCCGACCCGTCGCGCGCGGTCTGGTCAACTTCGACGCCGAGGAGATCCCGGCCCTGTTCGGCCGCTCGACCCGCGAGCTGAAGCGCGAGCTCGGTGCGGCGTACGAGCGTGAGGTCGTGCA
>NZ_DASUTK010000002.1:0-8662 GCF_036374615.1 Nocardioides sp.
GCCTCCGCGCTGCTGGGGCTCGCGTCCCTGACTCGAGGCGATCTCGACGCGGCGCACCACGCCTACAGCACTGCCGTCGAGAGTCTCCAGCGCGAGGGCCACGTTGCCGACGTCCTGGGCTGCTCCATCACGCTCGGCGACATCGAGCTCACCCAGGGCAAGCTGCGTGAGGCGCAGCGCACCTACCAGCGCGCGCTCGACCTGGCCGCCGCCGACTCCGCCCCGCCGCGCGGAGCCGCCGACATGTACGTCGGGCTGAGCCGGGTGGCTCTGGAGCGCGGCGACTTGGCGGGCGCGGCCGCGTACCTGCGCGAGGCCGACCAGCTGGGGGAGGCGGGTGGCCTGCCGCAGAACCCGTACCGGTGGCGGGTGGCGATGGCGCTGCTGCGGCAGGCGGAGGGCGATCCGGCAGCGGCGATCGGCCTGCTCCAGGAGGCCGAGGAGGTCTACGTCGCTGACTTCAACCCCGAGGTGGCTCCGGTGGCCGCCACCCGGACGAGGGTGATGGCTGCAAGGGGCGACGTGGCCGCGGGCCGGGCATGGGCACGCAGCCGAGGGCTCACGCCGCGAGACGAGCTGTCGTACGACCGCGAGTACGAGCACGTCACCCTGGCGCGGGTGCTGCTCGCCGATCACGCCGCGTCGAAGAGCACGACCGCCCTGGCCGAGGCGGCGGACCTGATCGACCGGCTGCTCGCCGCGGCCGAGGCCGGCGGCCGTACCGGTGTCGTGATCGAGCTGTTGGTCCTGCAGGCGCAGGCTCGCGAGGCCTCTGGACGCCGGGAGCAGGCTCTGGCGTCGTGGGACCGCGCCGTGCGGCTGGCAGAGCCCGAGGGGTACGTCTTGGACCCGCTCGATGACTCAGCCGCTCCGGCGCCTGCCGCGCAGGACCTGGTCGACCCGCTGAGCAGCCGCGAGCTCGACGTACTGCGCTATCTCGGCTCGGACCTCGACGGGCCCGCCATCGCGCGCGAGCTCGGGGTGTCGCTGAGCACGGTGCGCACGCACACCCAGCACATCTACGCGAAGCTCGGCGTGAACAGCCGCCGGGCGGCGGTCCGCAGCGCCCACCAGCTCAACCTCTTCTCCCGAGGAAATCGTCAGTCCACTCATCACAGGTGATGACGACGGTTCATCACATCCGCTCCTAGCTTGCGGGGCATGACCACCCGTGCCACCGACCAACCGGACGGATCCGGCTGGTACGAGATCTCCCTCCGGGGGCGGCTCGAGCCGCGGTGGTCGACCTGGTTCGACGACATGACTCTCACGTCGGGCACGGACGGCACGACCGTGCTGTACGGCCATGTCGCCGACCAGGCAGCACTCCACGGCCTGCTCACCCGGCTCCGCGACCTCGGGCTGCCGCTGATCTCGGTCACCCAGGTCGAACCCCGCTGACACATCCAGGAAAGGACACCAGCATGACCACGACCGCAGCACCCACCACGCCCGCACGAGTCCCCATGGACTCCCTGAGGAAGACGGCGCTGGCCGTTGGCGTGCTCTTCCTCATCACCTATGTCACATCCATCGCGGCGAAGTTCGGCTTCTACCCGCCTCTGTTCGAGGACGCCGAGTACGTCGACGGCGCCGGCTCCGACACCCGCGTCTTATGGGGAGCATTCGCGGAGATGATCCTGATCATCGCCAACATCGGCACCGCCGTCTTCCTCTACCCCATCCTGAAGCGTCAGCACCACGGCCTCGCCCTCGGTTTCGTGACGGCTCGGGTCATGGAAAGCGTCTTCATCGCCGTCGGGGTTCTCAGCGTTCTCACGATCGTGACCATGCGCCAGGACTTCGCAGGAGTTGCCGACGCGGACAGCGCCGGCCTCGCCACCGTCGGCCACGCCCTGGTCGCCCTCCAGGAGTGGACCTTCCTGCTCGGCCCCGGCTTCGTCGTCGGCGTCGGCAACGGCCTGATCCTCGGCTACCTGATGTACCGCTCCGGCCTGGTCCCCCGCCGCATGGCAGTGCTCGGCCTCGTCGGCGGCTCGTTGATCGTCCTCTCCGGCACCGCTGTGATGCTCGGCGTCATCGACGCCGGCTCCGCACTGCACACCCTGGCCGTCGTTCCCGAGTTCTTCTGGGAGCTGAGCTTCGGGATCTACCTGATCGTGAAGGGCTTCAAGCCTTCGCCCGTCACTGCCGGCATGGTCGAGGCACGCTGACGCTCGACCCTTGATCATGCCTGGCTCGCAGTCTGCTGCCACTGGATGGCAGCAGACTGCGAGTTCGTCGGGCGTTACCAGCTCTGCCCAGTCGGGGCACGGGTCAGGGTGCGATAGGGGCGGCGTCAGGGCGGTGCCCGATGGGCTGGAGGCCCGGACTGCTCGACGATGGGAGCATGACTTCTTCACCTGAGCAGACCACCTACCAGACCACCGACCCGACCGCCCAGGCCCCTGAACCCGCGAAGCGCCTCACCCGCAGCAGCGACGACAAGTACCTCGGCGGCGTGTGCGGCGGAGTCGCCGAGTACGTCGGCGTCGACGCGAACGTTGTCCGGTTGCTGACCGTCCTCGGTACCGTCCTCGGCTTCGGCGTCCTGGTGTTCGTGTACGTCGCCGCGTGGCTGATCCTGCCGGAAGCCTGATCCGCGGCTACATGTCCGATCGGACGAGTCAGCCCACGGTTTCTCGTCCGTGCGGACGAACACAGCCACGGAGAGCGTTCCTACCGTGTGAGGCATGACCACCCTGCCCGAGGTGAAGGCCTGGATCTCCAACGAGCTCCCCACGCTGATCGAGAAGTACAACGTCCCGGCCGCGGCGGTCGCCGTACTCGCCGACGGTGAGGTCGTCGAAGAGGCCGCCGGCGTCCTCAACAAGGCGACCGGGGTGGAGGCCACGCCCGACTCGGTCTTCCAGATCGGCTCGATCACCAAGCTCTGGACGAGCACGCTGGTGATGCAGCTGGTCGACGAGGGCAAGGTCGACCTCGACGTCCCGGTGCGCACCTACCTCCCCGAGTTCACGATCGGCGACCAGGAGGCCGCCGCCCGGATCACGACGCGGATGCTCCTCAACCACACCGCCGGCTTCGAGGGCGACATCTTCACCGACACCGGCCCGGGCGACGACTGCATCGAGAAGTACCTGGGCGTGCTCCACGAGGTCCCGCAGCTGTTCCCGCCTGGCGAGCAGTTCTCGTACAACAACGCGGGCTACTGCGTTCTCGGCCGGCTGATCGAGGTGCTGCGCGAGAAGACGTACGACGCGTGCCTGCGCGAGCACCTCTTCGCCCCGCTCGGTCTCACCCACGCCGCCACCAGTCCCTACGAGGCGATCATGTTCCGCGCCGCGATGGGCCACATCGAGCTCGAGCCCGGCACCGGCTTCCAACCTGCGCCCGTCTGGGCGCTCGCCCGCTCCAACGCCCCCGCCGGCGCGATGCTCGCGATGAGCGCCCGCGACCTGCTGACCTTCGCGCGGATGCACCTCGAGGACGGCAAGGCCCCCGACGGCACGCAGGTGCTCGCCCCCGGCACCACCGCCCGGATGCACGCCCGCGAGGTGGACCTGCCCTACCTCGGCGTCATGGGCGACTCCTGGGGCCTCGGCTTCGAGCGGTTCGACGCGAAGGACGGCGAGATCATCGGGCACGACGGCAGCACGATCGGCCAGAACGCCTTCCTGCGCATGGTCCCCGAGGCCGGCGTCGCGGTCGCGCTGCTCGTCAACGGTGGCGACGCGATCTCGCTCTACCACGACATCACCGGCCGCGTGATCGCCGAGCTGACCGACACCGAGCTGCCGCCGCTCCCGACGCCCCCGGCCTCGCCGGAGACGATCGACGCGAGCCGGTACGTCGGCACCTACAGCTCGCAGGTCGCCGACCTCGCCGTGAGCCAGGACGACGACGGCCGGATCTGGCTCGAGCAGACCCCGAAGGGTCTCTTCGAGGAGCTCGGTGAGCAGCCAGAGCGCCATGAGCTGGTCCACTTCCGCGGCGACAGCCTGATCAACCTCGAGCCGCAGCACGGCATGCACATCCCACACGCGTTCGTCGGCGACGACGGCGCCGGCCACGCCCTCTACCTCCACATCGGTCGCGCCGTCCGGCGTGCCGGCGCCTGAACCTCCAGAACAGGAACCGCTCATGAAGCTGAAGGCAGCACTCGCCATCTGCGCCACCACCGCCCTGCTCGCAGCGTGCGGTGGCAACGGCGACAACTCCGGCTCCGAGGGGGACGGGGGTGAGAGCAAGTACGCCGACGGCGGCACTTTCACCATGGCCCTCAGGGGGGACCCGGGGAACCTCGATCCGCACTCCTCGGCGGGCACGCAGCTCTTCACCGTCAGCCAGCTCGGCTACGACAACTTGCTCTCGGTCGACGAAGGGTCCGGTGAGATCCAGTCGCAGCTGGCCAGTGAGTGGACTGTGGACGGCAAGGCGGTCACCCTCACCCTGAACGAGGGGATCACCTGCTCCGACGGCAGCGACTTCACTGCGAGCACCGTCGCCGAGAACATCGCCTACATCGCGGACCCGAAGAACAAGAGCCCGTTCCTCGGCACCTTCCTGCCCGCCGGCGCGACCGCTGAGGCCGACGACGAGGCGGGCACCGTGACGATCACGCTTGCCCAGCCCGCGCCGTTCGTGCTCAACGGCCTCGCCAGCCTCTCGATGGTCTGCGACGCCGGGCTGCAGGACCGCAAGTCCCTCGCCGACTCGACGGCGGGCACCGGGCCGTACGAGCTGACCGAGGCGGTCCCGGGTGACCACTACACGTACCAGATCCGGGACGGCTACACCTGGGGCCCGGACGGCGCCACGACAGATGAGGAGGGCATGCCCGACACCGTGGTCATGAAGATCGTGGAGAACGAGGGCACGGCCGCCAACCTGCTGGTGTCCGGCGAGGTGAACGCCGCCCAGATCACCGGCCCCGACGTCGAGCGGCTCGAGGCCCAGGACCTGTTCGCCACGGAGACCCCGGCTCTTGTGGGCGAGCAGTGGTACAACCACAACGACGGCCACGCGACCAGCGACCCCGAGGTCCGGATGGCGCTGACCCAGGCGCTCGACCTCGCGGAGCTCGCGTCGGTGTCGACCGCGGAGGCCGGTACGCCGGCCACCACGCTCGCGGTCATCGAGCCGGCCTCCTGCCCGGGCGACTCCGTCTCGGGTTCGCTCCCGGCCCAGGACGTGGAGGCGGCCACGGCCGTGCTCTCCGACCTGCCCGAGCTGACCTTCCTCTACTCGAGCGCCGCCGGTAGCGCCGTCGCGGCTGCCGCCGAGCTCGCCGTCCAGCAGTGGGAGGCCGCCGGCGCCACGGTGAAGGCGAAGGGCGTCGACGAGACCGCGCTTCAGGGTGCCATCTTCGGCACCGGTGACTGGGACATCGCCTGGGTCCCGCTGAACGTCAACAGCCCCGACCAGCTCGTGCCGTTCCTGTCCGGTCCGGGTGCGGCCGAGGGTGGCGCCAACTTCTCCGGGATCGACAACAGCGACTACACGGCGGGTGTCGAGGAGGCCAGTGCGCTGCCCGGCGTCGAGGGCTGTGACGCTTGGCTCGAGGCCGAGTCGGCCCTGGTCGCCGCGGCCGACATCGTGCCCTTCGCCAACAACCAGGTGAAGACCTTCGGCAACGGCGCCGAGTTCGAGACCCCCGGTCAGCTGATCCCGACGAGCATCCGGATGCTGGCGAGCAGCTGATGTCCGTGGCGAGCTCGGTCGCCCCGGCGCCGCGGGTGGGGGTGCGCCCCCACCCGTGGGTCTGGTTCGGCGTACGCCGCCTCGGCCGGCTGCTGATCTCGCTGTGGGTGCTCGTCACCGCCTCGTTCCTGATGATCCACCTCATCCCGGGGGACGCGGTACGCGCGGCCCTCGGCCCGACGGCGCCGCCCGACCTGGTGGCTTCCAAGCGGCTGGAGATGGGCCTCGACGACCCGATCCTGGTGCAGTACTGGCACTATCTGCAGGACCTGGTCACCGGTGACCTGGGGACCTCGATGGTCTCCAACCTTCCGGTCACGGACATCGTCGCGCAGCGGCTGCCCGCCACGCTCGCCCTCGCGCTGCTGGCGTTCGCGGCGGCGGTGCTGGTCTCGGTGCCGGTCGGGGTGACGATGGGCGTGCTCACGCGGCGCGGCCACGGCCGGCGTACCGAGCTCGCGTTCACCTCCACCAGCGTGGTTCTCGGCATCATCCCGGACTTCCTGGTGGGCGTCGGCGTGGTCTACGTGTTCGGCGTCAAGCTCGGGTGGCTGCCCGTCGCCGGCAACGAGACCCCCGACGCCTACATCCTGCCGGTCCTCGCCCTCGCCATCGGCCCGGCCGCGATCCTGGCGCGGATCATCCGGGTCGAGATGGTGGCGGTGCTGGAGGCTGACTTCGTCCGCACGGCGCGGGCCAAGCGGCTGCCCGCCCGGACGATCTACCTCCGCCACGCCCTCCCCAACGCGCTCACCGCTTCGCTGACCATCGGCGGTCTGATCCTCGGGACGCTGGTCGCCGGCACCGTCCTCGTCGAGAGCGTGTTCGCCTGGCCCGGGCTGGGCAGCACGATCGTCTCCTCGATCCTCAACAAGGACTACCAGGTCGTGCAGGCGATCGTGCTCGTGTACGGCGCCGGCGTGCTGCTGGTGAACACCACCGTCGACGTCGCCCTCGCGCTGCTCGACCCGCGCTCGCTGATCAGGGAGGGCTGACGTGGGGCGCTGGAGGAACGTGCTGCGCACGCCGCTCGGCCTCACCGCGACCGTGTTCACGGTCGGGGTGCTGGCGCTCGCGGTGGTCGCGCCGATCCTCTGGACCGATGAAGCGAACGCTGTCGACACCTCGAACATCCTCGCGTCGCCGTCCGCGGAGCACTGGGCGGGTACCGACAACCTGGGCCGCGACATCTTCTACCGCGTCCTGGTGGCGACCCGGCTCACGGTCCGGCTGGCCCTCTCCGCCACCGCGCTCGCCGTCGTCGTCGGTCTGCTGATCGGCACCGCGTCGTTCCTCCTGGGCCGCCGGGCGGGTCGGGTCGTCAACGCCGGCGTCAACATCGCGGTGGCGTTCCCGGGACTGCTCCTCGCCCTGTTCTTCGCGGTGATCTTCGGGGTCGGGGCCACCGGGGCGGTGCTCGCGATCGGCCTGGCCGGCGCCCCGGCCTTCGCCCGGCTCACCCAGACCCTCGTCGCCAGCGTCGCGGCGCGCGACTACGTCGCGGCCGCGCAGGTCGCCGGCGTCGGCCGGGTCCGCATCCTGCTGCGCCACGTCCTGCCGAACATCTCCGAGCCGCTGGTGGTCAACGCCACGATCGGAGCCGGTGGCGCGCTGCTGTCGTTCGCCGGGCTGTCCTTCCTCGGACTCGGTGTGCAGCAGCCCGCCTACGACTGGGGCCGGCTGCTCTACGACGGCATCCAGGCGATCTACGTGAACCCGGCCGCGGCGCTCGCTCCTGGCGCGGCGGTGCTGGTGGCCGGCTTGGCGTTCAACCTCTTCGGCGAGTCGGTCGCCAAGGGTCTCGGCGTCCAGACGATCGGCGTGCAGTCGCTCCCGGAGACCGCTACCGACCGGGGCGAGGCCCCGGACGTCGCGCACCAGACCTCGGCCACGGACAGTGCGCCGACCGACACCGTCCTCGACGTCCGCGACCTCGTGGTCTCCTTCCCCGGACCTGACGGGCCGATCCGGCCGGTGCGCGGCGTCTCCTTCTCGGTCCGTCGCGGCGAGGCGGTCGGTGTCGTGGGCGAGTCCGGCTCGGGCAAGTCGCTCACCGCGCTCGCGGTCACGCGGCTGGTCGGCGACCCCGGCCGGGTGGACGCCGAGCGGCTGGAGCTGCTCGGTGCCGACCTGCTTGCCGAGGACACCAAGGCGCAGCGCCACCTGCTCGGCACCTCGCTGGCGATGGTGTTCCAGGACCCGATGACGTCCTTCAACCCGACCCAGCGGATCGGCGGCCAGCTCGCCGAGGTCGCGCGGCACCACCAGGGCATGAACCGCAAGGAGGCGCTCGCGCGCGCGGTCGACCGGTTGGACGCGGTGCGGATCGACCAGCCGGAGCAGCGGGCGCACCAGTACCCGCACGAGTTCTCCGGCGGCATGCGCCAGCGGGCGATGGTCGGCATGGGGCTGATGGGCGAGCCCGCGCTGATCGTCGCGGACGAGCCGACCACCGCGCTCGACGTCACCGTGCAGCAGCAGGTGCTCGACCTGCTCAAGGCGATCCGGGAGGAGGACGGCGTCGCGCTGGTGCTGATCAGCCACGACGTCACGGTCGTGGCCGAGGTCTGTAACCGGGTGCTCGTCATGTACGCCGGCCGCATCGTCGAGGACCTGCCCGCCGCCGACCTCGCCACCGGAGCCCGGCACCCCTACACCCGGGCGCTGGTCGCGGCCGTGCCCGACATGGACACCGACCTCGACCGGCCGCTCGCCGTCATCCCCGGCCGGCCGGTCGACCCCGCCGACGTACCGGTCGGGTGTGCGTACGCCGCTCGCTGCCCGCTCGCGTCCGCCCGCTGTCGCGAGGAGGACCCGCCACTGGAGAGCGACAGCCTCGGCCGCCGGGTCGCCTGCTGGCACGCCGGTGAGCCGATCGCCCTCGAGATCGAGGACCGCGAGCTGGAGGACGTGAAGGCACGATGAGTGAGCTGCGCTTCGACGACGTCACGGTCCGCTACGGCTACCACACCGCGGTCGACACGGTCAGCCTCACGGT
>NZ_DASUTK010000003.1:0-5741 GCF_036374615.1 Nocardioides sp.
CTCGCCGCCGGCGGTGGTCAACGCGGTGATGGATGCGCTCGCGCCGTTCGGCGTGCGGCACGCCGACATGCCGCTCACCCCGTCACGAGTCTGGGAGGCGATGCAGGGCCGTGCCACCCCTCCGCAGTGACGCACCCGTCACCGGCCTGGTGCTCGCCGCCGGTGGGTCCACCCGGCTCGGCAAGCCCAAGCAGCTGCTGCCGCTGGGTGACGCGACGCTGCTCGACGCCACCCTCGCCGCGGTCCGACGGTGCGGGTTCGACCAGGTGGTGGTGGCCATCGGAGGCGCCGCGGACGAGGTGGCCGCCACCGTCGACCTGAGTGGGGTCGACGTCGTCCGCAACCCGGGCTACGGCGCCGGCTGCTCGTCGTCGATCGCTGCTGCGCTGCCGGTGGTCGACCCGGCCGCAGCCGGTCTGGTGCTGCTGCTCGGCGACCAGCCGGAGGTGGCGCCGGAGGCGGTTGCGGCGGTCGTGGCCGCCGGGCAGGGGACCGACCTCGCCGTGTGCCGCTACGACGACGGGATCGGGCACCCGTTCTGGCTGGGGCGGGAGCGGTTCGCGGCGCTCGCCGGGCTGCACGGTGACAAGGCGGTGTGGAAGCTGGTCGACGCGGCCGGGGAGGGGCTGGTGAGGGTCGACGTGCCCGGGCCGGTGCCGGCGGACGTGGACACCCTCGACGACTACGAGGCACTGCGAGCGAGGTGGCCCCGGTGACCCCGACCCAGCTGCGGGCATTCGCCAGCGTCGTGCGGCTCGGGTCGGTGAAAGCCGCGGCAGCCGCCCTCGGCGTCACCGAGGCCGCGGTGTCGCTGCACGTGGGGCAGCTGCGCAAGGAGCTCGGCGACCCGCTCTTCACGCGGACCGGGTCCGGGCTCGCGTTCACACCTGGTGGGCTGCGCCTGGCCAGCCGTGCGGTGGAGCTGCTGGGTCTTCAGGACCGGACCGTGCTGGAGGTTCGGGAGGCGGGGGAGGGACGCCGGATGCTGCGGCTGGCGAGCACCTCGCTGTTCGCCGAGTACGCCGCCCCGGGGCTGATCAGCCTGTTCGCCGACCGGGCCCACGACCTCGACGTCGAGCTGAGCGTGCACCGGGCCGGCGACTTCGAGCAGCTGCTGCTCACCCGCACCGTGGACGCCGCGGTCGGACCGTGGCCGGCCACCTCGGACGGCACGATCACCAGCCGGTTGTTCCTGAACTACCAGGTGCTGACGGTCGTCGGCCCCGGTCACCCGGTGACCCGCGCCCAGCCGAGTCTGGCCATGATGCGCGAGCAGACCTGGGTGCTGGGCCCCTCGGCTGCCGACGACGCTGGGGTGGTGCCGACGATGGTGCAGCGGATCGGCGTACCGGAGGACCGACAGCAGATCTTCCAGAGCCACGCGGCAGCCGTCGAGGAGACCAAGCACGGCGGCGGCGTGACGCTGGCGCTCGGGTTCGCGGTCGCCCAGGACCTGTCCTCCGGAGCCCTCGTGCGGGTGCCCGGCCGGGGGCTGGCCGGCCAGGGGTCGTGGCACATCTCGCTGCTCGGGGGCCAGCAGGCGACCCCCGCCGCGGAGGAGATGGCGCGGTTCGTCACCACTCCGCGGGCCACCCAAGCGATGCTGCGCGGTGGGGCGGTCTCCCATGGTCGCTTCAAGCCGGCCGTTCACGTCACCCTCTGGAGCTGAGCGGGCGAGCTGCGCGTAACGGTGCCAGAGGTGCGCTCGCCACCCGTTGCATCGGGTGGGAGGCGCACGGGAAGCACCGTTACCCGCAAGCCCGAAGAAGCGGCCGAGGACCCTCTTAAGGGAACTCTTGATCCGCAGTTGTGGGGCGGGGTCGCGCGGCGCACAGTGACGCCACCACTGCTCCCGACGTGAGGAGGCGGCGCCGTGCCGATCGAGTCGGACGGGCACAGCCGGGGCAACCCGCGCATGTACGAGCTGATCGAGAACGCTCCCAAGAGCGGTGCCAGCCCGACCATCTGGGCCTTCCCGCAGTTCGTCGAGTTCCTCAAGGTCGCAGGGCAGCCGGTCCAGGGACCGTGGCCGCCGCATCAGCAGCCGCGACCGGACCCGACCGACATCGAGTCGCTGCCGGTCGCCGTCCCGGACCCCCTCGCGCCGCCCGTGGGCGGCGCGGACGAGGAGCCCTGACGTGTACCCCTCCCGCTTCCGGTACGAGGCGCCGCGTTCGCTGGAGGAGGCGATCGCGCTGCTGCAGGAGGGCGCGGGCGAGGCCAAGGTGCTCGCCGGCGGTCAGAGCCTGGTGCCGCTGATGAAGCTGCGCTTCGCCGCACCCGAGCTGCTCGTCGACATCAACAACATTCCGGGGCTCGACCAGCTGCAGGTGGGGGCCGACGGCGAGATCCGAGTCGGGGCTCTCGTCCGGCACCGTGACGTGGAGCGGTCACCGGACATCGCGCGGTCGCAGCCCACGATGGCAGCGGCCGCGCCGCTGATCGCCGATCCGGTGGTGCGGGTCCGCGGCACTCTCGTCGGCTCGCTGTGCCACGCCGACCCGCAAGGGGACTGGGCGGCCGTCGTGACAGCGCTCGGAGGACGCGTGGTCGCCCAGGGCTCCGCAGGCCGCCGCACGATCGCCATCACCGACTTCGTCACCGGCCCGTTCCAGACCGTGCTGGCGCCTGACGAGGTGGTCGTCGAGGCGGTGCTCCCGGCGCCGCAAGGTCAGGTCGCCGGCGGCTTCCTCAAGCTCGAACGACGGGTGGGCGACTTCGCCACTGCCGGGACTGCCGTTGCGCTCGAGCTCGACGACGCAGGCCGGGTCGCCCGCGCCGGGATCGCTCTCACCGGCGTCGGCAGCACCACCATCGACGCACGCACCGCCGCGGACGCGGTCGTCGGGCAGCCGCTCACCCCGGAGGTGATCGGCCGGGCCGCGGACCTCGCCGCCGAGGCGGCCCAGCCCAGTACCGACCACCGCGGCAGCGCGGCGTACAAGCGTCACGTCATCCACACGTTCGTCACCCGGATCCTCACCCGGGTCTCCCACCGCGCGGAGGAAGCCGCATGACCCGCCTGTTCGAGGAAGTGCCCGCGCCGGTCGAGGAGGACGTGCCGGTACGCCGGGTGACGGTCACCGTCAACGGCGAGCGTCGGACGGCTGACGTCGAGCCGCGGCTCCTGCTGGCCCATCTGCTGCGCCAGGGTCTCGGCCTGACCGGAACCCACACCGGCTGTGACACCACGAGCTGCGGGGCGTGCACCGTGCTGGTCGACGGCCTGCCGGTGAAGAGCTGCACCATGCTGGCGGTCCAGGCCGACGGCCACGCGGTGACCACGGTCGAGGGACTGGCCGGTCCGAGCGAGCTGCACCCGCTCCAGGAGAGCTTCAAGGACGAGCACGGTCTGCAGTGCGGCTTCTGCACTCCCGGGATGATGCTGACGGCCAAGGCGCTGCTCGAGGAGAACCCTGATCCCACCGAGGACGAGGTCAGGTTCGGCCTCTCGGGCAACCTGTGTCGCTGTACCGGCTACCAGAACATCGTGAAGTCGGTGCTGCGAGCGGCGCGGATGATGAACGGCGGTGAGCCGCAGTGACCGCGACGGAGCCGGCGAGCCGGGCGCTCGACGAGATCAAGATCGGCGGGATGGGGGCCAGTCGGCGGCGGGTCGAGGACAACCGGTTCATCCGTGGCAAGGGGCACTACATCGATGACGTGGTGCTGCCCGGCATGCTGCACATGGAGATCCTCCGCAGCCCCTTGGCACACGCGCGCATCACCAGCATCGACACCAGCCGGGCCTGGGAGATCCCAGGCGTGCGGCTGGTGCTCACCGGCGAGATGATGGCGACCCGCAACCTCGCGTGGATGCCGACGCTTAGCTATGACACGCAAGCGGTGCTGGCCACCGACAAGGTGCGCTTCCAAGGCCAGGAGGTCGCCTGCGTCATCGCCGACGACCCGTACATCGCCAAGGATGCGTGCGAGGCGATCGACGTCGAGTACGAGCCGCTGCCGGTGATCGTCAACCCGACCCAGGCGCTGGCACCGGACGCGCCCGTCATCCGCGACGACAAGGCGAACCAGCCCGACAACGTCTGCTTCGACTGGGAGGTCGGAGACCGGGAAGGCACCGACCGGGCGTTCGCCGAGGCCGACCTCGTGTCGACGATGGAGCTCCACTACCCGCGATCACATCCCGCCCCGCTCGAGACGTGCGGCGCGGTCGCCGACTTCGACCGCGCGACCGGCAAGCTCACGGTGTACATGACCACCCAGGCGCCGCACATCGTGCGGGCCGCGGTGTCGCTGATCGCCGAGCTCCCCGAACACCTGATCCGGATCGTGTCGCCCGACCTGGGAGGCGGCTTCGGCAACAAGGTGCCGGTCTACCCCGGCTACGTGCAGGCCATCTTGGCCTCGATCCTGCTCGAGCGCCCGGTCAAGTGGATCGAGGACCGGACCGGGAACCTGATCTCCACCGGCTTCGGACGCGACGTCTACCTGAAGGGCGAGCTGGCGCTGCGCAGGGACGGTCGGATCCTCGGCGTCCGCATGCACACCGACTCCGACCACGGAGCGTTCTTCGGTGACGCCCAGCCGAGCAAGTTCAAGATCGGGCTGCTGCACTCGGCGTTCGCGTGCTACGACATCCCGCACGCCCACCTGACGGCCCGTGGGGTCTACACCAACAAGGCGCCGGGCGGTGTCGCGTACCGCTGCTCGTTCCGGGTCACCGAGGCGATGTTCTTCCAGGAGCGGATGATGCAGGCCGCCGCCGACGACCTCGGGATGGACCAGGCGGAGTTCCGTCGGATCAACTTCGTGCGCGACGACGACTTCCCGCACCGGACACCGTTCGGGTTCCTCACCGACTCCGGCCAGTACGCCAAGTGCCTCGACGTCGGTCTGAAGGCGATCGACTACGAGGGCTTCCGCCGCGAGCAGGCCGAAGCGGCGAAACGCGGCCGGTTGCTCGGGATCGGCATCTCCTGCATGACCGAGCCGCTGGGCGCCGGGAACAGCCGCGAGTACGACATCCTCGGGATCAAGATGTTCGACTCCGCCGAGCTGCGGGTCCACATGACCGGCAAGGCGATCCTGCGGACGGGCGCGAAGACCCAGGGCCAGGGCCACGAGACGACCTGGGCGCAGATCGTGGCGCACGAGCTCGGCCTGCCGGCCGACGACGTCGTGGTCGAGGAGGGCGACACCGACACCGCGCCGTTCGGCATGGGCACCTATGCCTCTCGCAGCACGCCGGTCGCGGGGGCAGCGGTCGCCATGGTGGCCCGCAAGGTCCGGGCGAAGGCGCGGATCCTCGCCGCCCACCTGCTCGAGGTGTCGGAGGAGGACGTCGAGTGGGAGCTCGGACGGTTCTACGTCCGCAGCGCGCCCGACCGCGGCGTCACCATCCAGGAGTGCGCGATGGCGGCGTACTCGAACATGCCGGACGGGCTCGAGCCCGGCCTGGAGGCCAATGCCTATTACGACCCGCCCAACCTCACCTGGCCGTTCGGCTGCTACATCGTCACCGTCGAGGTCGACCCGCTCACCGGAGTCTGGGACGTGCTGCGCGTCGTGGCCGTCGACGACTGCGGCGTACGCATCAACCCGATGATCGTCGAGGGCCAGATCATGGGCGGCCTCACCGAGGCCTATGCCATGGCCAGCATGCAGTTCCTCACCTTCGACGCCGACGGCAACTGCATCGGCTCCACCTTCATGGACTACCTGCTGCCCACCGCCTGGGAGACACCCGGCTACGAGCTGCACGAGGTCGTCACGCCGTG
>NZ_DASUTK010000004.1:0-16523 GCF_036374615.1 Nocardioides sp.
AGTAGATGAACGTGAACGCGCCGGAGAAGCGCGCCAGTCGCACGACGTCGAGCGTCGCCGCGAAGTCGTCCTCGGCCTCGCCGGGGAAGCCGACGATGATGTCGGTGGTGATCGCCGCGTCGGGCATCGCGGCGCGGACCCTGTCGATGATGCCGAGGTACTTCGCCTGCCGGTAGGAGCGCCGCATCGCGCGCAGGATCCGGTCGGAGCCTGACTGCAGCGGCATGTGCAGCTGCGGCATCACGTTCGGCGTCGAGGCCATCGCCTCGACCACGTCGTCAGTGAACTCGGCCGGGTGGGGCGAGGTGAAGCGCACCCGCTCCAGCCCCTCGATCTCGCCACAGGCCCGCAGCAGCTTCGAGAACGCCTGACGGTCGCCGAACGCCGACCCGTAGGAGTTCACGTTCTGGCCGAGCAGCGTCACCTCGCTGACGCCGTCCGCGACCAGCGCCCGCACCTCGGCCAGGATCTCGCCCGGCCGGCGGTCCTTCTCCTTGCCACGCAGCGACGGGACGATGCAGAAGGTGCACGTGTTGTTGCACCCGACCGAGATCGAGACCCAGGCGGCGTACGCCGACTCGCGCTTGGTCGGCAGCGTGGAGGGGAACACCTCGAGCGACTCGAGGATCTCGACCTGAGCCTCCTCCTGCGCACGCGCGCGGTCGAGCAGAGCGGGCAGCGACCCGACGTTGTGGGTGCCGAAGACCACGTCCACCCACGGTGCCTTCTCGACGATGGTGGCCCGGTCCTTCTGCGCGAGGCAGCCGCCGACCGCGATCTGCATGCCCGGCTTCGTCGCCTTCACCGGCGCGAGGTGACCGAGGTTTCCGTAGAGACGGTTGTCGGCGTTCTCCCGCACCGCACAGGTGTTGAACACGACGACGTCGGCCTGCTCGCCCTCGGGCGCGGCGGCGTAGCCGGCATCCTCCAGGAGCCCCGTGAGCCGCTCGGAGTCATGGACGTTCATCTGGCACCCGTAGGTGCGGACCTCGTAGGTACGTGCGTTGCTGCTCATGACCGATCCAGGGTACGGCGGGCGGGCGGGGGTCACAGAAACGTCACCGTTCCCGGCTGCCGAGACCTCGGCCATGGCCGCACCGGGTGCGGTGGCGCTAGTGTCGCGGCCATGTCACGGGACACGCGGGCTTCGGTCGGCCAGCCGCTGGTCGTGCTCGACGGCGTCAACAAGTGGTTCGGCGACCTCCACGTCCTGCAGGACATCAACCAGACGATCCACCGTGGCGAGGTGGTCGTGGTGATCGGGCCGTCCGGCTCCGGGAAGTCGACGCTGTGCCGCGCCATCAACCGGCTCGAGACCATCCAGCAGGGAACCATCACGCTCGACGGGAAGCCACTGCCTGAGGAGGGCAAAGAGCTCGCGGCGCTGCGCGCCGAGGTCGGCATGGTGTTCCAGAGCTTCAACCTGTTCGCGCACAAGACCATCCTCGAGAACGTCACCCTCGGGCCGATCAAGGTCCGGGGGATCAAGAGGCAGGAGGCCGAGAAGCGGGCGACCGAGCTGCTCGACCGGGTCGGTGTGGGTCACCAGGCCGCGAAGTACCCCGCCCAGCTGTCGGGTGGCCAGCAGCAGCGCGTGGCCATCGCCCGGGCCCTGGCCATGGAGCCGAAGGTGATGCTCTTCGACGAGCCCACCTCGGCACTGGACCCAGAGATGATCAAGGAGGTCCTCGACGTCATGGTCGACCTCGCCGAGCGCGGCATGACGATGGTCGTCGTCACCCACGAGATGGGTTTCGCCCGCACGGCGGCCGACCGGGTGCTGTTCATGTCCGACGGCGCCATCGTCGAGGAGAGCGACCCCGAGAGCTTCTTCACGAACCCTCAGAGCGATCGCGCCAAGGACTTTCTCGGCAAGATCCTCAAGCACTGAAACCCAACAGGAGATGAGGAACATGAAGCGCATCAGGTTCAAGGCAGCAGCGGCGGCGATCCTGCTCAGCTGCTCGCTGGTGGCATGCGGTGAAGCAGGCGAGGACGGAGAGGGAGCCGAGGTCGCGGCCGAGGAGGACTGCGACGGCAAGTTCGAGGACGGCAGCCGAATGGCCGAGCTCGCCGAGGCCGGTGAGATCACCATGGGTGTCCGTTACGACCAGCCCGGACTCGGGTTCAAGGACGCGGCGGCCGATGTCCCGACCGGCTTCGACATCGAGATCGCGAAGCTCCTCGTCGCGGATCTCTGCATCGATCCCGCCGACACCAGCGCCGTCACGTGGGAGGAGACGATCTCCGACAACCGTGAGCCGTACCTCATGGAGGGCCGCGTCGACCTGGTGCTCGCGAGCTACTCCATCACCGACGAGCGGCGAGAGCTGGTCGGTCAGACGGGGCCGTACTTCATCACCGGTCAGCAGATCCTCGTTCCTTCGGACAGCGACGTCGAGTCGATCGAGGACCTGCAGGGAGAGGAGGTCTGCTCGGTGAGCGGATCGACCTCGATCGAGCGAGTCGAGGAGGAGGGCGCGGTGCCGGTGCCCCGTGAGGCGTACTCCGACTGCGCCGACGACGTGCTGAACGGCAGCGTGCCGGCGATGTCGACCGACGGCGCGATCCTGCTGGGTCTCGCAGCGCTGAACCCCGACGAGCTCAAGGTCGTCGGTCCCGAGTTCTCCGAGGAGCGGATCGGCGTGGGTTACCCGAAGGAGAACCCCGAGATGTGCGAGTGGATCAACGGCGTGCTCGAGGACTCCTTCGAGGACGGCTCCTGGGAGGAGGCGTTCGCGGCGACCCTCGGCGAGTCGGGCGTCGAGACGCCCGAACCGCCCACCCTGGACGAGTGCCAGGCCTGACGATCACACCTGACGTGCGGGGCGGCCGGTCGACCGGTCGCCCCGCAGGTCCACGCCGCACCACCGAGGGAGGTTGAGCCGACGTGTCCACCGT
The DNA here is from genome assembly GCF_036374615.1 of Nocardioides sp. Classification (GTDB taxonomy): domain Bacteria; phylum Actinomycetota; class Actinomycetes; order Propionibacteriales; family Nocardioidaceae; genus Nocardioides. The sequence goes on from NZ_DASUTK010000004.1 coordinate 2,902, forward strand.
CCTCGACAACCTCGACCTCGTCTTCTGGGCTTTCGTCCACACGGTGGCGCTGTTCTTGATCTCCGGTGTGCTCTCCCTGCTGATCGGCACGCTGCTGGCGGCGATGAGGGTGGGGCCGATCGCCGTGCTGCGGCGAGCGGTGGCGACCTACGTCGCGATCGTTCGCAACACCCCACTGCTGGTGGTCTTCATCTTCTTCCGCGTCGCGGGGCCCAGGATCGGGATCCAGTTCAACTTCGTCGACATCGTGTGGGGCGACCTGCGGATGAACAACTACTTCGCCGCGGCCATCGTCTCGCTGACCGTCTACACCTCGACGTTCGTGTGCGAGGCGATCCGCTCCGGGGTCAACGCGGTTCCGCTCGGACAGGCGGAGGCCGCCCGCGCGATCGGCCTCCCGTTCGGCGGGACCATGCGCGAAGTGATCCTCCCGCAGGCGTTCCGGGCAACGGTGCCACCCCTGGCCAGCGTCCAGATCGCGCTGCTCAAGAACACCACCATCGCCGGCATCTTCGGGGTCGCGGAGGCCTTCTTCCGGATGCGCGGCTTCACCAACGACTTCCCCGGCGACCGGCTCGGGATCTTCATCACCTTCGCGCTGATCTTCGTGGTGCTCGTCGAGGTCGTCTCGTTCGCCTCGCATCGGCTCGAGCGTCGCTGGAGCGCAGCTCGATGAGCGACGTCCTCTTCGACGCGCCCGGGCCGAGGGCGATCGCCCGGCACCGGATCTACACGGTCATCGCCATGATCGCGCTGCTCGGCGTCCTGGCCTGGGTGCTCTGGCGGCTGTACGACTCGGGGCAGTTCTCGTACGAGAAGTGGGAGCCCCTCATCACACCTGCGTACGTGCGGGCGCTGCTGGTCGAGGGGCTGCTGACGACCCTGCAGATGGCGGTGACCGCGGTGCTGCTCGCCACAGTGTTCGGCCTCGTCTTCGGCGTCGGCAAGCTCGCGGACGGGGCCTGGATCCGCTGGCCCTCCTGGCTGGTCGTGGAGTTCTTCCGCGCCGTCCCGGTGCTGCTGCTCATGACTCTGGTGTTCTACTCCTGGGGCATCAACCGCGGGTCCAGTGGTGCCTACTGGAGCGTCGTGATCGCGCTGATGCTGTACAACGGAGCGGTCCTGGCCGAGGTGTTCCGTGCCGGCATCCAGGCCGTTCCGAAGGGGCAGTCCGAGGCGGCGTACGCGCTGGGGATGAGCAAGAGCCAGGTCACCATGATCATCCTGCTGCCGCAGGCGGTGAAGATCATGCTGCCGGCGATCATCAGCCAGATGGTGGTGGCGCTCAAGGACACCAGCCTGGGGTACGCCGTGGCCGCACCCGGTCTCACCGAGATCGGCGAGCGGATCTACCGCCAGTTCCACAACGAGATCCCCACCATCTTCGTGGTGGCTTCGCTCTACATCGCGGCGAACCTGGTGCTGACGGCGATCGCGACGTGGGTGCAGAAGAAGTTCGTCGGCGAGAAGAAGCCGCTCGAGGTCGGCATGATCGGCGAGCTGGACGACGCCCGCAAGCCCTGATCGTCAGCGCTTGCGCGGCGTGACCCAGAGCCGGATCTCGCCGTCGATCACGATGGCGCCGTCGTCGCGCACGCCGCGGACCCGGACCGGCAGCTCGGCCCCGTCGTCTGGCAGCACGTCCGGTGACCACTGGGCGGGGTCGGTCTCGGCGATGCAGGTGATGTCGGAGGTCGCCTTGGCGGTGTAGGCGACGGTCATCCCCTTCGGGATCCACCGCTTGTCGGCGGGGATGGTCACCTCGGCGAGGGCCCCCATCGCGGCCTCGAGGCCGTTGCAGAGCGCGATCGCGTGCACTGTGCCGAGGTGGTTGTGGACCCGGCGGCGCTTGGGGATCACCAGCTCGGCGCGGTTCGGCTCGATGACGGTGAACCGCGGCCGGATCGTCGCGAAGTACGGCGCCTTGCGGGCGAAGGCGAAGGAGAACAATCGTTCGCCGCGCGGGAGCTTGTCGAGGGTGTGCCAGAGCGTCAGGACGGACGGCATGCGCCGTACCTTACTCGTCGGTAACCCCCGACGGTCAGCCCTGCGCCCGCTGCTGCTCGGCGACCTGGCGGTGGACGTCCTCCATGTCGAGGCCCTTGACCGCGGTGATCAGCTCCTCGAGGGCGGGCGCGGGCAGCGCACCCGCCTGCTTGAACACCAGCACGCCCTCGCGGAACGCCATCAGGGTCGGGATGGAGCTGATGCCCGCTGCTGCGGAGAGCTCCTGCTCGGCCTCGGTGTCGACGGAGCCGAAGACGACGTCCTCGTGCTGCTCGGAGGCAGCCTCGTAGATCGGGGCGAACTGCCGGCACGGACCGCACCAGCCCGCCCAGAAGTCGACCAGCACGATGTCGTTGGTCGTGACGGTCTCGTCCAGGTTGGCAGCGCCGATCTCGATGGTGGCCATGGCAGCAGAACGCGCGGTCGGGGCCTGCTATTCCGGCGGCGCGAGCAGCTCGACGCGGTTGCCGTGACCATCGGACGCGTGCAGCCTGACGTACCCGGGAAACGTGTCGCGCTGCGTGTGATCGACCTCGAAGCCCAGCTCCTCCAGCCGCGCGCCGGTCCGGTCTAACGCTGCGGCGTCGTCGAGGAGCAGCGCAGGATGTGCCTTGCGGGCTGGGCGGAACGGCTCCTCGACCCCGAGGTGGACCTCGACGCCGGGCTCACGCAGCCACAGTCCGCCCCGGTCCCGCAGCGGTTCGGGCTTCTCGACCTCGGTCAGTCCCAGCCCGTCGACGTAGAACCGGCGGGCGACGTCCTCACCCGCGGCCGGGATGGCGAGCTGCACGTGGTGGAGCCTCACGGCGCCACCTCCGATCCCGCCGCCGGTCGGCGTCCGACGGCGAAGATCCGGCGGAACGGCAGCACCACGCCGTGCCCGCGGTCGGGGTAGGCCGCTCGCAGCCGTGCCTTGAACTCCTCCTCGAACCGCGGCCGCAGGTCGTCGGGCAGCGCCTGCAGGGTGGGCCGGGCGCCGGTGCCGGACACCCACGTGAAGACGGGATCGTCGCCGGTGAGCACGTGGAGGTAGGTCGTCTCCCAGACATCCGGCTCGAGGCCGGCTCGCGCCAGAACGTCGAGGTAGACCTCGGGCGCGTGGCTGGCCGGCACTGCGACGCCGACCGTGTGGTCGGCGTACGGCGGCTCGGCGGCGAGCTCGCCCCGGATGGTGTGGCTCGGCTCGTCGAAGTTCCCGGGCACCTGGAAGGCCAGCGAGCCGCCGGGCCGGACCCGGGCAGCAAGGTCCGGCAGCAGGTCGAGATGGTCGGGGAGCCACTGCAGGGTCGCGTTGGAGACGAGCAGGTCGACCTGCTCGTCTCGCGCGACCCAGTCGCGCAGGTCGGCAAGCTCGAACTCGACCTCCGGCACGTCCCGCTCGGCCGCCTCGACCATGGCCGGGCTGGAGTCGACGCCTCGAACGCGCGCACCCGGCCAGATCTCAGCGAGCAGCCGGGTGAGGTTGCCGGGCCCGCACCCGAGGTCGACCACGTCGGTCGGACCGGCGACGCTCACCCGCGCCAGGAGGTCGGCGAACGGCCGGCCGCGTTCGCCGGCGAAGGTCAGGTACCGCTGTGCATCCCAGGAGAACATGCCACTGACTATATCTTGATATCAAGATTCTCGACAACCGCTACACTGAGCCCGTGCGGGACGAGGTCGACGAGCTGATCGAGGCGTGGGAGCGCGAGCGCTCCGACCTCGATCTCGCGCCGGTCGCCGTCTTCAGCCGGATCTCCCGGCTCGCGCGCCACCTCGACCTCGCCCGCCGCGACGCGTTCACGCGTCACGGCATCGAGTCGTGGGAGTTCGACGTACTTGCCGCGCTCCGGCGGGCCGGCTCGCCGTACGAGCTCTCTCCCGGCCGGCTGTTGCGCGAGACGCTCGTGACCAGCGGCACCATGACCAACCGGATCGACCGGCTCGCTGCGCGCGGGTACGTCGAGCGGTCACCCGACCCGGCCGACCGGCGCGGTGTCATCGTGCGACTGACGTGGGAGGGCAGGGCCGCGGTCGACTCGGCGTTCGAGGCGCTGCTCAAGGCAGAGACCGCGCTGCTCGCCGACCTGTCCGACCGCGACCGCACCCGGCTGGCCGCCCTCCTCCGTACCCTGCTCGCCCCCTTCCGCTGACCCGTCACTCGTGCAGGTCTGAACCCCCGCGAGCCGTCACTTGTGCAGGTCTGAACGCCCGTGAGCCGTCACTTGTGCAGCATTGCAACCCGCCGAGCCGTCACTCCATGAGCTCGGCGGCCTCCAGCCACGCCAGCTCCAGCGCCTCACGCTCCTCGGCCACCTGCTGCACGAGTACGCCGAGCTCGGCGAGGCGTTCGTAGTCGGACCCGGCGGCCTCGACCTGGGCGTGCAGCTCGGCCTCTCGTTCTGCGACCTGCGCCAGCTGCTTGTCGAGCCGCGCCAGGGTCTTCCGGGCCGCGCGTTCCTCGGAACTGCCGGTTCGCGCCTTCTGCGGGCTGCCGGAGTGACGGCTCGAGCCCTCCTGAACCTGCACAACTGACGGCTCGGCACTGTCTGAACCTGCGGGAGTGACGACTCGGCGGTGGAGGTACTCGTCGACGCCGCCGGGGAGCATGGAGATCTGGCCGTCGCCGAGCAGGGCCCAGGTGGAGTCGGTGACGCGTTCGAGGAAGTAGCGGTCGTGGGAGACGACGACGAGGGTGCCGGGCCAGCGGTCGAGGAAGTCCTCGAGCACGTTGAGGGTCTCGATGTCGAGGTCGTTGGTCGGCTCGTCGAGCAGCAGCACGTTCGGCTCGGTCAGCAGCAGACGCAGCAGCTGGAACCGGCGCCGCTCGCCGCCGGAGAGGTCACCGAGCCGCGCCGTGAGCCGGTCGCCGGTGAACCCGAACCGCTCCAGCATCGCGGTCGCGGTCACGTCGGAGCCGTCCGCGGTCCGGGACACCCGCTTGATCGACTCGACCGTCGGGAGGACCCGAGCCTCGGGGTCGAGGTCGTCGTCGACTTGCTGGGTGAGGTGCTGCAGCACGACGGTGCGTCCGTGCTTGACCCGACCGGCTGACGGCGCGAGCGTGCCGGCCAGCAGGTGGAGCACCGAGGTCTTGCCTGCCCCGTTCACACCCACGATGCCGACCCGGTCGCCGGGGCCGAGCCGCCAGGTGGCGTGGGAGAGCAGCTGCCGGTCACCACGGGTGAGATCGGCGTCCTCGACGTCGATCACGTCCTTGCCGAGTCGCTGCGAGGCGAACCGCTGCAGCTCGAGGGGGTCGCGCGGAGGCGGCTCGTCGGCGATCAGCTCGGTGGCGGCCTCGATCCGGAACTTCGGCTTCGAGGTCCGGGCGGGGGCGCCCCGCCGCAGCCAGGCGAGCTCCTTGCGGACCAGGTTCTGGCGACGTACCTCCGAGGCTGCCGCCTGCCGCTGCCGCTCGGCCTTGGCGAGCACGAACGCGGCGTACCCGCCTTCGTAGGCGTCGACCACGCCGTCGTGCACCTCCCACGTCCACTGGCACACAGCGTCGAGGAACCAACGGTCGTGGGTGACGACGACGAGCGCCGAGCTGCGCTGGGTGAGGTGGTTCGCCAGCCAGCTGACCGCCTCGACGTCGAGATGGTTGGTCGGCTCGTCGAGCACGATCAGGTCGTGGTCGTCGAGCAGCAGGGCGGCCAGCGCGCAGCGTCGCCGTTCGCCACCGGAGAGGCCGATGACCGCGCGGTCGAGAGCGACGTCGGCGAGCAGCACCTCGACCACCTCCCGGGTGCTCGGGTCGGCGGCCCACTCGTGATCGGACTTACCGCCGAGCACGGACTCGCGGACGGTGTGGGTGTCCACCAGGTCGTCGCCCTGCCGCAGGTACCCGACCTGCAGTCCCCGGGCCTGCGACACCCGGCCGCTGTCGGGCGGCTCGACGCCGAGCAGGACCCGCAGCAGCGTGGTCTTGCCGTCTCCGTTGCGGCCCACGACGCCGATCCGCTGCCCGGCGGCGACGCCCAGTGACACGTCCGTGAGCAGCGGCCGGACGCCGAACGCCTTGGACACTCGCTCCAGGTTGACGAGGTTGTTGATCGACCCGGCGCTCATCTGCCCAGCGCTCCTGCCACCGGTCCGGTCGCGGTCAGCACCACGGCGTACGACGACCGCAGCCGCGCGGCGACGGTCTGCGCCGACGCGTCCGAGTCGCACAGGAAGACGCAGGTCGGGCCGGATCCGCTGACCAGCCCGCGCAAGGCTCCGGCCGCCTCCCCCGCAGCGAGCAGGTCGCGCAGCTCGGGCCGGAGGTCGAGCGCGGCGGGCTGGAGGTCGTTGTGGAGCAGCGGTGCGACCTCGCCCACCGGGTCGCCGAGGAACTCCACGAGCCGGTACGGCGCGCGCGGCTGCTCCGGCGCATCCGGCGTGAGCTCGTCGAACCGGCGGTAGACGGCCGGTGTCGACAGCCCCTCCTCCCCCGGCACCACCACCCAGTGGCGCGGGACCTCGACCCCGGGGAGCTGCTCCACCTGCTCGCCGTGGCCGGTGCCGAGCGCGTTGCGTCCGACCAGGCCGAAGGGCACGTCGCTGCCCAGCGCAGCGGCGAGGTCGAAGAGCACCCGGTCGCCGCTACGGAGGTCCCAGAGCCGGTCGAGCGCGACCAGCGTCGCGGCCGCGTCTGCCGAGCCACCGGCCAGTCCTCCGGCGACCCAGATGCCTTTGCGGATGTGGATCCGCGCCGCCCTCTCGACCCGGTGGTGCTCGGCCAGGGCGCGGCCGGCCCGGACCACCAGGTTGGTGTCGTCCGTCGGCACCTCCGCCACGTCGACCTCGCCGACGGGCTCGACCCTGACTGACCACTCCGCTGCGGGAGCCACGGTGACCTCGTCGTACAGGTCGACTGCGTGGTAGACGGTCATCAAGGGGTGGAACCCGTCCGGCTGCGGGGCGCCGACCCCGAGGTGCAGGTTGATCTTGGCGGGGGCTCGCACAGTCACGGGTTTCGAGGCTCGCTTCGCTCGCACCTCAACCACCGGGCGTCCCCAGCTCCTCGGCGACGCGCACGAAGTCCTCGATCCGCAGCGACTCACCGCGTGCCAGCGGGTCGATGCCGGCCGCGACGAGTGCCTGCTCGGCCGCCCCGGTGGAGCCGGCCAGCGAGCGCAACGCACCGCGCAGACCCTTGCGACGCTGGGCGAAGGCGGCGTCGACCACCGCGAAGACCTCCTGGCGGGATACCCGCGACGTCGGCGGGTCGCGGCGAGTCCACGCGACCAGCCCGGAGTCGACGTTCGGCGCGGGCCAGAACACGGTGCGCCCGATCGCACCGGCCCGGCGGACCTCGGCGTACCAGGCGGCCTTGACGCTGGGAACGCCGTACACCTTCGAGCCCGGCGGCGCCGCCAACCGGTCGGCCACCTCCGACTGCACCATCACCAGCCCGTGCTCCAGCGACGGCAGCAGCGCGAGGAGGTGCAGCAGCACCGGGACCGAGACGTTGTAGGGCAGGTTGGCGACGAGCGCCGTCGGCGGCGGGCCCGGTACGGCGTCGATCCGCAGCGCGTCGGCGTGCAGCACCTCACACCGGTCGGCCTGCCCGGGCGCGAACTCGGCGATCGTCGCCGGCAGCCGCGCGGCCAGCACCGGGTCGACCTCGATCGCGACGACCCGCTGTGCGACCTCCAGAAGCGCCAGCGTCAGCGACCCGAGACCGGGGCCGACCTCGATCACGACGTCGCGGTCGGTGATGCCCGACTCGCGGACGATCCGGCGGACCGTGTTCGCGTCGATGACGAAGTTCTGACCCCGCTGCTTGGTCGGCCGCAGGTCGAGCTCGGCGGCCAGCGAACGTACTTCCGCCGGCCCGAGCAGTCTCGGACCGGCGGAAGACGTCATGCCGAAGAGGTTAGTGACTACTGGGGCAGGCCCAACGACTGGGAGCAGTGCGGCCAGGAGCCGTAGCCACCGGTCGCCGCGCGCACCTTCTCCGCGATGGCGATCTGGGTCTCGCGGCTCTGCTGGTGCGGCATGCCGGGACCGCCGTACGACTGCCAGGTGCCGAGCGAGAACTGCAGGCCGCCGTAGTACCCGTTGCCGGTGTTGATGGCCCAGTTGCCGCCCGACTCGCACTGCGCGAGCGCGTCCCAGACGGTGCCGCCGGACGCGTAGTTGGCCGCGGGCGTCGGCTCCTCCTTGGTGCCGACCTTGACGAGCGCGTCCCGCGGCTCGTCGAGCACCTTCTGTTGCAGCACCTTGCGCGCGACCAGCTCGCCGTTGCGGTAGGTGATCCGGTAGGTGACGTTTCGCAGGCCCTCGTCGCCGGAGCGGACCACGCTGGTCTCACCCTCGAGCATGGAGTCGTCGGCCCGCTCGATGGTCGAGAAGTCGATCGCCTCGTTCTTGACCCGCTTGGTCACGACGCGGATGTCGGTGAAGACGACCGTGTCGCCGTCCTCGACCTCGGCCTTCTTGCCGGGCTTGATCTGGTCGTGCTTGTCGACCTTGACGCCGAGCTCGTCCAGCGCTTCGCGCGCGGTGAGGGCCGGAACGGATCGGGTGACCGGCTTCTTGCCGGCGATCTTGAACGTCAGCTTCTTCGGAGTGACGACCTCGAGCTCCAGGCCCTCGCGGTCGATGCTGCCGCCGCGCGAGACCGACAGGTCCGCGCCGGCGAACCGATCGCCGATCTGGACCAGGGCGCTGCCCACGTCGGTCGCGGTCACCCAGTGGGTCTCGGTCTCGCCGTCGACGGTGAGCTCGACGGGACGCCCGAACCGGACGCTGATGGCGCTGCCGTCGGAGACGGCTTCGTCGACACTGGGGAAGACCTTGTCCTTGTCGGTGACCTCGATCCCCTCGGACTCCAGGACCTCGCCGACGGTCCCGCCCATGGCGGTGACCTCGCGTTCCTGGCCGTCGAGGCTCAAGGTGACGGTGTTGCTCAGGGAGGTGTATCCGTAGGTGGTCCCGGCGACGGCCAGGATCACGCCGGCCGTGAGGCCGACGAGGGCGGTCTTGCTGTCGATCAGGCGTGCAATGAGGCTGCGCGTCTGCACAATTCTCCGAACGTCGTGCTCTCCGGGCCTCGGGGCCGACGCGCCCCGGGCGCGCGACACTCGCCTCGGGGGGAGTGCTTGCGTTCGGGGGTTTCCGCGCCGGTCGAAATCGCGTCCCGATCCCGGCCAACAGTCACAAGACGATAACGGGGGGTCCTGATGACGCCAACTCTCCAGCGGGGTGGAGACCCGAATTTACGTGGCTGGTGAGACTGGTGTGACTGATGTGGCGTGTGCGAACGTGGCGTCGCTCACCATGACCCGCCGAAAGCCGCCTCGGTGTTCGCGTCGACCGCCCGGCAGAGGCTCTCGAGGTCCTGTTGCCGTACCTGCGCCATCGCCCGCATGGTGAGCGGGACCAGGTAGGAGGCGTTCGGTCGGCCGCGGTACGGGACCGGCGTGAGGTACGGCGCATCGGTCTCGACCAGCAGCCGCTCGGTCGGAGTCACGACCAGCGCGTTGCGCAAAGGCGCGGCGTTCTTGAACGTGACCGTGCCGGCGAAGCTCAGGTAGGCACCGCGGTCGAGGCAGGCCCGGGCGACGTCGGCGTCGCCTGAGAAGCAGTGCATCACCCAGCGTTGCGGCGCGCCCTCGTCGTCGATGACACGCAGCACGTCGTCGTGGGCGTCGCGGTCGTGGATCACCAAGGTCCTGTCAAGCCGCTTCGCGAGGTCGATGTGGCGGCGGAAGCTCTCCTCCTGGGCGGCGCGCCCCTCCTCGCCGGTGCGGAACCGGTCGAAGCCGGTCTCCCCCACGGCCCGGACCTGGTCGTGGGCCTGCGCCAGTCGTTCGATCTCGTCCAGCGCGGCGTCGAGCTCGCCGACCGCGGCCAGCCGGGGCGCCTCGTTGGGGTGGATCGCCACGCCGGCAACCAGCGCGGCGTGGGTCGCCGCGGCCTCGACCGCCCAGCGCGCACCGGGCAGGTCGCAGCCGATCTGGACGATCCGGGTCACGTTGACCGCCTGCGCCGCCGCGATCGCCTCCTCGGTGGCGAGCCAGTCGCCGTCGGCGATGTCGAGGTGGCAGTGGCTGTCGACCACCGGATGGGGCAGCGGCTCCGGCGCCGGCGGGCGCTCGCGGTCGCGCTGCGCACCGGACGTCTCCTCCGTGGCCGCCCGTTTCCTGGTGGGTCCCTCCGTCACCCGGCCGATCCTAGATAACAGCGGCCCCGACCCACGGTGAGGTCACCGGAACCGCCGAGGGGGTCCGATCCTGGTTGTTGGCACGTTCGCTCAAGGAGTGGTTTGCGCGAACGTTCCAGCAACCGGAAAACAGAGTCCCCCGCGGGTGCGGCTCGCCGGATGGCGCCTCGAGGCTCACCCCCGGTGCACAGCGTCGTACACCTCGCGCTTGGGGACGCCGGCAGCGCGGGCGACCTGACCGATCGCCTCCTTGCGCGGCGTGCCGTCGGCCTCGAGGTCGGCCACTGCCGCGCGGTACGCCGTGGGGTCGGCCGGCAAGGTTTCCGGAACTGCGCCCGCGACCACGATCGTCACTTCTCCGCGCACCCCGGGCTCGGCCCAGCCCGCGAGGTCGGCCAACCCACCTCGGCGTACCTCCTCGTGGGTCTTGGTCAGCTCCCGACAGACCGCGGCCCGGCGGTCCGCCCCGAACGCCTCCGCCATGGCAGCCAGCGCGGTGTGGGTCCGGTGGGGGGCCTCGAAGAACACCATCGTGCGCTCCTCGGCGACCAGCGCATCGAGTCGACGGGACCGCTCCCCCGCCTTGCGTGGCAGGAAGCCCTCGAAGCAGAACCGGTCGACCGGCAGGCCCGAGACGGCCAGGGCGGTGAGAACGGCGGACGGTCCGGGCACCGCGGTCACCGGCACGTCGGCAGCGACCGCCGCCGCGACCAGCCGGTACCCGGGGTCGGAGACGCTCGACATCCCCGCGTCGGTCACCAGCAGCACCCGCTCCCCGGCGAGCAGCGACTCGACGAGCGCCGGGGTCCGCCTGGCCTCGTTGCCCTCGAAGTATGAGACCACGCGGCCGGCGATGGCCACGTCCAGGTCGGAGCACAGTCGGCGCAGCCGGCGCGTGTCCTCGGCGGCGATCACGTCTGCGCCGGCCAGTTCCTCGGCGAGCCGCGGCGGGGCGTCGGCCACCCGCCCGATCGGAGTGGCCGCGAGCACGAGCGTCCCGGTCATGGCTCGATCATGTCAGCCGGTGGCGTACCGCCGGCCCCTCGAGCGAGAGACGCTAGCCGATGGCGATCCTGACCTCGTCCAGCCTGCCCCGCAGCACGTCGTCGCCGTTCGTCTTGGCACCCACTATCACCGGCTGGTTGTTCGAGATGTGGCCGCTGACCCTCCGGTTCGTGAACACCCTGCCGTCGACCACGGCATGCACCGCGGTCGCGGTCCGGCGGCACGCCACCGTGTGGATGCGCCCGTCGACGATGTCCACCCGGGCCACCCTCTTCACGGTCCGACTACGTCCACCCGGCATGACCCCCTTGAAGACGCAGTGGAGCCGGCCGACAGAGTGGTTGCGCCCGCGCTTGATCTCCATCTTCCAGTCACCGCCCCTGGTGGTCTGGTACCCCTTGCGCACCAGGTCGTAGCTGTCGTCGGGCATCGCGCGGTTCACGGTCCGCACCGTTGCCCTCAATGTGATGCGACGGTTGCCCGGGTCCAAGCTGGCGGAGTCACGCACTCGCACGTACGAAGTCGCGCCGTTGAAGCGGTACGACCTCCCCGAGACCAGTCCCCGGGCGCCTGTCCTGACGCTGACGATCCTGCCTTTGTTCGCGCCGCCGGCCGCGGCGGAGTCCCCCATCACGGAGGCTCCCCTTCCCTCGTTCATCTGCCATCGCGCCACCACGTCCGCGTGAGCGGCGGTCGGAATCACCGTCGCGGCAGCGGCGAGCAATGCAGGTACTACCCACATCTTCATGATGTTCCCCCTACTTCGCGCCGAGACTGCGCGTAGTCCCCTCATGCAAACATCCGATCGAGTCGTCTTGCAAGGGAAACCTCCCACGATCGGTCCTCGAACCGGCCGTCTACAGTCTCCGACCATGACCGCCGCGACCGAGGTAGCCCAGGCGGGGCTGTCGCGCACCGCGGCCGGGCAGCCGGTACCGCTCGCCACCGAGCGAGCCGGCCGGCGGAGGGTGCCGGAGGACCCGCTGGTCGGCTGGTCCGCGGCGATCGGGGTGGCGCTGCTCGCGTTCGTTCTGCGCGTGTGGCGGGTGGGCACGCCCCACGAGTTCGCGTTCGACGAGACCTACTACGCGAAGGATGCGTGGTCGCTCGTCAACCACGGCTACGTCCGCAAGTACGTCGAGGACGCGAACGACCTGATCATCAACGGCGACACGCGTGGCTTCTGGCAGGACGACCCGTCGATGGTCGTCCACCCCGAGGCCGGCAAGTGGCTGATCGGGCTCGGCGAACAGGTCTTCGGGCTCGACCCCACCGGTTGGCGGATCCCGTCGGTCGTGGTGGGTTCCCTCATGGTGCTCGTGATGGTGCGGCTGGTCCGGCGGCTGACCGGCTCCACCCTGTGGGGGTGCGTCGCGGGTCTGCTGCTGTGCTTCGACGGCTTGCAGTTCGTGCTGTCGCGGCTGGCGCTGCTCGACATCTTCCTCGCGTTCTTCACGCTGTGCGCTGTGCACTGCTGCGTCGCCGACCGCGACTGGCTCAGGGACCGGTTCGCCCGTCGTACGTCGGTGCCGGCCACCGGGTGGGGGCCGGTGCGGTCCGTGCTGTGGCGGCCCTGGCTCGCCCTCGGGGGCGTCTGCTTCGGGCTGGCGGTCGGCACCAAGTGGAGCGCCCTCTACGTGCTCGCGGCGTTCGGGATCATGGTGTTCGCATGGAGCGCCGGTGCCCGACGGTCGTTCGGTGTCCGCTGGCCGGTGGCGCGTTCGGCGCTGGTCGACGGCGTACCCGCTTTCGTGCACCTGGTCCTCGTCGCGTTCGTCGTCTACACCGCGACCTGGAGCGGCTGGCTGATGCACGCCGAAGAGTACGAGCGCACCCTCTCAGAGACGCAGTACACGCAGTACGACGGTGGCACGCCGTGGCCGACGCGCGACGAGCCTGACGCGTCCGGGATCGGCGAGGTGACGCAGTCGCTGCGGTCCCTGGCGTACTACCACCAGGACGTGTGGGTCTTCCACACCCACTTCCTCGACGACTCCGACCACACCTATGAGTCGAAGCCGCTGGGCTGGCTGCTGCTCGGTCGCGGCGTAGGAGTGGACGCCGACACCGACATCCAGCCCGGACAGCAGGGCTGTCAGGCCGAGGAGGGCTCGGACTGCCTGCGCCAGGTCATCCTGCTCGGCACACCGGCACTGTGGTGGGGTTCGGTGCTGGCGCTGCTGGCCTCGGTCGGCTACTGGGTCGGCCGCCGCGACTGGCGCTTCGGCATCCCGGTCGTCGGCACCGTCGTCACGTGGCTGCCGTGGCTCGCGAACGACGACCGGCCGATCTTCCTCTTCTACGCGATGCCGACGCTGCTGTTCCAGGTGATCGCCTGCACGCTCGTGCTGGCCACGCTGGTCGGCCACTCACGAGCGCCGACGCCGAGGCGGACGGTGGGCGTGATCGTCGCCGGTTCGTTCCTGGTGCTCGTGCTCCTCAACTTCGCGTGGTTCTACCCGATCTACACCGACCA
>NZ_DASUTK010000005.1:0-7795 GCF_036374615.1 Nocardioides sp.
CGGAGGTACGCGCGGTCGCCGAGCAGCTCGGCGCGGCGGGCGCGGATCCCCCGGAAGCGCTCGTTGATCGCCTCCGTGACGAGCCGCTTGAGCGCCGCGCCGCCGGCGTCGCCGACCTCGGCGGCGACGTCCTCGGGCGTCCGGCCGAGGCACAGCGCGCCCAGCAGCACGAGGTTCGACACGCCCGGGCGGCGCACCGGGTCGTAGGCGATCCGGCGCTCGGCGTCGGTCTTCGCGCCCGCGACGAGCCGCGCGGTCTCCTCCGCCGTCGCGCCGATCGGGATCGCGTTGCCGCGGCTCTTGCTCATCTTCTGCGCGTCGGTCCCCAGCAGCGCCGGCGCGTCGGTGAGCAGCGCCGCCGGCTCCGGGAAGTACGGCGCCGCGGGGCTGTAGCGGCGGTTGAACCGGCGGGCGATGACCCGCGCGAGCTCGAGGTGCGGCAGCTGGTCCTTGCCCACCGGGACCACGTTGGCCTTGCAGAACAGGATGTCGGCCGCCTGGTGCACGGGATAGGTCAGCATCAGGCCGTTGATCGACTTGATGCCGGCCGTGGCCGCCTCCTCCTTCACGGTCGGATTGCGCTGCAGCTCGGCGACGCTCACGAGCGAGAGGAACGGCAGCAGCAGCTGGTTGAGCGCGGGGACGGCGGAGTGGGTGAAGAAGGTCGCCCGATCCGGGTCGAGCCCGGCGGCGATGTTGTCGAGCAGCAGGCTGCGGACGTTGCCGCCGATGTCGCCGACCGACTCTCGGTCGGTGATCACCTGGTAGTCGGCGATCAGCTGGAAGATCTCGACCCCGCTGCGCTGCAGCCGGATCCGGTTCTGGATCGAGCCGAAGTAGTGGCCGATGTGGAGCGCGCCGGTCGGACGGTCGCCGGTGAGCATGCGGAACTCGCCCGGATCGGTGCCGATCCGACGTTCGATCTCGGCGCTGCGCGCCACGGCCGCCTGGAAGGAGTCACTCACGACGGACGATCCTATCGAGGGCACGGCGGGGGTCAGCGCGCCGGTTCGCTAGGGTCGCGGAATGCCCACCATCGGTGTTGCGATCGCACTGGCGGAGCCCTGGGCCACCCAGCTGCAGGAGTACCGCGCGTCCCTCGGCGACGAGACCGCGGGGCTGATCCCGACCCACGTCACGCTGGTGCCGCCGGTCGAGCTCACCGAGCAGCAGATCGCCGATGCGGCCGGACACCTCGACCAGGTCGCGACCGGGTTCCCGCCGTTCCTCATACAGCTGAGGGGAACGGGTACGTTCCGGCCGGTCTCCCCGGTGGTGTTCGTCTCGCTGGTGCAGGGCATCTCCCAGTGCGAGGCACTCGCTGACCGGATCCGTCGGGGGCCGCTCGACGTACCCCTGCAGCACCCGTACCACCCGCACGTGACCGTCGCCCACCACCGACCGGAGGACGTCATGGACCGAGCCTTCGCCGAGCTCGCGACGTTCGACTGCACCTTCGACGTCGAGCGGTTCCACCTCTACCGCCACGACGACGGCACCGGCTGGCGGCCGGTCCGCGACTTCGCGCTGCGAGGCGCCCTGTGAGCTCGCCTCGCGAGCGTCTGACCGAGATCCGGGCCCGGCGGCCGTTCGTCGACCACGTCGTCCGGATGGTGCAGCACTACAACCTGGTGAAGGGCAACCTCCAAGCCGGGGCCATCACGTACTTCGGTTTCCTCTCGTTCTTCCCGATCCTCGCGCTCGCGTTCTTCGTGGTCGGCTACGTGTCCAAGGTCTTCCCCGAGGCGCAGGACATCCTGGTCGACGCCCTCGAAGGTCTCTTCTCGGGGGTCGAACTCGACCTCAGCGCCTTCGAGAGTGGCGCCGCGGTCGCCGGCGTCATCGGAGTCGTCGGTCTGCTGTACGCCGGGCTCGGCTGGCTCTCGGCGATGCGAGAGGCCCTGATCGTGATGTTCGAGCTCCCGCAGCGCGAGCAGCCCAACTTCGTGATCGGCAAGCTGCGCGACCTGGTCACGCTCGCGCTGATCGGACTGACCCTGATGGTGAGCGTCGCGTTCACCGGGCTGGTCAGCGGGTTCGCGAAGGACCTCCTCGCCTGGGCGGGTCTCAGCGAGGAGCTGCAGCCGCTGGTAACGCTCCTGACCGTCGTGCTCGGCCTTGCCGCGAACGTCGTGCTCTTCTTCACGATGTTCACCCTGCTGGCCAAGCCGCACACGCCGCGTCGGTCCCTGCTGTGGGGGGCGGTCCTGGGGGCCATCGGCTTCGAGGCGCTCAAGCGGCTCTCCTTCGTGCTGCTGGCGGCAACCCGGCAGTCCGAGGCGTTCCAGATGTTCGGGATCGCCCTGATCCTGCTGGTCTGGATCTACTACTTCTCGCGCGTCGTCATGTACGCCGCCGCCTGGGCCCACACCTCCCGCGACGCCCGGGACCAGCGCGACCGCGAGGCGCTGCAGGCCGACCGCCGCGAGTACGCCATGAAGGAGCTCACCCATGTCGAGCTCCGCGAGACCCCCGCCCGGTCCTCCCGCGTCAGCCCCCAGGCGGCCTTCGCCGCCGGCGGCGCCGCGATGCTAGGCCTCGTTGCCCTCGTCCGCCGCCGCAAGTAGCCGCCGCAAGTAGCCGCCGCGTGCCCCTGAGAGTGCGCCATGGCGCACTCTCAGGCACACGCCGCGGTGTTGACCGGTCAGTGGCCGTGGCGCATGGCGGCGTGCAGGTCCCAGTTGAGCCGGGAGATCACGTCGAGCGGGATCTCCTTGGGGCAGGCGGCGGCGCACTCGCCGATGTTGGTGCAGCCGCCGAAGCCCTCGGCGTCGTGCTGGGCGACCATGTTGACGACGCGGGTGTCGCGCTCGGCCTGGCCCTGCGGCAGCTCCCCGAGGTGGGTGATCTTGGCGCCGAGGAACAGCGACGCCGAGCCGTTCGGGCAGGCGGCGACGCAGGCACCGCACGCGATGCAGGTGGCGACGTCGAACGCGCGGTCGGCCTTGTCCTTCGGCACCGGGGTGGCGTGGGCGTCAGGGGCGGCACCGGTGTTCACGGAGATGTAGCCGCCCTGCTGGATGATCCGGTCGAAGGCCGAGCGGTCGACGACGAGGTCCTTGATGACCGGGAACGGGTCTGCCCGCCAGGGCTCGATGACGATGGTGTCGCCGTCGGTGAACGAGCGCATGTGCAGCTGGCAGGTCGTGGTGACCTCCGGTCCGTGCGGCTCGCCGTTGATCATGAGCGAGCACGTCCCGCAGATGCCCTCGCGGCAGTCGGAGTCGAACGCGACCGGCTCCTCGCCCTTGGTGTGCAGATCCTCGTTGAGGACGTCCAGCATCTCGAGGAACGACATGTCGGGGGAGACGTCGTCGACCTCGTAGGTGTGCATGGCGCCCCGTTCGGCGGAGTGCGCCTGGCGCCAGATCTTGAGGGTCAGCCTCACTTGTAGGACCTCTGCTTCATCTCGACGAACTCGTACACCAGGTCCTCCTTGTGCAGGATCGGCTTCTCGCCCTCACCGCCCCACTCCCAGGCCGCGACGTAGGCGTACTGGTCGTCGTGACGCAGCGCCTCGCCGTCCTCGGTCTGCGACTCGGCACGGAAGTGACCGCCGCACGACTCGCGACGGTTCAGGGCGTCGATGCACATCAGCTCACCGAGCTCGAGGAAGTCGGCGACCCGGCCGGCCTTCTCCAGCGACTGGTTCATGGAGTCGGCGGTGCCGAGCACCTTCACGTTGCGCCAGAAGTCGTCGCGGAGGGTCCGGATCAGGTCGATCGCCTTCCTGAGCCCGTCCTCGGTCCGCTCCATGCCGCAGAACTCCCACATGATGTTGCCGAGCTCGCGGTGGTAGGAGTCGACGCTGCGCGTGCCGTTGCTGTTCATGAAGTGGTCGATCCGCGCCTGCACCGACTGCTGCGCCTCGACCACCGCCGGGTGGTCTTCCGGCACCCGGTCGAAGGGACCGTCGGCGAGGTAGTCGCGGATCGTGTTCGACAGCACGAAGTAGCCGTCCGCCAGGCCCTGCATCAGCGCCGAGGCACCGAGCCGGTTGGCACCGTGGTCGGAGAAGTTCGCCTCGCCGGTGACGAACAGCCCCGGGATCGTCGACTGCAGGTCGTAGTCGACCCACAGCCCGCCCATCACGTAGTGCACGGCGGGGTAGATCCGCATCGGCACGGTGTAGGGGTCCTCGCCCGTGATCCGGGCGTACATGTCGAAGAGGTTGCCGTACTTCGCCTCGATCGCCGGCCGGCCGAGCCGTTCGATCGCCTCGGCGAAGTCGAGGTAGACGCCACGACGTACGCCGTCGACCTCCGGGCCTACGCCGCGACCCTCGTCGCACATGTTCTTCGCCTGCCGGGAGGCGATGTCGCGCGGCACCAGGTTGCCGAAGGCCGGATAGATCCGCTCCAGGTAGTAGTCACGGTCCGCCTCCGGAATCTCCCGCGGGTCCTTGACGCAGTCGGCCTTGTTCTTCGGTACCCAGATCCGGCCGTCGTTGCGCAGCGACTCGCTCATCAGGGTCAGCTTCGACTGGTGCGCGCCCGACACCGGGATGCAGGTCGGGTGGATCTGCGTGTAGCAGGGGTTGGCCATGAGCGCGCCCTTGCGGTGCGCGCGCCAGGTGGCCGTGACGTTGCAGCCCATGGCGTTGGTGGAGAGGAAGAAGACGTTCCCGTAGCCGCCGGAGGCGAGCACGACCACATCAGCGAAGTAGGTCTCGAGTTCGCCGGTGACCATGTCGCGCACGATGATCCCGCGCGCGCGGCCGTCGACGACGATCAGCTCGACCATCTCGTGCCGGGCGTAGCAGCGCACGGTTCCGGCCGCGACCTGCCGCTCGAGCGCCTGGTACGCGCCGATCAGCAGCTGCTGGCCGGTCTGACCCCGAGCGTAGAACGTGCGAGACACCTGGACGCCGCCGAACGAGCGGTTGTCGAGGAGGCCGCCGTACTCGCGGGCGAACGGGACTCCCTGCGCCACGCACTGGTCGATGATGTTCGCGCTGACCTCGGCGAGCCGGTAGACGTTCGACTCCCGGCTGCGGTAGTCACCACCCTTGATGGTGTCGTAGAAGAGCCGGTACGTGGAGTCGCCGTCGCCCTTGTAGTTCTTCGCGGCGTTGATGCCGCCCTGGGCCGCGATGGAGTGGGCGCGACGTGGTGAGTCCTGGTAGCAGAACGACTTCACGACGTACCCGGCCTCGCCGAGCGTGGCTGCGGCCGAGGCGCCTGCCAGGCCGGTGCCCACCACGATGATCGAGAGGCGTCGGCGGTTGGCGGGGTTGGCGATCCGGGCCTCGAACTTGCGGGTCTGCCAGCGGTCCTCGAGCGGACCGCTCGGCGCCTTGGTGTCCCGGACGGGGTCGCCGGGGGTGTAGTAGTCGGCGGCGTCGTCGTACTCCTGCTCCCCCGCGACGGTGTGAGAGGAGTCGAAGGCACTCGTGGTGTCGGGCATGTCGGTCATGGCAGCTCCTCAGTCGATGACGCCCGCGAGGACGAAGATCGGGACCAGCGAGAACCCGACCGTGATGATCAACGCGAGCCCGAGCCCCAGCACCTTGGCGTTGCTGCGAGCCCGCGCGTTGTTGGTCAGGCCGAGCGTCTGAGCCGCACTCCAGATGCCGTGGTGCAGGTGGGCGCCCAGCATCGCCATCGCCACCAGGTAGATCAGGGTCATCCACCACAGGTCGAAGGTGTCGACCAGGAGGTTGTACGGGTCGTTCGTCTCGCCACCCTGCGGGTTGACCTTGCCAATGGTGAAGTTCAGCAGGTGCCACACGACGAACACCAGGATCGTGACCCCGCCCCAGCGCATCATCCGGCTGGCGAAGGTCGCGCCGGTGTGCTTCTTGACGACGTACTTCACCGTGCGGGCCCGGCCCGCTCGGCGCCACAGCACGACGGCGGAGTACACGTGGACCACGAGCGCGACGATCAGGCCGACGCGGAGGATCCAGAGCAGGCCGCTGTGCGGCAGCATCGGCTCGCCGATCTCACGCAGGTGCTCGGCGTACTCGTTGAAGGCGTCATGCCCGGCGAACGCCTTCAGGTTGCCGTACATGTGGACGAGCACGAAGCCGATGAAGATGATCCCGCTCACCGCCATCAGCATCTTCAGCGCGATGGTCGAGCGGGTCGAGTGCGCACCCTTGACCAGGGGTTTGGGAGGGATGTGCGTTGCCACGACCAGAAACGCTACTCCCCGCGAGGCCCGTCGGGCGGGCCGGGGAGTGTGACATTCATCCGGGTGTGAGCTCAGCGGAGGGGGAGTGACACCCGCAGCGTCGTGCCGGCGTCGGAAGTGTCGATCTCGATCTCCCCTCGGTGCCGGTCGACGACGACCCGTCGCGCAATGTCGAGCCCCAGGCCGGTTCCGCGACCGACGTCCTTGGTGGTGAAGAAGGTGTCGTACGCGCGCGCCGCGACCTCGGGAGGCATGCCGTGCCCGGTGTCGCGGATCTCCACCACGAGGGAGCCGTCGCGGGTGCACGCGGCGACCGTGAGCGTCCCGCCGTCCGTCATCGCGTCGATGGCGTTGTCGACCAGGTTGGTCCAGACCTGGTTCAGCTCCCCGGCGTAGCCGTCGATCTGCGGCAGGTCGTCGCCGTACTCGCGGACCACCGTGACGCCCGCCTGGCGCAGCTTGTGGCCCAGCATCGTCAGGGTGCTCTCGAGCCCCTCGCGCACGTCGACCGGTTGCAGGGTCGCGCGGTCCATCTGCGTGTAGGACCTCACGGCCGAGACCAGGTCGGAGACCCGGCCGGTCGCCTCTCGGACCTCGCCGAGCAGCCGGTGCGCGGTGAGCGCGCTGGTCACCCAGGTCAACGCCGGCGCCAGCGCCCCGGGGGGTACGACGCCCTCGACCCGCGCACACCACTCGGCATCGACGCCGGCCGCGGTCAGCGACCCGGCCAGCCGCCAGGGAGACGGGACGCCGCGAGCCTCGAGCCAGGCGGCGACCGCTTCCTCGTCGTCCGCCGCCGCCAGCGGGTCCGCGGCCCGGGCCGGTGCGGCCACGGATCGGCGCAGGCCGTCCAGCTCGGTGAACTGGGCCGCGGTCAGGTCCCCTCGGGCGAGGTCGCCGAGGGAGTCGAGCAGAGACGCGCAGGTCTCGTCGAGGGAGTCCACCGCGCGGCCGGCCGCCGCGACTGGGTTGTTCAGCTCGTGCGCGAGCCCGGCGGCGAGTGTTCCGAGGCTGACCAGCGCGTCGCGCTGACGGGCCGTCGACTCGATCGACCGCGCGGTGTGGAACAGGCCGCTGATCAGGTGCACCGCGAGTGGGAACCACTCCTGCATCTGGCTGCGCAGCAGGTCGGCCGGGACCCTCAGCATCCGTCCCGGCTCGGCACCTCGGCCGGTCGCGAGGTAGGTGCCGTGCTCGTCCCACGCGAGGAAGCCGCCGGCCCACCGGCCGGGCACGTCGATCCGGCCCACGACGGTCTCGTCGCGGCCGGCGTGGCGCGCGAGCTCGACCGACCCGTCGACCAGCACCCACCAGTACGCCGCGAGGTCACCCTCGTGGAAGAGCTCCTCGCCAGGGACGATCTCGACCTCGTCGCCGCCGTCGAGGAGGGCCTGGACCTGGGCGTCGGTGACACCGTCGAAGAGCGGGAAGCCGCGGACGTCGTCGAGGGTGATCATGGCGTCATCAGATCGTCGCCAGGTAGCGGTGGACCAGGTGCACGGCCATGGCGCCCTCACCCACGGCGGAGGCAACCCGCTTCATGGAGTCCTGCCGCACGTCCCCGGCCACGAACACGCCGGGCACGCTCGACTCGAGTCCGAAGGGTGGCCGCTCCAGCGACCACCGGGTCGTCGGGTGGCGGAGCAGCTCAGGTCCGGTG
>NZ_DASUTK010000006.1:0-6055 GCF_036374615.1 Nocardioides sp.
GCATCCGCGCCATCGCCCGCGCCGAGTCCAGGACCGTGCCGGGCGGCACCACTCGGTTGACCAGCCCGATCCGTGCCGCGTCGTCGGCGCAGATCTGGTCTCCGGTCAGCATCAGCTCCATCGCGAACGCGTACAAGGGCCGTTGTGGAACTTTGGCGTCTGCCACATGCCGCCCCCGCACGGTCGGTGACGACGATGGGGCGCGGCGAGCCTGGCTCGCCGTGCCCGGCTCTCCCACCGAACAGGAACTGCCTGTGCTCACCTCCGCCGAATGGGCCCTCGCGATCACGGTCTTCATCGCTGCCGTGGTCGAGCTGGTCGAGACGCTGACCATCGTGTTGGCGATCGGCCTGACCCGCGGGTGGCGCTCGACGCTCGCCGGCGTCGTGGCGGCGCTCCTCGCCCTCACCGTCTTCACTGCTGTTGCCGGCTACTCCTTGGCCACCTGGCTGCCGGAAGCCGCCCTCCAGCTGGTCGTCGGCTCGTTGATGCTGGTATTCGGGCTGCAGTGGTTGCGCAAGGCGGTGCTCCGCTCCAGCGGCCTGAAGTCGCTGCACGACGAGGAGGAGGAGTTCCGCGCCACCACCGCCGCAGCCCGCGACGCGGGCGTCGACAGCCGGCTCGGACTGGACTGGTTCGCGTTCGTCGTCTCCTTCAAGGGGGTCTTCCTGGAGGGCGTGGAGATCGTCTTCATCGTCATCACGTTCGGGCTCAGCGCGAACAGCATGGGGGTGGCCGTGACATCGGCTCTGGTCGCCGCCGTCGTGGTGCTCGCGCTCGGCGCGGCGGTCCACAAGCCCCTCACCAAGGTGCCCGAGAACACGCTCAAGTACGTCGTCGGGCTGCTGCTGGCGACGTTCGGCACGTACTGGTCGCTCGAGGGTCTCGGCATCTTCAGCGCGTCGACCGAGCCGCTCGAGTGGCCCGGCGAGGACCTGGCCCTCCCCCTGCTCCTGCTGGCCTGGCTGGCCGTGTCGCGTGCGATGGTGTGGCGGTGGAGCCGGCTCCGCACGGCCGGTCCGGTCGACGTCTCGTCCCACCTGGAGGTCTGATCGTGCAACCCATCGTCCGCTTCCTCCGCGGTTTCGGCCGCTTCTGGTACGACTTCATCGTCGGTGACGATCCCAAGATCGCGATCGGCGTGGCTGTCGTGCTGGGCGTCGGTGGCGTCCTCGTCGCCCGCGAGACCGTTTCGAGCGAGGCCCTCGTCGTCGTGCTCGCCGCGCTGCTGCTCACGGCGTTCACCGTGACGATGGCCCTCGACGTCAGCCGCCACCAGCGGCTGCGAGCCTGATGCTCCGCCGGCCCGAGTACGCCTGGCCAGGCACGGACGCCGACCTGCTGCAGCTCGTCGCCGACCACCCCTGGGCGACGCTGGTGAGTGCCACGTCGAACGGTCTGGTCGTCTCACCCCTTCCCGTGCTCCCGGCGCCTGACGCCGACGGCGTCGAGATCCTGGGCCACGTCGCCCGCACCGACGCCGAGGAGCACGAGGTCGGCGAGTGCGACGCCGTCGTGATCATCGAGGGTGTGAACGGCTACATCAGCGCCGGCTGGTACGTCGGCGATCCGTACGTCCCCACCTGGAACTACGTCACCGCCCACCTCCACGGCCGGCTCACCGTGCTGGACGCGGAGGCGACGTACGACGTCCTCGAGCGCACCGTCGACCACTTCGAACAGGCGCGCCCTGAGCCCTTCCGCACCTCGGACGTCGCGGACTACGCGCACAAGCTGGCGCCTGCCGTGGTCGGGTTCCGGCTGACGCCGGTCCGGGTCGACGCGAAGGCCAAGCTCAGCCAGGACAAGCCGGACGTCGATGTCCAGGCCGTGCTGCGAGGCCTCGAGGACCCGTCCGACGTCCACGCCAACCCTGCGTTGGCGGCTGCGATGCGGGCAGGCATCGATCCACGCGGCGCATCGACGTGATGGCCATTCTCGCCTCGGTCGTTGCGAGGGCATCGCGCTGGCGACACCGGCTCTGCGTTCGCCAAGTTTCGCCCGGCGTGTCGCATGCGAAACGTAGAGCGGACCGGCACCCGGGGTCCTCGCGGGGCCAAGAGAGTGCTCGCAGGGCACTGCCATCATCAGTCATCGAGCACCACCGTCGCGGCACCCGACGCCGAGATGGAGGCCCGCTCGGGGGACCCGGGGACGGTGAGCGGCAGGTCGAGGGGCGCCCGCAGGGTGACGACGACGCTGTCCCGCGCGGGGTCGACCCGCACCCCGAAGCTGAGGCCGGGGTGCTCGCCGTACGCGCCGGTCGACCTGAGGAAGTCCGCCACCGCCTCGCGGGCGGCGGCTCGTCGCTGCTCCAGGCGTGGCGCGTCGCCGATGCCGTCGCCGTACAGGTCCGGCTCGTTGACCGACCCTGCGTCGGCACCGGCCAGCGCCGCGCCGTCGGCGACGGTGATCAGGGCCTGCCGTTGGAGGTACGCCGCCGTCACGTCCACCACAGCCGCGATCGCCATCAGCAGCACCACGGCGAGCCCGACGATCAGCAGCGTTGTCTGACCCGACTCCCCACGCCTCACGGGGTGTCCCGGAAGCGGCCGATCGGCACGGTGTGGGTCGCGTCTAGTCGGAAGCTGGGCGCGTCGCCGCCCAGGACAGCCGGCAGCAGCGGCAGCTCCACGCCGTGCCAGACCCGGACCGTGATCACCGAACCCGCTTCGTGGCACGGCCCGCTGCAAGAGACGGTGAACCGGAAATCCCGTTCCTCACCGCCCTGGTCGTCAAGCGCCTGCCGGATCGCAGCCCGCGCCTGCACCTGCCCGGCTGCCTCGGATCCGGCCAGCGCGTAGGCCCGAGCAGCGGAACGGGCGGCGGAGGTGACCGCGAACGCGCCGCGCTGTACCTCGAACACCGACAGCACGATCCACAGCAGCGGGACCAGCAGCAGCAGGCCGAGCCACACCAGCTCGACCACCGCCGAGCCGTCCTCGGAGCGGGGCGGTCGCCTCACGGTGATTCCTCCACGGCGTGGCCCGCGACCTCCAGCGACACCCCCGGACCGCCGAGGCCGAGCGCCGGCACGGTGGCGCGTACGACGACCTCGACGGTGGGCCGGCCGTCGAGACTGACCATGTGGGCGTCGATCTCACGGGCGAACCGGCCCGATACAGCACCGCGGATCTGCTCACGGGTCCGTCTCTCGCCGTCGGCCAGGCCCTGGTCGAACGACGCGGCGTGCCGCGCGCCCTCGGCGGCGGCGTTGGCCAGGGTATTGCGTACGAGCATCACGAGCGCGACCTGGAGGATGCCGAGGAACAGCGGGATCAGGACGACCAGCACCAGCACGAAGTCCACGACTGCGGACCCGCGCGCCGCACGGTCGCCGCGCCGCACGGCTCAGCTGACCTTCCGCAGGGCATCGCGGACCAGGTCGCGCAGCTGGTCCTTAGCGACGGCGTAGATGACGCCGACCAGCATCGCGGTCATCACTGTGATCAGCACCCAGCCGGGCACGTCGCCTCGGTCGTCGCGCTCGCGCGGGAGCGTCAACCACACGTAGCACCGGGTCAGCCACTCGCCGATCGGCTCCATGTCACTTCCCTTCTCTTATGGTCTCGGGCAGTCAGGGGGTGGTCAGGGACAGGCCCACGACGCCGGGCCAGAACGCGAAGAACACGGTGACCGGAAGGATGAGGAACACGACCGGCACCATCATGAGCACTTCTTTGCGCGCGGCGACCTCGATCAGCTCGCGGCGGCCGGCTTCTCGCACGTCCGCGGCCTGCGCGTGCAGGACGTCCGCCAGTGGTGTGCCTCGTTCGACGGCGACCGCGATGCCCTGTGCGAACCGCGCGACCAGCGGCTGGCCGGACCGGATCGCCCACTGGTCGAAGGCCTCACCCACCGGCACGCCGGTGCGAACGTCGGCCAGCACCCGGGCCAGGTCGCGGGAGAGCTCACCGCCGCTTCGTCGTACGACGCGGTCCAGGGCGGCCACCGGGCCCTCGCCGGCCGCGACCGCCAGCGCGAGAAGCTCGGCCACGGCCGGGAACTCCAACAGGATCCGACGCTCGCGGTCACGCGCCTGGCCGGTGAGGTGGTAGTCGCGGAGGATCACGCCGAGCACGAAGCCGAGCGCGCACAGCAGGACCGAGATGAACAGGTCGGCGCTGCCGGAGAGCGACTGCAGAACGGCGTAGGCCGCGGTGATGGCGAACCCGACCAGGCCCCACACGACCTGGCGGACCCGGAAGTCGTGCACGCTCATGTCGAGGGCCGCGCGCTCGAGCCGGCGCCGGACCGATTCGGCACCGCCCAGCACCCGCTCGACGGCGTCCGCTGCCGGCCGGAGCAGCGCCCCGACCAGACCGTCGGCGGTGGCCGGCGCGGCACCGGGTGCGCGGGCGAATGCGGGGAGGTCGCGGAGGTACGGCAGCACGCGCAACGACAGCTGTGGCCGGCGGATCGCGGCGACCCGCGCTGTGACCAGCAGGAGTCCGCCCGCGAAGGTCAGTCCGAGCAGCGCGCCCCACCACGGCTGCGTCACGACAGGATCCGCCGCTCGACGGGCAACCGTCCGATCCGCATCATCAGCCGGTAGGCGAGGAGGCAGGCCGCGGCACCGCCGGCGAGCACCGCCACCCCGGCGGACGAGTTGTAGCGCTGGATGACCTCGCCCTGACCCGTCATGAAGAGCAGCACCGCCCAGGGAGCAGCCACCGCGAGTCGCGCGCCGTTGACGGTCCAGGCCTGCCGCGCCTCCATCTCTGAGCGGGTGCGCGCCTCGTCGCGGAGGTACCCCGACAGGTTCCGCAGCAGCCGGCCGAGCTCACCACCGCCGACCTCGCGCGCGACCCGCAGTCCTTCGACGACCCGGTCGCCGACGGGGTCGGCGAGCCGTTCCTTCAGCCGATCGAGGCAGTCGCCGAACCTTCCCGACAGCTGGTAGTCGGTGGCGAAAGCGTCGAACGCCGCCCGGAGCGGCTCGGGTCCCCGCACGCCCAGGTTTCCCAGGGCCTCCGGCAGCGAGAGCCCGGCGCGTACGGCGCTGGCGAGGTTGTCGACGGCCTCCGGCCAGACCTCGGCGAATTCCCGGGTGCGCCGCCGCGCCCTGGAACGCACCACGCCGACCGGTGTGTAGCCGGCGATCATGGCGAAGCACACCGCGATCGGCGGCGTACCGGTGACAAGCTGGATCACCGACCCGACGCCGACCGCCAGCACGACGCACATCGCCACCACGCTCGACGTACCGACGTGTTCCAGACCGGCCTCCGCGAGCACTCCGCGGAGCCGACCCGGGCGATCCCGCCGCTGCGTCGGTGGCAGCGCGAAGGCCGACCACACCAGCAACAGCCCGACGCCGACGCCGAGACCGACCACCGCTCCCATCAAGGACCCCCGAGCAGACCGGCGACGTCGATCCCGAGCCGGTCGAACCGCTCCCGCCGAGGCGGCACGCCCGGCCCACGACGCAGCTCGCCACCGACCCGCTCGAACACCGCCTCGGTCTCGATGACGTCGGCCTCGACCCGACCTGGCACGGCCACGATCTCCTGCACATGCCGTCCGCCACGCGGGTCGAGCCCGAGGTGGACGACCAGGTCGACGCTGGCCGCGACGGTCGGCACGACGAACCGGGCGGAGATGTTCTCGCCCGCGAGCAGCGGCAGGGTGCACATCTTCACCAGCGCCTCGCGTGCGGAGTTGGCGTGGATGGTGCACATGCCCGGCAACCCGGCGTTGAGCGCCAGGAGCAGGTCCATGCACTCCTCGGACCGCACCTCCCCCACGATCAGCCGGCTCGGCCGCATCCGCAGGCTCTCCTTCACGAGTTGGCGCAGCGTGATCTCGCCGGTGCCCTCCAGCCCGGACTGGCGGGTCTGCATGGGCACCCAGTCGGGGTGAGGAAAGCGGAGCTCGAAGACCTCCTCGACCGTCACGACCCGCTCGCCGCCGGGGATGGCGGCGGCCAGGCAGTTCAGGAGCGTCGTCTTGCCGACGATGCGTTAATGTCACCCCCTGTGAAGACCAGATCAGCGGTGGCGATCTACGCCCGCATCTCGCAAGACCGAACCGGCGCAGGCCAGGGGGTCGTGCG
>NZ_DASUTK010000007.1:0-5098 GCF_036374615.1 Nocardioides sp.
GGTCTCTCCCGTGCTGCCCGGTCGGTGGCGGGCGCTGCGCCTGCTGTGGATCGTGATCCTCTACGCAACCTGCGAGGCGCTGCTGCTGCTGGTGCTGTGGGGCCTCTGGTTCTCCTCGGGCCTCGGCCGCCGGGTGCGGACACCGTACTTCGAGGGGATCCACTACGACCTGGTGCAGGGGCTGATGTGGGTGTTCTTCCGCGAGGCCAAGCGGGTGCTCGCGCTGCGGATCGAGACCGACGGGCCGACCCCCGACGCGCACCCGGGCGTCCCGATCCTGGTCGCCTGCCGCCACGCCGGGCCCGGTGACTCGTTCACGCTGATCCACGCGCTGATGCACTGGTACGGCCGCGAGCCCCGGGTGGTGCTCAAGGACACCCTGGCGTGGGACCCCGCGATCGACGTCGTGCTGAACCGCCTCCCCGCCCGCTTCATCGACCCCCGCGGCGGCGACATCGAGCACCACATCCAGGAGCTGGCGCACGGCCTCGACGAGAACGACGCGTTCGTGATCTTCCCCGAGGGCGGCAACTTCACGCCGGCACGCCGGCAGCGGGGCATCGAGCGGCTCCGCAAGCTCGGGCTCGAGAAGATGGCGAACCGCGCCGAGGCGATGACCCACGTCCTGGCCCCGCGTCCCGGCGGGTTCCTCGCCGCGCTCGACGGCGCCCCCGATGCCGACGTGGTGCTGGTGGCCCACACCGGGCTCGACCACATGCTGACCGTCGGCGACGTCTGGCGCGAGCTGCCGATGGACAAGCGGATCATCATGCGCTGGTGGCAGGTGCCGCGAGAGGAGATCCCCGCCGGTCGCGAGGAGCGGATCGAGTGGCTCTTCGGCTGGTGGGAGCGGATCGACGCGTGGATCGAGGACCACCGGTCGGAGGACCTGGCGCGCTGACGCGCCGTGGGGGTTCCCCGCTCAGGCGGGGAACCAGCGACTTCGCGCGCGAACCATCGACCCCGCAGTCATGGACTCGCGCACGAAGTCCGCTCGGTCAGCCCGTCACTTCTTCGACGACGCGTCCTCGTCGACCTCGACCTCTTCGGCAGGCTCGTCGGGGGTCGTGGCGGAATGCGGCTCTTCGGCTGCGTCGGCCAGCGCCTCGTCGGGCGAGGACCCGCCCACGTCATCGGCCACGTCGGCCGGCGCGGGCGCGGGTGCCGGCGGCGGGCTCGGCGTGTACGACGACTGCCAGTTCTGGCTCTCCTGCTTGCCCTTGAGCTTGGTGGCGACGAACGCCGCGGCGGCCGCGAGGCCGCTGAACAGGACGAACGTGCGCAGACGACGCTTCTTCTTCGGCTTCTCACCCTTGACCTCGGCGGCCTTGGCCGCCGCCAGGTCCCGGCTCTCGTTCGCCTTCTGCGACGCGACCTCGGCCACCAGGGCTGCCTTCTCCGCGGCACGCGCGGCGCCGTCGGCGATCACGGGCTTCGCCTTGTCGCGCACGTCAGCGATCTTGGGACCCGCCTTGTCGCGGGCATCCTGCAGCAGCGGTACGGCGCGCTCCCGCGCCGTGTCGACGGCGTGCTCGACGTGGGGCTTGGCCTGCTCAACGACCTGCTCGACGTAGTCGGTCGCCTGCTCGACGAGGCTCTTGTTCTTCCGGATGCCCATCAGGGAATCTTCCTCTCGCTCGCGTACCCCCATTCGACCATGCCGGCCAAGCGAGGGCCAGCCACCCCTGTGGGTGAGTGAGACGGTCCGGACGTCACATTCCCAGGGCCGGAGCCCGGCATCACCCCTTGGAATGTGACGACTAGGTGCGATCTGGGAGGATCGACGCTGCAGCAGACCCCGGACAGAAGGCGGACCATGGCCGACCAGGCGATCCTCAAGACCAACCACGGCGACATCGCGCTGAACCTCTTCCCCAACCACGCGCCGGAGACGGTCGCCAACTTCACCGGGCTCGCCGACGGGTCCAAGGAGTACGACGCCGGAACCGACCGCAGCGGGCCGTTCTACGACGGACTCACGTTCCACCGGGTGATCCCGGGCTTCATGATCCAGGGCGGCTGCCCGCTGGGCACCGGCACCGGCGGGCCGGGCTACACCTTCAAGGACGAGCCGCACCCCGAGCTGGTCTTCGACAAGCCCTACCTGCTGGCGATGGCGAACGCCGGCCCGGGCACCAACGGCTCCCAGTTCTTCATCACCGTCGGCCAGACCCCGTGGCTGAACTTCAAGCACACGATCTTCGGCGAGGTCGCCGACCAGGCCTCCCGCGACGTCGTCGACTCGATCGCCGCGACCCGCACGGGTGCCGGGGACCGGCCGGTCGAGCAGGTCGTCATCGAGTCCGTCGAGGTCAGCGGCTCCTGAGCACCAACCCCCCGTCGTCACAGACACCCGGCACGGGGGTGCCGACCTGCTACCGGCACCCCGACCGGGAGTCCTACATCCGCTGCCAGCGCTGCGACCGGACGATCTGTCCCGACTGCATGCGCGACGCCGCGGTCGGCTTCCAGTGCCCGTCGTGCGTGGCGGAGGGAACCAAGACGACGCGTCAGCGGCGAACGGCGTACGGCGGTCTCCGTTCGAGCAACCCCGCGCTCACCTCGATGGTGCTGATCGCGACCAACGTCGCGGTGTGGATCGCGATCACGGCCACCGGCGGCTCGAGCAGCCGGCTCTTCGACTGGCTGGCGCTCCGACCCATGGGCCTGTGCCTGGTGGGGCCGCAGGGCGGCTACGACACGACCGACCTGTCCTGCCCGATGGGTGGCCTTCTACTGCCGGGCTTCTCCGACGGGGCGTACTGGCAGGTCGTGACCTCGATGTTCACCCACGTCGCGGTCTGGCACATCGCCTTCAACATGCTCGCGCTGTGGTTCCTCGGACCCCAGCTCGAGATGGCGATCGGCCGCCTCCGGTTCCTCGCGCTCTACTTCCTCTCCGGGCTGGCCGGCTCGGTGCTGGTGCTCTTCGCCGGTCCTGAGTACGGCGGGACCCACGGCGCGTCCGGTGCCATCTTCGGTCTGATGGGTGCGCTGCTGGTGGTCGCCTTCAAGGTGGGCGGCAACGTGCAGCAGATCGGGATGTGGCTGCTGCTCAACCTGGTCATCACCTTCGCGTTCCCCAACATCTCCTGGCAGGGCCACGTGGGCGGATTCGTCGGCGGCGTCCTGATCGCACTCGTGCTCGTCTACTCGCCCCGCGAGCGGCGCGGCACCTGGCAGCTCGCCGGCCTCGGACTGATCGCGGTGGCGTTGGTGGTCGCGCTGGTGATCAGTGTCTCCGTCTTGGCCTGACGCCTCCTCATCGAGCCGCGCGTTCCGAGCGACCTGCTGGCCGCTCGCTCCTCAACAACTGTGCACCAGACTGTGGAGAATTACATCGTGGTAGTTCTCCACAGGTTGCTCCCCAGCTGGGGACAACCTCGCTCACAGGCCGGTGGGCTCGTCGATCGGCACGACCTCGTTGCACACCCCGAACGGGAGCTCCTCCAGCAGTGCGAGTCCCGCAGCGTCCACCGGCCGGGGCAGGGTGAAGCCGATCCGACCCGTGGAGGGGTCCGCCGCGCCGTTGACGTACGTCGTCGCGAACTCACCGGTCGGCCAGGCCTCACCCATCCGCAGCCTCTCGAACAGGTCCGAGCGGCCGGGCTCGACCCGGACGGTCGCCTGGTGGTCGCCGTAGGAGACTACAAATCCGCTCAGGGCGTCGAGCGTCGTCACCGGGTGCTCGGCGAGCAGCGCCTGCTGGTCCTCGGCGTCGGCGTCCGGCCCGAGAGCGGTGTTCAGCGGGATGCAGTCCCGATGGAGGTACGTCGCGGCGGCCGGCTCGCGCACCAACGCCGACCAGGTCTCCTCGCTCGCCCATACGTCGGTCTCCGCCCCGCCCGCGACCAGCAGCGTGTTCGCACGGTCCACGGTGGCACCGTCGAGCGGACCGACCCCGTCCCGCACGGCGCGTCGGACTCCGGCGAGGTCGAGGTCGGGCCGGAACGCCAGCACGAAGCCCGGGCCGTCCTCCCCGGTCCACCGGGCCTCCCAGTCCACATCGTCCTGGGTGAACCCGTAGTCGAGCTCGAACGTCGAGGACTCCTCGCGCAGCAGCCCGTCGGTCAGCAGCACCGCCTCGGTCGAGGCTCGCTCCCAGAAGTCGAGCCGGTCGGTCATCAGGTCCTCGCTGGTGAGCTCCGGGACCCCTAGCTGGGCGCGCACCCGGTCCCAGTCGACCACCGTCACGACGTCGGCCGACTGTGGCACCAGTGACAACACCGCCTGGGCCGGCTCCACCGCGGCGTCGTACGCCGGCGCGCGCTCGGGTGCCGTGACCTTCCGCGGCTGCGGCGGCTCGCGGACGTCGTCGGCCTGACAGGCCAGGCCCGGCGTTGCCAGCGACACCAAGAGGACGACCAGCAGCGTGCGCCGCGGCGAGCTCGTCGAAGCGACCCCGTCGGTCCCGGGGACCGTCAGTCGCAGTTGTTGCACCCGCCCTGGGCGGGAAGCTCGATGTAGCACCGCGGGCAGGTATCGACCGCGCGCGCGTCCAGCGCGGCCTTGCGCAGCCGGGACCGGCTCGCGGACAGCTTGGGCGTGAGGACGGCGACCCCGCCGGTGGCAGGAAGCCCGGTGGCGTCGAAGTGCACGTAGCAGGCCAGCCGCGTGGTCGCAGCATGCGCATCCGGATCGGCGGGCTCCTGGCCGGTGGCGGCCGTCACTGACCGGGCATAGCTCGCGCCGACGCCGCCCTCCGCGTTCACGCACAGCGAGGTGAGGTTGGGCTCGCCACGCTCAGCACACTCCGCGGCCACCAGGTCGAGCACGTCACCGATCCACTGGTGGGTCCGCCGCGTCGAGGTGAGGTGGGTCCGCTCCTGCGCGCCGGCGGCGAGGTCCTTGACCGTGATCACCTGGTGGTAGCGGCCGGCGGTGCCGATCAGCAGCTCGCGAGCCGCGCCCGCCCACGCCGCATGGGCCACGTCTGTGGAAACGTCCTCGGATACGTCTGGGGATATGTCCTGGGTGTTCCCGAGTTCACTCACGTCGTGCTCGCTGAGCGCCCACGGCGCAAGGTGACCATGACCTCCAGACTACGCGCCACTGGAAGCGTTGAAGATTCGGCGTGTGCCTGAGAGTGCGCCAGGGC
>NZ_DASUTK010000008.1:0-22769 GCF_036374615.1 Nocardioides sp.
TTCTCCGACATCGACGAGCTGGGCACCCGGGACGGCGCCAACCTGGTCGTGACCGACGACGACGGCAACGAGATCTTCGCGCCGTCGTTCTCGATGTGGACCACGATCGAGGAGTGCCTCAACCCGCCGGTGATCTGGGAGCGCGCGAGCGTGGACGTCGACGGCGGCTGGTTCACCACCGAGCCGTTCAGCGAGCCCGAGGTGTTCGACTTCCCAGAAGGCATCGGTCCGGTGGAGTGCGTCAACGTCGAGCACGAGGAGGTGCTCCTCATGCCGCGCTGGGTCGACTGCAAGCGGGTGACGTTCAAGTACGGCCTGGGCGACGAGTTCATCAACATCCTCAAGGTGCTGAACACCCTCGGCCTCGACCGCACCGAGAAGGTGCGCGTGAAGGGTGTTGAGGTGAGCCCGCGTGACGTCGTGGCGGCGGTGCTGCCCGACCCCGCCACCGTGGGCCCCCGGATGACGGGCAAGACCTGCGCGGGACTGTGGGTGACCGGTACCGGCACCGACGGCCGGCCCCGCTCGACGTACCTCTACCACGTCGTCGACAACGACTGGGCGATGACGGAGTACGGCCACCAGTGCGTCGTCTGGCAGACGGCCGTCAACCCCGTGATCGCCCTCGAGCTGCTGGCGAACGGCACCTGGTCGGGCTCGGGAGTCCTCGGGCCCGAGGCGTTCGACGCCGTGCCGTTCCTCGACCTGCTGACCGCCTACGGCTCGCCGTGGGGGATGAAGGAGCTGACATGACATCGCCTACCGGCGGACCCGCCCTGCCGCAGCAGCGCCGCCTCGTCACGGAGATCCCGGGGCCGGCCTCGGTCGCCGCCCTGGAGCGCAAGCGCACCCATGTCGCCGACGGGGTCGGCACCGTGCTGCCGGTCTTCGTGACCGCCGCGGGCGGTGGCGTGATCGTCGACGCCGACGGGAACTCCCTGATCGACCTCGGGTCGGGCATCGCCGTCACGTCGGTCGGGAACGCCGCCCCCGCAGTCGCCCGGCGCGTGCACGAGCAGGTCGACGCGTTCACCCACACCTGCTTCATGGTCACGCCGTACGACGGCTACGTGGATGTCTGCGCGGCGCTGGCGGAGGTGACGCCCGGCGACCACGCCAAGAAGTCGGCGCTCTTCAACTCCGGCGCCGAGGCGGTCGAGAACGCCGTCAAGATCAGTCGCGTCGCGACCGGGCGGGACGCGGTCGCGGTGTTCGACCACGCCTACCACGGTCGCACCAACCTGACGATGGCGATGACGGCGAAGAACATGCCCTACAAGCACGGCTTCGGTCCGTTCGCCGGAGAGATCTACCGGGCGCCGCTGTCGTACCCGCTGCGCGACGGGCTGTCGGGCGAGGCAGCGGCCGCTCGCGCGATCGACGTGCTCGACAAGCAGGTCGGCGCCGACAACCTCGCGTGCGTCGTGATCGAGCCGATCCTGGGTGAGGGCGGCTTCGTGGTCCCCGCTCCCGGGTTCCTGCCCGCGCTGGCCGAGTGGTGCCGCGCGAACAGTGTCGTGTTCGTCGCCGACGAGATCCAGTCGGGCTTCTGCCGCACCGGTGACTGGTTCGCGTGCGACCACGAGGGGGTCGTCCCTGACCTGGTCACCACTGCGAAGGGCATCGCCGGCGGGCTCCCGCTGGCCGCGGTCACCGGCCGCGCCGAGCTGATGGACAGCGTCCACGCCGGCGGCCTCGGCGGCACCTACGGCGGCAACCCGATCGCGTGCGCCGCGGCCCTTGGCGCCCTGGAGGAGATGCGCACGCACGACCTCGCCGCGCGGGCGCGCGAGATCGGTGCCCAGATGACTGCCCACCTGGAGAAGCTGCGTGCGAACCACCCCGTGATCGCGGACATCCGTGGTCGCGGGGCCATGATGGCGATCGAGCTGTGCACCCCGGGCACGACCGAGCCCGACGCGGCTCGGGCAGCCGCGGTGAACGCCGCCTGCCACCAGGCGGGCGTCGTCACCCTGACCTGCGGCACCTGGGGCAATGTCTTCCGGTTCCTGCCGCCGCTGTCGATCTCCGACGACCTGCTCGACGAGGCGTTCGGCGTGGTCGGGGAGGCCTTCGCGACCACGGCCTGATCTCCGGGTCTGCCGTTTGGACACAAACGGCAGCGACAGCTGCCGTGGCCGGTGAGCAACCCTGCTCCGCCCTCAACGCGACACGTGCGTGTGTGTTCCGTTGGGCGCTCTTCGGCTGATAGGAAGCCGAGATGAGCAGCGTCGAGGAGGCAGCAGTTGCGGCGGTGAAGCAACTGGCCGACTCGTGCGCTGACATCCTGCAAGCGACCTTGGTCTCAGCGATCCTCCACGGGTCTCTGACCATGGACGACTTTCGACCGGGAAAGAGTGACCTTGATCTGCTCCTCGTCGTGGAGCGCGGCCTGACGGCGACCCAGGCCGATGCGCTCGTCGAGGCCGTTCGCGGCGCCGACCTGGGTCCGGCAGCGGGCGTCGACCTGCTGGTCGTGACCCGACGGACGGCCGAATCGCCTGCCGATTCCCCCGGTAGAGAGCTCATGGTCGGGCACTGGCCAGGCTCAGGCGAGGAGCTGGAGGTCGAAGGTCGCGACGGCTGTGTGCCGGACCTGTGGCCGGAGCTGTCCGAGGCCCGGGCCAACGGACGCTCGCTCCTGGGTCCGGAGCCACGTCGTGTCCTCGGTGAAGTACCAGCGGACCGTGTTCGCGCCAACGGCACTGCCTGGCTTCGAACCTGGCTCGAGCGGATCGACGACGACCAGAACGCGGTTCACATGGTGGTGACAGCGTGTCGGATGTGGATCTTCGCGGTGTCCGGTGAGCACACGTCCAAGACGTACGCCGCCCGTTGGGCCCTCGAACGAGACCCCTCCCTGAGCGGCGTCGAGCTTGCTCTCGCTGCACGCACCACGTCCGCCGTACCGCGCATCGCACCTCACCAGGTCGAGAGAGTCCTGCTCCGAGTACTTCGCGACCTCGAAGCGGACGCTCAAGCCTGAGAGGACCCCGGCGGCTTCGTCCGCTCTTCCGGCCAGCTCGAGCCCGGGCGTCCAGCCGCGCCGGTCGCGACGCTGCGAGGATGGTGGCGTGCAGCGACGTGACGTGGTGGTGCTCGGGTCGACCGGATCGATCGGGACCCAGGCCCTCGACCTGGTGCGCGACAACCCCGACCGCTTCCGGGTCGTCGGGCTGACCGCCGGCGGCTCGAACCCAGAGCTCTTCGAGCGGCAGGTGGCCGAGTTCGGCCCGTCCGTGTCGGGGCTGGGGGAGGACGCCAGCGTCGCGGCCGCCAGGATGGAGGCCGACGTGGTGCTCAACGGCATCACCGGCGCCGTCGGGCTCAGGCCCACGCTCGCGGCGCTCGAGGCGGGCACCACGCTCGCGCTCGCCAACAAGGAGAGCCTGATCATCGGTGGTCCGCTGGTCCACGACATGGCACGACCAGGGCAGATCGTGCCGGTCGACAGCGAGCACAGTGCGATTGCGCAGAGCCTGCGCGCCGGCTCCGCCGGAGAGGTACGACGTCTGGTGCTCACGGCGAGTGGCGGCCCGTTCCGCGGCCGCACCCGCGACCAGCTGGCGGACGTGACGCCGGAGGAGGCGCTGGCCCACCCGAACTTCGCCATGGGGCGGGTGATCACGACCAACTCCGCCACCCTTGTCAACAAGGGGCTCGAGGTGATCGAGGCCCATCTGCTGTTCGACGTACCGTTCGACGCGATCGACGTGGTCGTCCACCCCCAGCAGCTGATCCACTCGATGGTGGAGTTCGTCGACGGCGCCGTGGTCGCCCAGCTCGGCCTGCCGACGATGCTGGTGCCGATCTCGCTCGGCCTCGGTTGGCCGGACCGGGTGCCCGACGCCGAGACCCCGATCGACTGGAGCAAGGGCGCCGACTGGCGCTTCGAGCCGCTCGACAACGAGGCGTTCCCGGCCGTCGCACTGGCTCGCGAGGCGGGCCTGCGCGGCGGCACCGCGCCGGCGGTGTACAACGCGGCGAACGAGGTGTGCGTGGATGCGTTCCACGAGGGCAGGTTGCGGTTCGTCGACATCGTGCCGACTGTCGCTGCGGTGCTGAGGGAGCACGACGTACCCTCGAGGGAGCAGCTCACCGTCGACGGCGTCCTCGCCGCCGACACGTGGGCACGCACCACCGCCGCCGCTCACATCGAGCCCACGACCGAGGACCCGACATGACCGCCGTCTACTACACGCTGGGCGTGGTGATCTTCGTGGTCGCCATCCTCGCGTCGATCGGGCTGCACGAGTTCGGGCACCTGATCCCGGCGAAGAAGTTCGGCGGCAAGGTCACCCAGTGGTTCATCGGCTTCGGGCCCACCGTGTGGAGCAAGCAGGTCGGCGAGACCGAGTACGGCGTCAAGGCGATCCCGCTCGGCGGCTACGTGAAGATCGTCGGGATGCTGCCCCCGGGCGCCGACGAGCTCGACGAGGACCGCGAGCACCCCGTGTTCGACGAGGACGGCAACCGGGTGATCCGGCTGCGACGCTCCAACACCGGGATGTTCACCCAGCTGATCTCCGACGCCCGCGCCGCGGAGGAGGAGCACATCAAGCCAGGGGACGAGGACCGGCTCTTCTACAAGCTCGCCTGGTGGAAGAAGGTCATCGTCATGGCCGGCGGGCCGACCGTGAACATCCTGATCGCGTTCCTGATCTTCGCCCCGATCTTCGCGCTCTACGGCAACCCGGACCCCGAGGAGGCCCTGGTCAAGCCGGTGGTCGACGAGGTCGCGCCCTGCATCGTGCCCGCCGCGGAGGACGGCCGGGCCTGCACCGCCGCAGAGCTGCGCGACAAGCCCACGCCCGCCAGCGAGGCCGGGCTGGAGCCGGGTGACCGGTTCGTGGCGTTCAACGGTCAGCGGATCACCGACTGGGAACAGCTGCAGCGGCTGATCCGCGGCAACGACGACGGCGCTGCCGAGATCGTGGTGCTCCGCGATGGTGAGCGTGTGACGGTGAACACCAACACCACCGTCGAGCTCCGGCCCACGAGCATCACCGACGACACGCTGGTCCAGGTCGGCTTCCTCGGCGTCGTACCGGAGGCGGAGCTGCGCACCGGCGGCGTGCTCTACACGGTCGACCGGATGGGCCACATGACGGTCGCCACGGTCCAGGCGCTCGGCACGCTGCCGGTCAAGGTGTGGGGCGTGGCCCAGGCGATCGTCGGCGCCGAGGAACGGGCGAAGGACAGCCCGGTCAGCATCGTCGGCGGCGGGCGGTTCGCCGGTGAGCTGGCTTCGGCCGAGGACTTCCCGGTCCGCGAGAAGACCATCTCGCTGCTGCTGCTGGTCGCCGGCTTCAACTTCTTCATCGGGATGTTCAACTTCGTCCCGCTGCTGCCGCTGGACGGCGGGCACATCGCGGGTGCCCTGTACGAAGGCATCCGCCGCGGGATCGCACGGGTGCTCGGCCGCCCCGACCCCGGGTACGTCGACGTCGCCAAGCTGCTCCCGATCGCCTACGTGATGGCGTCGGTGATCCTGGTGCTCGGCGTGGTCCTGATCGTCGGGGACCTCGTGGTGCCGCTCAGTCTCGAGTCATGACCCCGTTGGTCGAGGAGGGCGCGCAGCGCCCGTCTCGAAACCCACGGCTAACCTGGGTGGCATGACCGCGATCGACCTGGGCATGCCTGCCGCCCCGCCGCCGGTGCTCGCACCGCGCCGTCCGACCCGACAGATCCAGGTCGGGAAGGTGGGCGTCGGCAGCGACCACCCGATCTCGGTGCAGTCGATGACGACCACGCTCACCTCCGACATCAACTCCACGCTCCAGCAGATCGCCGAGCTGACCGCCTCGGGCTGCGACATCGTGCGGGTCGCGTGCCCGAGTGCCGACGACGCGGAGGCACTGCCGGCGATCGCCCGCAAGAGCCAGATCCCGGTCATCGCCGACATCCACTTCCAGCCGAAGTACGTCTTCGCCGCCATCGAGGCCGGTTGTGCCGCCGTCCGCGTCAACCCCGGCAACATCCGGAAGTTCGACGACCAGGTCAAGCAGATCGCCCAGGCGGCGAAGGACCACGGCACCTCGATCCGGATCGGCGTCAACGCGGGCAGCCTCGACAAACGGCTGCTGGAGAAGTACGGCAAGGCCACGCCCGAGGCCCTGGTCGAGTCCGCAGTCTGGGAGGCCGGCCTCTTCGAGGAGCACGACTTCCACGACTTCAAGATCTCCGTCAAGCACAACGACCCGATCGTGATGGTGCGTGCGTACGAGCTGCTCGCGGAGGCCGGCGACTGGCCCCTCCACCTCGGCGTCACCGAGGCCGGCCCGGCGTTCCAGGGCACCATCAAGTCCTCCGTCGCGTTCGGCGCCCTGCTCAGCAAGGGGATCGGTGACACGATCCGGGTCAGCCTGTCCGCGCCGCCGGTGGAGGAGGTCAAGGTCGGACTGCAGATCCTGGAGTCGCTCAACCTGCGGCCGCGCCGACTCGAGATCGTGTCCTGCCCCTCGTGCGGCCGGGCGCAGGTCGACGTGTACAAGCTCGCCGACGAGGTCACGGCAGGTCTGGACGGCCTCGAGGTACCGCTGCGGGTCGCCGTCATGGGCTGCGTCGTCAACGGCCCGGGCGAGGCGCGCGAGGCCGACCTCGGGGTCGCGTCCGGCAATGGCAAGGGCCAGATCTTCGTCAAGGGCGAGGTGATCAAGACCGTGCCCGAGAGCCAGATCGTGGAGACCCTGATCGAGGAGGCGATGCGGATCGCCGAGGGCATGGATCCCGTCGAAGGCGGCCAGGCGAGCGTCTCCGTGTCATGAGGTGGGTCAGCGGTAGCCGGTCACGTCCACGTGGCCGTGGTCGAACCCGTGGTCGGCGATCAGCCGCCAGCAGTCCGGGCGTGAGCCGTCGACGTCGGTGAGGCCGTACGTCGCCGCCAGGTCGTACGACGTGAGCGACTGCCCCGCCCAGCGGCCGTGGCCAGGGTCACCCGCCAGCGCGGCGACCCCGCGCCCGACGTATGCGGGGGACTCGCTGATCGCGAACCCCGGCACCTTGTCCAACGCATCGCGCCAGTTGTCCTCGCGCACACCGAAGTGCTCGAGCATCGCCTCGGACCGGATCCAGCCCGGTGTGACCGCGAGCGCTGTCACCGGGTGCTCGCGCAGCTCGTGGGTCAGGCCGACCACGATCCGCTGGACACACGCCTTCACGAAGTCGTAATAGAAGCCGACACCCGCCCGGAACTCGCGGTTCGCCTCGAACGTGCCGTCGGTCATCTCCACCACCAGACCGGGCGAGGCGGCGGTCGTCGACCGCAGCATGAGCGGCAGCGCGTGGTGCGCGGTCACGAGGTGGGTGCGCACTCCCATCCCGACCATCCGCCAGCCGCCCTCGAGGTCGTGCTCCCACAACGGCTTCTCCCACTGGGCGTAGCGGTCGCCGCCGAAGATGTCGTTCACGAGCACGTCCAGCCGCCCCTGCTCCTGCTCGATCCTCGCGACCAGACCAGCCACCTCTGAGCTGTCCTCGTGATCGACGACCAGGGCGGTGCCACGACCGCCGGCCGCCTCGATCAGGTCGCCCGTCTCCTCGATCGTCTCCGGGCGGCCGATCTCGGAACGCCCGCTCGTGCGGCTCGAGCGCCCGGTGGCGTACACGTGGAATCCCGCCCGACCGAGCTCGACGGCGATCGCGCGACCGCAGCCGCGGGTGGCGCCGGCGACGAGGGCGACGCGTTGGCTGGTGTCCGTCATGTCCCGAGCACATCACGCTCGCGACGCCGACACTTGACCGTGCTTGCTCGGCCGCGTCAGCCGAGACGCCGAACGAGTGCGTCGAGGATCAGGTCGAGCCCCCACGTGAACTCGTCACCGAAGTCGTAGCCGGGCCGGAGGTAGTAGTCGGTGGCCATCTCCACCATGTGGGGGTACTCGCCCGTGGCGAACTGCTCCATGATCGGCTCCGCGACGTCCGCGACCGTGTCAGCGCCCTCGAAGGGCAGTCCGATCTCCTGGAGGGCGAAACCGTAGACGTAGCTGTCGATCAGGGCGTACGCGTGGGCGGTCAGCTCCTGCGAGAAGCCCGCGCCCCGAAGGGTGGCGATGACGGCGTCGTGGTGACGCAGCGTGGCGGGACCGGGGCTGGTCCGTGACTCCATCAGGCCGATCGCCCACGGATGGGAGCGGAGCGTGGTCCGGGTCGAGTCTGCTCGCCGGCGCATCTCCACCCGCCAGTCCCCGCCGGCCGCCGGCAGCTCGATCTCGCTGAAGACGAGATCGATGATGCCGTCGAGGATCTCGTCCTTGTTGGCGACGTAGTAGTAGACGGACATCGGCTTCACGCCGAGGCCCTGTGCGAGGGACCGGATCGTCAGGGAGTCGATGCCCCCCTCGTCCGCGATGGCCATGGCGCCCCGCAGCACGCGCTCGCGGCTGAGCCGCGGTCGTGCCACCCGGTCCTCGGTCGACCCTCGGGCCATGGGTGGCCCCCTCTCGCAAAGAAATCGGTCCGGCGATGGTGTGTTCGTACTTTGTACGGTACCTTAGCCGTACTAAGTACGACAGCAACCGACACACCGCGTCCTGAGGAGAGCCATGAGACCCGCCACCGAGCCCGGAGCCCCCGCCGCTGGAGGTGGGCACGCGGACACCGGTGAGATGCGAGCCGTCGTCCAGGACCGGTACGGCGAGTCCGGTGTCCTCAGGCTCGCGAGCATCGCCCGACCCGAGGTCGGCGAGCACGACGTCCTGGTCCGGGTGCACGCCGCCGGCCTCGACCGCGGGACCTGGCACCTGATGACCGGCAAGCCCT
Source organism: Nocardioides sp. (assembly GCF_036374615.1). Taxonomy (GTDB): domain Bacteria; phylum Actinomycetota; class Actinomycetes; order Propionibacteriales; family Nocardioidaceae; genus Nocardioides. Next base: position 8,761 of record NZ_DASUTK010000008.1, read on the forward strand.
ACCTGATGCGGATCGCCGGCCTCGGCCTCCGCGGACCCAAGGACCGGGTGCCCGGGCGCGACCTCGCCGGCACGGTCGCCGCCGTCGGTGCCGGCGTGACCAGGTTCGCGGTCGGCGACGAGGTGTACGGCGTGGGCCGCGGCTCGTTCGCGGAGTACGCCGTGGCCCCCGAGGACAAGCTGGCGCGCAAGCCCGCGAGCCTGTCGTTCGAGCAGGCCGCGGTGGTCCCGATCTCGGCCGCGACCGCACTCCAGGCGCTGACCGATCACGGTCGCCTCGAGCCCGGCCAGCGGGTGCTGGTCATCGGTGCATCCGGCGGGGTCGGGAGCTACGCCGTACAGCTCGCCACGGCCCTCGGGACCGAGGTCACCGGCGTTGCCAGCACGGCCAAGCTCGACCTGGTCCGTTCCCTGGGCGCGGAGCACGTCGTCGACTACACCAGCGAGGACTTCGCAGCGACCGGGCCCTACGACCTGGTGCTCGACATCGCCGGGAACCCCACGCTGCGGCGGCTCCGTCGAGCACTCGCGCCGAAGGGCACGGCGGTGATCGTCGGCGGCGAGGCCGGCGGAGACCTCACCGGGGGGATGAACCGCACGCTGCGTGCGCTCGCGCTCTCACCCTTCGTCTCCCAGCGGTTCGCGAACTTCATCAACAAGGAGCGAGCCAGCGACCTGGAGCGGCTCACTGGCTTCATCGACGCCGGCCAGGTGACGCCCAGCGTCGACCAGACCTATCCGCTCGACCAGGTGCCGGACGCCATGCAACGGCTGGTGGCCGGCCAGGTGCGCGGCAAGGTCGCCATCACCATCTGAGCACCTCCGGCGGGGTTCTCCGCCGGTCCAACACGAGACACGAGGTAGCCACGTGACCACGAGCGCCGCAGTACCGACCCGCGGCGGGCCCGCGGCCCGCGTCGGAATCACGCAGCAACCAGATCCGCCGACGGGGTCCCGGATGTGGTCGTCCCGGCTGATCGGAGGGCTGTTCCTCGCGGGATTCCTGGTCTACGGGACCGGATCGCTCCTGGTGAGCTCGGTGGTCGACGGCCCCACTTTCCTCGCGGACGTCGGCTCGATGCAGACCACCCTCGCGCTCGGCGCATTCCTCATGATCGCGACCACTGCCGTCGACATCGGCAAGGCCGTCATCTTCTTCCCGGTGCTCGAGCGTCACGGCAAGCGCACTGCGGTCGCCTACCTGGCCACCATGATCTTCGAGATGGCCCTGATGACCGTCGGGGTGCTCGCGCTGCTCATGATCATCCCGCTCGCCGACCAGGCCGCCGCCGGACAGCTCGACGGCGATGTCGCCCAGTCCCTCGGGTCGCTCGCAGTCGACGCGAACGAGACGGCCTACCAGATCGGCCAGCTCTCGCTCGCCTTCGGCGCGCTCTTCCTGGCCGCCCTGCTGTACCGCTCCGGCCTGGTGCCGAGGTGGCTGGCGGTCCTGGGGCTGGTCGGCTACGCGACCCACATGACCGGTGCCGCAACCGAGCTCTTCGGCCTCCCCCTCAGCCTCGTGCTCCTCATCCCGGGCGCCCTCTTCGAGCTGACCCTCGCGGTCTGGCTGCTCACCAAGGGATTCACGCCCGCGGCGTACGACGGACCGCCCGTGACCGTTACGACGACACAGCACGCCTGAAGACCATGACCTCGATGGCCGGCCGAACCGTCCTGATCACCGGTGGCACCGGCGGGATCGGCAAGGCCACGGCTCTGGGGCTGGCCAGGATGGGCGCGCACGTCGCGATCACCGGCAGGGACGCCGCCCGCGCCGACGACGCGGCGCGTGAGATCCGCTCCGCAACCGGGGCGCACGTCGACGTCTTCGTGGCCGACCTCTCCTCACAAGGGGAGGTACGCCGTCTGGCGGACGAAGCGCTCCTGCGGCTGGCACGCATCGATGTGCTGGTGAACAACGTCGGGGGCTACTGGAGCACCCGACATCGCACTGTCGACGGCCTGGAGCGGACGCTCGCCGTCAACCACCTCGCGCCGTTCCTGCTGACCGACCTGCTCCTCGCGCGTCTGGAGCAACGCGGCCAGGGTCGCGTGGTCACCGTGGCCTCCCACGCGCACGCGCAGGGTCGGATCGACTTCGAGGACCTGCAGGGGGAGCGCTCCTACTCCGGCGCCCGCGCCTACAACCAGTCGAAGCTCGCCAACGTCCTGTTCACCTTCGAGCTGGCCAGACGGCTCGACGGGAGCGGGGTCACGGCCAACGCCGTGCATCCCGGCGTCGTGAGCACCTCGTTCGGGGCCGAGGATCCGGGGCGGACGCAGCGGCTGCTCGTGCCCGTCCTGCGTCCGTTGATGAAGACGCCCGAGCGGGGTGCTGCGACCTCGATCCATGTGGCCTCCGCCGCCCAGCTCGACGGAGTCACCGGCCGCTACTTCAGCAACAGCCGTCCCCGCCGGTCGTCCCCGTCGAGCCGCGACCAGCCCGCAGCCGCGCGGTTGTGGCGCGTTAGCGCAGCGCTGGTGAGCTCGTAGGGAGGGTCACTGTGCCCGACCCGGCGCCCCACAACTTCTCAGCGGGACCCGGCCCGGTGGGGCACTCGCCCGCCGTAGGCTCCGGGTGTGCTGAGCACGCGTCACGGAGTGAAGGTGCTGGGCGCGTCCGACCTCGACGCGTTCCAGCGCCTCGCCGCGCGCGACCCCGTCGTCAACGTCTTCGCCGCCCATCGAGCGAGGGTCACGAACCTGGAGCCGCGCTGGCTGGGTGGCGAGGTGTGGGGCCGGTTCGATGACGGCGAGCTGCGGGCGGCGTGTCACGTCGGCGCCAACCTGGTGCCGGTGCAGGCCGACGCCGATGACGCCCGGGCCTTCGCCGAGCGAGCGCTCACCCGGCCGCGCACCGCCACCACGATCGTGGGGCCACTGCCCGCGGTGCGAGCGTTCTGGGACGTCGTCTCCGAGGCCTGGGGCACACCGCGTGACCAGCGTTGGAACCAGCCTCACCTGGAGATCGCGGCCGATCCGAAGGTGGCGCCGGACCCCTTGGTCCGCCGGACCACGCTCAACGAGGCCGAGGTGCTGTACCCCGCCTGCGTCGCCATGTACACCGAGGAGGTCGGCGTCAGCCCGGAGGCCTTCGGTGGCGCCGACTTCTACCGCACTCGGGTCCGCAACCTGGTGGCGCGCGGCTGGTCGTTCGCCCGGATCGAGGACGGGCAGGTCGTGTTCAAGGCAGAGGTCGCGTGCCTGTCGCCGCACGCTGCGCAGGTGCAGGGGGTGTACGTCGATCCCGACCGTCGCGGCCAGGGGCTCGGCACCGCTGGCATCGCCGCGGTGGTCAGGGCGATCCGGGCCGACCTCGCGCCCGTGGTGTCGCTCTACGTCAACGACTACAACGTGGCCGCCCGCCGGAGCTACGACCGTGTGGGGTTCCGGCAGACGGCCACGTTCGCGACCGTGATGTTCTGAGGTACCAGGGGGTCAGTGCTCGACCCGGAGCGTGGTGTCGTCCTGGCTCTTGTCCGGCATGCTGTCGTGCCCCTTGCCGCCGTCGACGTGGTCCTTGCCCTTGCCGCCGCGCAGCATGTCGCGGCCGTCGCCGCCCCAGATCTTGTCGTCGCCCGCGCCGCCGCTGACGTCGTCGTTGCCGTTGCCGCCGCCGAGGCAGTCCTTGCCGCCTCCGCCACGGATGTCGTCGCGCCCGTTCCCGCCGACGATCGTGTCGTCTCCGCCGAGACCGTTGATCGTGTCGTCACCGCCGTGGCCGTAGATCAGGTCGTCACCGGAGGTCCCGGTGAGCTGGTCGTCGCCGGGCGTGCCGTGGACGGCCGTGCCGCTGTCGCCGCAGTCGCCCTGGGCTCCCGCATCCTGCGCCGCAGCGAGCAGCGGAGGCGCGACGAGCGCGGCGAGCAGGCCGAGGACGACGGTGACGAGGGCTGTGCTGAGTCGTGTCATGGTTCCTCCTGGAACGTGCGGCCGACGGCCGCCGCGCCGCCCGGTGCGGCGCGAGAAGTCAGGGTGGCGAGGACGCATCAGTACCGCGTCACAACGCCATCGGTTGGACGTGCGCGCGTGGAAGCGGCCGGCTGCGAGGACGTCGCTCCAGGATCGTCGGATCCGGTCCTGGGGCGCCGATCTCCCGCATCGCCTCGGTCCACCGGCTGAACGCACGCCTGGCCTCGCCGTGCCGACCGGAGTCGACCAGGCTGGCCACCAGCAGCCGGTGGCTGGTGTCGTCGTACCGGTCGGCCGCGAGCAGCCGGACCAGCAGGCCCTGGTAGTCGCCCACCCGACCCGCCTTCCGGCGCAGTGCGGCGAGGCGACGCACCGAGCGTTGCCAGGCGGCCCGGACCTCCTCGCGGGCTGCGTCGGCCCACTCCTCACCCGGTTCGTCGTCGAAGGGCTCGCCTTGGAACCGCGCGTCGATGTCGGCCAGGATCTCCGCGGCTCGGTCGGTCTCGCCCGAGTCCATCAACCGCGCGGCGACCTCCGCGTCGCGGACCAGGACGTCGAGATCCAGGGTCACCGATCCCAGCTCCAGCCACACCCCGCTCGGGTCGGCGCCGACGAAGCGGTCGTTCGGCCACCGCCGCTCAGGATCCAGCACACCGCGCACCGTCGTGAGGAGGACCGAGAGTCGGTGCCCGGTCTTGCTCGGGTCGTCGTCGGGCCACAGCGCTTCACGGAGCCAGTCGCGGGTGACGGGACGCCCCCGCCGACCGGCCAGGATCTTCACCAACGTCCGGGCCTGGCGCGAGCGCCAGGCAGGCAGCGGCACCTCGGCACCCTCCACGGCGACCTGGAAACCGCCCAGGACGCTGATCGCCACCGGAGGTGCTCCCGTGGTCGAGACCGGGTGGCCGTGGACGTGCCGCACCCCGAGCCGCTGCAGCGTGCGGACGGCGTCGCGGGCGCGGGAGCGTTCGGTGCCGTCGGCGCCGTCGAGCCGGCCGATCTGGACCTCGACCCGAGCCGCGGCGGGGCTGGCTCCGCCCTCGCTCCAGATGGCCAGCGCCTCGGCGAGGTCGCGATGGGTGTCGTCGACGTGCTCACCGCATGCCGCTGACAGCTCCAAGGCATCGGCCAGCAGGTCGTAGGCCTGCAGCGCGCGGGCAGCTGCGACCGACCGGTGGGCGAGCTCCCGGGCGCCATGGTGGTCTCCGCGGCGCAGGGCTACCCAGCCGGCGGCGGTGAGCGCGAAGGGGAGATGCTCACCGGAGGCTTCGCGCATCGCTTCGTCGGCGGCGGCCTGCAACTGCTCGAGGCTCTCAGGTCGGTCGGTCCCCGTCGGCCACAACCGCGCGAGCCCCGCCAGGGCAGGCACGAGCACCTGGGTCTCACCGGACCCGCGGGCCAGCTCGACCGCCTCGAGGTAGCGCGCCCGCGCCCGCTGGTCGTGGCCGAGCCGGCGGTCGATCTCGGCCAGGCCCAGCAGGCCGAGCGCGGTGCGGCCGGTGCCGAGTCGCCGGCACAGGGCGACGGCCCGGAGCAGGTGCCAGCTCGCCTCGTCGTACTCGCCGCGCTCCATGAGCGCCTCGGCGAGGTTGTGCAGCGCGGCGGCTCGACGGCCGGTGGAGATGCCCAGGTCCGCGGCCTGGAGTGCCGCACGCGCGACGCGGGTGGCGTCGTCGTAGCGCGCGGTCGCCAGCAGCCGGCAGGACTGGTTCACCAGGATCCGGGAGGCGGTGATGACGTCACCCGCGATTGTGGCGGCACGCAGCGCGAACTCGTGGTGCGCCTCCTTGCGTTCCCCGTGGCTGACGCGGGCCATGGCGAGGTGGGCCGCGGCGACCGCCCGCGGTTCGCCGATGACCTCGGCGCGTGCGAGCACCTCCGCGGCATCGGTCTCGGCTTCGGCGCCCCTGCCGAGCGAACAGAGGACATGCACCCGCGACGACAGCAGCTCGACCGTCTCGACCTCGTCGTGCTCGGCGTCGACGACCTCATGGGAGGCAGCCTCGCCGCGGGCCAGCGTCTGGAGCGCGCTGTCCAGGCGGCCGGCGGCGTAGTCGACGGCGGCGACCCGAACGGCCAGGGCAGGTGTCCAACCGGCGTCGGCCGCGGCCTCCGCGGCCGCCACGAGCGGTCGGAAGGCGCGGCTGGCTCCGGCGAGGTTGCCACAGATCCTGTGCGCGTCGGCGAGGGTCATCCGGATCGCATCGGTCACGAGCTCGTCTGGGGCGGCCGCGACCAGCTCGATCACTCCGGCGGCGTTCCCGCCCCGCAGCATCTCCTCGCCCCGGTCGGCGACGAGTCCGAGCGCCCGGGCCAGGTCTCCCGCACGCACGTACGTCAAGGCGGCGCCGAACGGCAGACCGGATCCTGCCAACGCACCGGCAGCGGCACGCAGCGTCACCGCGGACGGCCCTTCGTCCTCAGGGAGCACGTCGGCGAGAACCGGAACGATCTCCACCAGTCCGTCCCGTCCCAGGCCGCGCAACGGCGTGAGGATGCCGAACGACGTGAGGTCGCCGGACCAGTCGCGCGGGCCGACGTCGAGAACGTCGGCGACCCGATCGAAGACTTCTGGCGCGAGCGGTCCCAGCCCCGCCAGGCCGGCCAGCAGGCGTCGCGCGTCCGGCCGCAGCGTCGGTAGCACCTCGCGCTGGACCCATCCCGTCGCGGGCGCGCCGCGCGACGAGAGCGCTGACCGGACGTCGACGTCGGGCCGGCGGGCGAGTTCCTCGGCTGCGAGGTGCACCAGGGTCGGCCAGCCGGCCGTGAGGGCGTGGACCTCGACCGGGACCTCCGGGTCTGCCACGCCGTACTCGTCCAGCAGCACGCGGCGGACGTCGTACGGCGACAGGCACAGGTCTTCGGGACCGCGTTCGCGCCCCCGCAGCTCGCGCGCCGCCACTGGTGGGAGCGGGTCGCGCGAGGCGACGACCAGGTGCGTGGTGGACCGGTGTGCGGCGACCGCCTCGAGCAACCCCTGCTGGTCGCGAGGGTCGAGCTCGTGGAGGTCGTCGATGCCCAGCCACCGAGACTCGGGCAACGAGTCGAGCGCCTCTCGGGCCGTCAGGACCAGCCCGTCCCGGGGCCGGGCGACCTCGAGCGCGGTGGACTTGCCGAAGCCGGCCGCGGCACGGAGGAGCACCAGATCCAGGGAGTGGGCCATGCCGCTCAGGAGCCGTGAGCCGACCCCCTGATACGCCTGCCTTCCGACCTGCCTCGTGTGCCTGAGAGTGCGCCAGGGCGCACTCTCAGGCACACGCCGCGGGTGTGCGGTGGGTCAGGGCGACTACGGGACAGCGCGTCGTAGCCGCGAGGCGCGCTCGCACACAGCGTCGGTGCAGCGGACGATGGCTGCCTTCCGCTTGCCGAACACGTGGAGGAGCACCGTGTCGGAGTCCTCGAACGCGATCCGGCCGAACCACACGGCGCGGTACTTGTCGAGGACCGTGCCGTCGACCTCGCGCACCTGGACCTCGCTGGGACCGATGCCGTCGGACAGCAGCGCGATCGTCGCGAGATGGCCGCCGTCGGCCGAGAACTCCGCCACCCGCAGCGAGCGGGAGCGCCACAGTCGGGTGTCGGTGTCAGAGAGGGTCGCCACGACGCTGCGGCCGCGGCGGTACGGGTCGCGGGTGTACCAGGCGACCCGGTCGGCCTCGATCGAGGCGGCGTAGCCGACCTTCTCCACAAGGATGCGGCGGCGGTCGGTGGTGGTGTTCCAGGACAGAGTTCGGTTGGGGCCCCAGGTGCCGAGGACGACCCGCCGGTCGTCCAGATCGAGCACGCTGGCCACACCGGCCACGACGCGGCTGGCCTGCAGCGTGCCGTCCGTGGCGTCGTACACCCGGACGGTCGACCTGCGACGGCCCTGCTGGACCGTGGCGAAGCGCGAGCCGTCGCCGGAGAGCACGGCGCTCGCGAGCACCGGACCGCCCCGGCGGAGCAGCGTCAGGTTCCCGTCGGGATCGACCAGGCGGATCTGGTATCGATTGCCGCTGCCCCAGGTCAGGATCAGGTAGTCCTCCCCGGATTCTCCCACCAGCCACATGTTCTTGACGTCGACGTAGACCCGGACGTCGCCGTCCAGGATCCGCTTCCGGTCCTGGAACGCGATCTGCGGATCGGCCCCCCGCGCCAGCGTGGACGGCTGGATCTCGACGACGTCCTGAGGTGCGGACGCGGCCGGCGTGGTGAGGCCGCCGGTCAGGACGGCGACCGTCGCGGCGGCCGCTCCGAGAGCGGCCAGCTTGATCTTCATGAGTGTCTCCCCCGAGCTCGTGAACCGGGGCCTTCCCGGTCTCGCCCCTCAGACGTGGTCGGGCAGCGAAAGGTTGCCGTCCATAACCAGGTCGAGTCGCGCACCACGTGACAAGTAGCCTTCCGCCCATGATCCTGCGGATGTCCAGCCTGTTCGTGCGCACCCTTCGCGACGACCCCGCGGACGCCGAGGTGTCGAGCCACCGGCTGTTGGTCCGGGCGGGGTACATCCGGCGGGCCGCGCCGGGCATCTACACCTGGCTGCCGCTGGGGCTGCGGGTGCTGCGCAAGATCGAGCAGGTCATCCGCGAGGAGATGGACGCCATGGGCGCCCAGGAGCTGCTGTTCCCGGCGCTGCTGCCCAAGGAGCCCTACGAGGCGAGTAATCGGTGGGTCGACTACGGCGACGGCATCTTCCGGCTCAAGGATCGCAAGGGCAACGACTACCTGCTCGGCCCCACCCACGAGGAGATGTTCACGCTCGTGGTGAAGGACCTGTACTCGTCGTACAAGGACCTGCCGCTGTGGATCTACCAGATCCAGAACAAGTACCGCGACGAGGCGCGTCCGCGAGCGGGCCTGCTGCGTGGCCGCGAGTTCGTCATGAAGGACTCCTACTCGTTCGACGTCGACGACGCCGGGCTGGAGCGCTCCTACCAGGCGCACCGCGAGGCGTACATCAAGATCTTCGACCGGCTCGGGTTCGAGTACGTCATCGTCAAGGCGACGTCCGGCGCGATGGGTGGCTCGGCGTCGGAGGAGTTCCTCGCGAAGGCCGACGTCGGCGAGGACACCTACGTGCGCTGCACGAGCTGTGACTACGCGGCGAACGTCGAGGCGGTCGAGGTGCGGGCTCCCGACCCCGTCCCGTACGACGACGTGCCTCCCGCGCACGCCGAGGACACCCCGAACACTCCGACCATCGAGACGTTGGTCGACCACCTCAACGAGGCCTTCCCGCGCGAGGACAGGAAGTGGCACGCCTCCGACACGCTCAAGAACGTGCTGGTCGTGCTCAAGCACGCCGACGGCACGCGCGAGCCGCTCGCCATCGGCGTCCCGGGCGACCGCGAGATCGACCTCAAGCGGCTGGCCGGCCAGCTCGAGCCCACCGAGGTCGAGCCGATGGACGACGAGGAGATGAAGCGCCACCCCGCCCTCGTGAAGGGCTACATCGGCCCGACCGCGCTGGGCCTGAACAGTGAGTCGGGCATCCGGTTCGCCGTCGACCCGCGCATCGTCGAGGGCACGCGGTGGGTCACCGGTGCCAACGTCGAGGGCTCGCACGTGATCGACCTGGTGGTGGGTCGCGACTTCACCCCCGACGGCACGATCGAGGCGGCCGAGGTCCGCGAGGGCGACCCCTGCCCGCGCTGCGACGGCACGCTCGAGGCGGCCCGCGGGATCGAGATGGGCCACATCTTCCAGCTCGGCCGCAATTACGCCGAGGCGCTCGGTCTCCAGGTCCTCGACGAGTCCGGGAAGCTGGTCACGGTGACCATGGGCTCCTACGGGATCGGGCCGTCGCGGGCGGTCGCGGCGATCGCGGAGAACACGCTCGACGACCTCGGGCTCTGCTGGCCGCGCGAGGTCGCGCCGGCGGACGTCCACCTGGTCGCCGCCGGCAAGGAGGGTGAGGTCTTCGAGACGGCCGCGCTGATCGCCGAGGGGCTCTCGGCGAAGGGCCTCGACGTGATCTACGACGACCGGACCGGCAAGGTGAGCCCCGGCGTGAAGTTCAAGGACGCCGAGCTGATCGGCGTGCCCACGATCGTCACCGTCGGGCGACGACTGGCCGACGGGGTGGTCGAGCTGCGGGACCGCGCCTCCGGCGAGAGGGAGGACGTGCCCGTCGCACAGGCGGTCGAGCGGATCACGGCCGTCGTCACCGGTGGTTGAGGTGCGAGCCGTCATCTTCGACTGGGGCGGCACGCTGACCCGCTGGCACGACATCGACTTCCACGCGGAGTCGGCCGCCCTCGCCGAGGCCGTCATCGACGCCGACCACCCGCCCGAGGAGATCACGGCGCGGTTGCTGGCGGCCGGCGACGCGATCTGGGGACGCAGCCGGGAGCAGCAGCGGAGTGCGACGATCGCCGACCTCTTCGACGAGGCCGGGCTCGCTCACGACCCGGAGCTGCTCTCGGCGTACCACGATTTCTGGGAGCCGCACACGAGCACCGACCCCGCTGTCGGGCCGATGTGGCGGGAGCTGCGGGACGCCGGCCTGAAGGTCGGCGTCCTGTCGAACACGGTGTGGCCACGGGAGTGGCATGAGGAGTTCTTCCGACGCGACGGCGTGCTCGACCTGGTCGACGGCGACGTGTACACGAGCGAGATCCCGTGGACCAAGCCGTCCCCGAGGGCCTTCGAGGCCGCGATGGCGGCGATCGGAGAGTCAGACCCGGCCCAGTGCGTGTATGTGGGCGACCGGCTGTTCGACGACATCTGGGGCGCTGCCAATGTCGGCATGCGGACCATCCATGTGCCGCACAGCGCGATCCCGGCGAGCCAGGTCGGCCACACGGAGGGGGAGCCGGACGCGGTCGCGCACGACTTGGCGGAGATCCCGGAGATCGTCCGCCGCTGGACCCCGACCGGCTGAAACTTCTTCGCCTCGCTTCTCGCCATCCGCCGATCCGTGCGGCAGGGTGTGGTCGCCGGTTCATCGGGGACCGGCGGCGGCCGCGTCCGCGCGGCCCGGACGAGAGGAAATCCAACGATGCGTGACACCGGACTGCGACGGCTCGGGACAGCAGCTGTCGGCGCCGTAATGATCGGACTCATGGGGCTGGCCGCCCCCGCCCAGGCGATGGACGTCGCCGGTGACCAGGCCTGCGTGGTCGTCGACGAGCACGGCCACAGCGACACGGCTCGCGGTGGCTTCGGCCCCGACACGCGGGCCGTCAGCGCGGCCGAGCAGCGTGCCATCACCCAGCGCACCCACCGCCTGCTCCGCGCCCAGCAGGACAGGCAAGCGGCCGCTTCCGTCACGGTTCCGGTCTACGTCCACGTGATGGCGGCCAAGAACGGCGCCGGTGACGTGACGAACGCGCAGATCGACCAGCAGGTCGCCGTCCTCAACACCACCTTCTCCGGCGACGAGAGCAGCAGCGCGGCGGACACGTCGTTCACCTTCTCGCTGGCTGGCGTCGACCGGTTCTACAACGACACCTGGCACCGGGACGGGGCGTCCAAGAAGTACCGCACGCAGACTCGCCAAGGCGGTGCCGACGCGCTGAACATCTGGCTGGTCGACTTCGGCTACCTCGGCATCGCGCAGTTCCCCTGGGACTACGCGAGGAACTCGGGCACCGACGGCGTGCGGGTGCACTACGGCTCCCTTCCCGGCGGCCCGATCCAGAACTACAACCTGGGCGAGACCGCGACGCACGAGGTCGGTCACTGGCTGGGGCTCTTCCACACCTTCCAGGGCGGTTGCACCCAGCTGAACGACGAGGTGGCGGACACCCCGGCCCAGAGCAGCCCGACCGAGGGTTGCCCTGCGGGCCGTGACTCATGCTCGCTGCCCGGCCTCGACCCGATCCACAACTACATGGACTACAGCTACGACTCCTGCTACACGCAGTTCACGCAGGGACAGAGCGGCCGGATGGACGACATGTGGGCGGCCTACCGCAGTTGACGCCCCCATCGGTGTCGGGCCCGCGGGTGCACGCCGCGGGCCCGATGCACGTGACGCAACACCTGCAGAAATGTGCAATGCAAATATGTGAGGAGCCCTACGGGTCGCGCTCTGACCTGCGGTGCTGCAGTCTTTTGCACGAGCCCCCGTTGGCCCCCACCCCGGCGGCTCGCACACCGGACAGGGGTTTCCGGTTCGCGGTCCGTGCTACTGCCGCAGACCGGGGAAGATCTCGGGACTTCCTCGGAATGCCAGCGCACGGACCGCGGTGCGTGTCAGGGCGTCGACCGCGAGCCTGCGGTCCGGACCGCTGGTCTGCTCCACCGTCCATGCGTACGTCGCCTCGCAACCGCGCTCGACCTCCAGGGCCGCCGCGGTGACGTCTGCGGGCGTGGCGAGCGGTGAGGGGAGCTCGTAGGCGGGCTCGGCCGCGACCGGCTCGCCGCCGGCCTCGCGCACCCGCGCGGTGAGCTCGTCGCGGAGGTCCCGATGAGCGTCGTGCGCGGCCACCACCTCGGCGTACAGGCCAGGGGTTGCTGAGAACGACGTCCGGGCACCCAGCGCACCGTAGATGTGGAGTGCGGCGTGCTCGGCCGCCAGGGCCGTCTGGAGCGCGTCGAGCGGAGTCATGCCCGGTCCTTGTCGACGGCGCTGTCAACGGTCTGGTCGAACGCCAGCCGCTGCGCGACCGCGGCGGACATGCTCGCCAGCAGGGCTGCGAGGGGTCCGCTTCGCGCCCCGACCGCCGCGTCCGCGAGCTGGACCTGCAGCGCCCGCTCGCTCCGCTTGACCGTCCGGCGGGCCGCTGCGGCGTCACCCCGGACATCGGTGCGAGCGACCTGCGGGTCATCGCCGGGCAGGGCCGCCAGGTGCTGGTCGTGCAGCCGGCGGTACGGCGCCAGCTCCCGTCGCAGTGCCGGCCGACCGCGCCCGGCGGCCGCGACCAGGCCGGCCGTCCCAGCGATCTCGGAACGGACCTGCGCCACGAGCGCCTCGTCGGGATCGGCAGCCGGCGTCGAGGTCGCTTCCGGCGTGCCGGACGGGGTCGGGGACGTGCTCGACGTGCCCGGTCCCTCGGCCCCCACCAGGTCGCAGCCGGCAACGGCGATCCCGGCCGCCACCACCGCCATCGGTGCCCCCAGGAGGCGCCGCCGGGTGGCGCGCGGTGGAGGGGTGCCGATCACCCGGCCGACCCTACTGGGCGGGACTCCCGGAGCTTCGCGGCCACCGCTATCGTGGGTGGTTCAACTGCACAAGGAGGTCGACGCCCGTGACCAGCGCCAGACGCGACGCCACTCGGGACCGCATCGAAGCGGAGCTCACCGACCCCTTGCGCGCCCTCGGTCTCGACATCGAAGCCGTCGAGATCACCCCTGCCGGAAAGCGCCGGATCCTCCGCGTTGCCGTGGACCAGGACGGGGGCGTCACCCTCGACGACGTCGCAGCCGCGACCCGTGAGGTCTCGCAGGTGCTCGACGCCTCCGACGTGATGGGCGAGCAGCCCTACACGCTCGAGGTCACCTCCCGCGGCGTGGACCGGCCGCTGACCCTGCCTCGCCACTGGCGGCGCAACGCCGACCGGCTGGTCAAGGTGACCACGACCGGCGGTGAGGTGCTCACCGGCCGGATCCTCGGCTCCGACGAGGAGTCGGTCGAGGTGGACGTCTCCGGCAAGAAGCAACGACTCGCCTTCGCCGACGTGGCGAAGGCGTTGGTCCAGATCGAGTTCAACCGTCCCGGTGCCAGGGCCACGGGCAGATCCACCGGCAAGGAGGCCTGACATGGACATCGACCTGAGCATCCTCAGGACGCTCGAGCGCGAGAAGGAGATCTCCTTCGAGGTCCTGGTCGAGGCCATCGAGCAGGCGCTGCTCACGGCGTACCACAAGACTCCCGGTGCCCAGGAGCAGGCGCGGGTGGAGCTCGACCGCAAGTCCGGGCACGTCACGGTCTTTGCCGCCGAGCTGAACGAGGAGGGCGAGAAGGTCGGGGAGTACGACGACACGCCAGACGGGTTCGGCCGGATCGCGGCGACCACCGCGAAGCAGATCATGTTGCAGCGGCTCCGCGACGCCGAGGACGACATCAGGTTCGGCGAGTTCTCCGGCAAGGAGGGCGACATCATCTCCGGGGTCATCCAGCAGGGCCGCAACCCCGACGACGTGATGGTCGACCTCGGCAAGCTCGAGGCG
>NZ_DASUTK010000009.1:0-9301 GCF_036374615.1 Nocardioides sp.
GTCGTCTGGACCTGCTCGGCGAGACCCTCACCGTAGAAGTCCTGGCGCGCCATGATCGCGACGTTCTGGAAGCCGTCCTCGGCCGCGAGGTTCGCGAGGACCTGGCCCTGGAGCCGGTCGGACGGCGCGGTCCGGAAGTACAGGCCGTTGTCGTCGTAGGTGTCGAACCCGGCAGCCGTGTTGGCCGGCGAGAAGTGGACGACGCCAGCGCCGGTGATCTTGTCGATGACGCTCACGGACACGCCAGAGGCGGCGGCACCGACGATCGCGTCGACATCCTGGTTGAACAGCTTGTCGACCTCGGAACCCGCGATGTCGGGCGTGCCGTCACCGGAGTCGGCGTCGATGTTCACGACGTCCTGGCCGAGGACGCCACCAGCGGCGTTGATCTCTTCGACGGCGAGCTTGACGCCGGCGAACTCCGGGGGGCCGAGGAACGCGAGGTCACCGGTCTGCGGGAGCAGGTTGCCGACGGTCAGGACACCGTCGCCCGTGGGCTCGGGGGCCTCGCTGGTCTCGTCGTTGGTCGGGCTTGCTTCCGGCTCTTCTTCGCCACCGCCACAAGCGGTGAGAACGAGCGCGGCTGCTGCGAGCGCCGCGGCGACGCGGCTTGCTCGAGTAGTGCGGATCATGTGGCCTCCGGCTCACTAGGTAACTCCAGGCGTCAACGCCTGGACATGGGTGCTGCGGGCCCGAAGGTATCGCTCAGAATGCTGGTTTTAAACAAGTTCCGCGTTCCGGACGGGGTCGTTGTCGATTCGTGACCTTCCGGACACAGAAATTCAGCCTCTTCCCAGGTCAGGACCGTGGTCGACGACCCCCTGGGCGACTTGTCGCATGGACAGCCGTAGGTCCATGGCGGTCTTCTGGATCCAGCGGAACGCCTCCGGCTCACCGAGGCCGAGCCGGGTCTGCAGCACCGCCTTGGCCCGGTCGACGAGCTTGCGCGTCTCCAGCCGGTCGGTCAGGTCGGCCACCTCCCGCTCGAGCGCGTCGAGCTCGGCGAACCGGCTGACGGCCATCTCGATGGCGGGGACCAGGTCCGAGGCGGAGAAGGGCTTCACGAGGTAGGCCATCGCGCCGGCGTCGCGCGCGCGTTCGACCAGGTCGCGCTGGGAGAACGCGGTCAGGATCACGACGGGGGCGATCCGCTGGGCGGCGATCCGCTCGGCTGCTGCGATCCCGTCGAGGATCGGCATCCGGACGTCGAGGATGACCAGGTCCGGATGCAGCTCCTCGGCCAGCTCCACGGCCCGCGCTCCGTCCCCCGCCTCCCCCACGACCTGGTAGCCCTGCTCGCCGAGCATCTCGGCGAGATCCATCCGGATCAGTGCCTCGTCCTCGGCGATGACGACGCGACGGGCGGCCGGCATCGTGGGCTCGGTCGGGGCGGGCTCGCTCACCCGCTCAGGCTAGCGAGCGGCTCGGGCGACTCCCGGTTCGAGGGGTACCTGGCCGGGCACCGCGGCGACCGGCCGCGGCTCGGCGTACCGCTCCCGGAGGAAGAGCTCGACCTCCTCGCGCTCGACCCGGCCCCGGCTGAGCGCCGTGCTCGCCTGCCGGGCGTTCTCGACGGCGCGCTCGTTGCTCGCCGCCGCCCACTGCCAGGGCCACGTCATGCTGCCTCCCCGCCCCAATAGTCTAGTAATTTACTCGACTTTAGCCCATCGCAGGAAAAGCGCAAGTGCTCCGCTACCGTATGTGCGCCCAGCCGGGTTGGCGGAATGGCAGACGCGGTGGTCTCAAACACCACTGTCCGCAAGGACGTGTGGGTTCGACTCCCACACCCGGCACCGTTGTCAGCACACGGCGAGAACATGACACATGGGTCATGTGCGTCCGCAAGCGATGGTTGACAGTGCGCTCCGCGCGTCGGAGGCGGGCGTTTCGGACGCCGAGAACGCATCACGTCACGGAGTCGCGTTCAAGACGATCAGGCGATGGCGGCGGGAGTATCAACGTCGCGGGAGGGCGCGGGACCAACAGCATTGCACCGCAGAGTGTCCTCGATGTGGCGACGGGGGCTTGGATGTGGAGGCGTATGCCGAACTACTGGGGTGGTACCTGGGCGACGGCCACATCAGCCGTGGGCGGCGCGGCGTCCTGGGCCTGCATGTGGTCAACGACAATCGTCATGTCCACGACATCGAACGGGTCGCCGACATGATGCGCCGCGTCAAGCCTGGGAGCCGGCCGCACTACCGCCGACGACCGGGATGCACGATCGTCACCATGGGCTGGAAGCACTGGGCGTGTCTCTTCCCTCAGCACGGGCCGGGCAAGAAGCACGAGCGGCCAATCGTGCTCGAGGACTGGCAACGCGCCATCGTCCAGGCCCCACCCCGATGGCTTGCTCCGCGGCCTCTTTCATTCCGACGGCTGCCGCGTGCGCAACTGGGCCACACGGCCGGTGGCCGGGGTAAAGAAACGCTACGAGTACCCGCGGTGGCAGTTCACCAACCTGTCGGCCGACATCCGCGAGCTGTGTTGCTGGGCCCTGGACCTCGCCGAAGTCCCGTGGCGGCAGTCGAACGCGCAGACGATCAGCGTGTCGCGACGAGAGGGAGTGGCCCGCCTCGACCGGCTGATCGGCTCAAAGAGATAGCTCGAGGGTCGGGGCACCAGCCCCTGGCGGGCGCCCCCTGCCGCTGCCTAAGTCGCGACACAGCCCAATCAGCGAGCAGAGAACTACCCGTCAACGCCGGCGGTACGCCGGAGCCACCTCGTTGATGGCATCACCCATCTTGTGGATCCGCAGCGCGTTGGTGGAGCCGGCGATCCCGGGCGGGCTGCCCGCGATGATCACCACCAGCTCCCCCTGCTTGACCCGCCCGATCTCGAGCAGCTGCTCGTCGACCTGGCGGACCATCTCGTCGGTGTGCTCGACCGGGTCGGTCTTGAACGTCTCGACCCCCCAGGTCAGGGCCAGCTGGCAGCGCACCTTGTCCTCGGGGGTGAACGCGAGGATCGGGACCGGGGTGCGCAGGCGTGAGAGGCGCCGCGCGGAGTCGCCGGACTGGGTGAAGGCGACGAGGAACTTCGCACCGACCCGCTCGGCGACCTCGGCTGCGGCCTTGGCGATCACCCCGCCGCGGGTCCGCGGCTGCCAGTCGATCCGCGCCACGACCGAGCCGTGCTCCTCGACGTTCGCGGCGATCCGCTCCATCGTCTGGACGGCCTCGAGCGGGTACTCCCCCACGCTGGTCTCACCGGAGAGCATGACCGCGTCGGTGCCGTCGAGCACCGCGTTGGCCACGTCGGACGCCTCGGCCCGGGTCGGCCGCGGGTTGGTGATCATCGACTCCAGCATCTGGGTCGCCACGATCACCGGCTTGGCGTTGCGGCGAGCCGCCTCGACGACCCGCTTCTGCAGGAGCGGCACCTGCTCGAGCGGCATCTCCACGCCCAGGTCACCACGCGCCACCATGAAGCCGTCGAACGCCCGGATCACGTCGTCGAGGTTGTCGATCGCCTGCGGCTTCTCGATCTTCGCGATGACCGGCAGCGACACGCCCACCTCGCCCATGATCTCGCGGACCCGGTCGACGTCCGCGCCGCTGCGCACGAACGACAGCGCGATGAAGTCGACGGAGATCCGGAGCGCCCAGCGCAGGTCCTCCTCGTCCTTCTCCGACAGTGCGGGCACGCTGACGGCGACACCGGGCAGATTGATGCCCTTGTTGTTGCTGACCTCTCCCCCGACCTCGACCTCGGTGTGGACATCGGTGCCGTCGACCTCGACGACCCGCAGGTGGATCTTGCCGTCGTCGATCAGCACCTGGTCGCCGACGCCGACGTCGCCCGGCAGGCCGGCGTACGTCGTGCTGCAGATGTCCCGGTCGCCCTCGACGTCACGCGTGGTGATGGTGAAGCGAGCACCGTCATCGAGCTCGACGGGCCCGTCGGCGAACGTGCCGAGCCGGATCTTCGGGCCCTGGAGGTCGGCGAAGACCGCCACGCCGTTGCCGGACTCGTCGGCGGCCTCACGCACCATCCGGTAGGCCTTCTCGTGGTCGGCGTGGGTCCCGTGGCTCATGTTGAGCCGCGCCACGTCCATCCCCGCCTCGATCAGCTGCCGGATCATCTCCGGCGTGCTCGTCGCGGGCCCGAGGGTGCAGACGATCTTCGCTCTAGCCACACCTCGACCCTACCGGTCGTTGGATCGATCCAACACGCGGACCCGCCAGCGCCGAGCCCGCCGAGTCACACCGAGATCGGCCGCTCGGTCGGGGCGATCGGGACCGGCAGGTTCGTCGCCCCGGTCAGGAACCGGTCGACGCCCGCCGCGGCCGCCCTTCCCTCCGCGATCGCCCACACGATCAGCGACTGGCCGCGTCCCGCGTCACCGGCGACGAACACGCCGTCGACGGACGTCGCATACGAGTCGTCGCGCGCGATGTTGCCGCGCTCGTCGATGTCGACCCCGAGCTCCTCGACCAGGCCCGGCCGCTCCGGGCCGGTGAAGCCCATCGCGAGCAGCACCAGCTCTGCGGGGAGCTCGCGCACGGTGCCCGCGATCGGCTGGAACGACGAGTCCACCTCGACCAGCTGCAGCGCGCGTACCCGGCCGTCGTCGTCGCCGAGGAACTCCTGGGTCGACGTCGCGTAGACGCGGTCGCCGCCCTCCTCGTGCGCCGAGGAGACCCGGAACGTCATCGGGTACGTCGGCCACGGCTGGCCCGCGGGACGGGACTCCGGGGGCTGAGCGAGGATCTCCAGCTGCGTGATCGAGGCCGCGCCCTGCCGGATCGCGGTGCCGAGGCAGTCGGCTCCGGTGTCGCCGCCGCCGATGATCACGACGTTCTTCCCGTTGGCCGTGATCTGTCCCGGCACGTCCTGGCCCAGCGACGCCCGGTTGGACTGCGGCAGGTACTCCATGGCCTGGTGGATCCCGTCGAGGTCCCGACCCGGGACCGGCAGGTCACGCGAGGTCGTGGACCCCATGGCGAGCACCACCGCGTCGTACCGGTCGAGGAGCCGCTCCGTGGTCAGGTCGTCGGACCCGACCTCGACCCCGGCCCGGAAGATCGTCCCCTCGCGGCGCATCTGGTCCAGCCGCCGGTCGAGGTGCTGCTTCTCCATCTTGAACTCAGGGATGCCGTAGCGCAGCAGCCCGCCGATCTTGTCGGCCCGCTCGTAGACGGCCACCGTGTGGCCTGCCCGCGTGAGCTGCTGGGCCGCTGCCAGTCCGGCCGGGCCCGACCCGACCACGGCCACGGTCTTGCCCGACAACCACTCCGGCGGTCGCGGTCGGACCGCACGCGACTCCCACGCCCGGTCGATGATCGCGACCTCGACGTTCTTGATGGTGACCGGATCCTGGTTGATGCCCAGCACGCACGAGGTCTCGCACGGTGCCGGGCAGAGCCGCCCGGTGAACTCCGGGAAGTTGTTCGTGGCGTGCAACCGCTCGATCGCGCCGTCCCAGTCGTCGCGCCAGACCAGGTCGTTCCACTCGGGGATGATGTTGCCGAGCGGGCAGCCCTGGTGGCAGAACGGGATGCCGCAGTCCATGCACCGGCCGGCCTGGGTGCTGACGATCGGCAGCAGCGCCCGGCCGATCCCGTCGGGGTAGACCTCGTTCCAGTCCCCCACGCGCTCCTCGACCGGCCGGCGGGCCGGGACCTCGCGGCCGTGCTTCAGGAATCCCTTCGGGTCAGCCATGCAGCACCTCCATGATCCGGGCGGCGGCCTGCTCCTCGTCGAGCCCCTCGGCCTCCGCCTCCGCGCGGACCTCCAGGACCCGCTTGAAGTCGCGGGGCATCACGAGCGTGAAGCGTTCGAGCGACGCCACCCAGTCGTCGAGCAGCGCCTGCCCGACCTCGGATCCGGTCTCCTCGGTGAACCGGCGCACCAGGTCGCACAGCTCGTCGGCCTTGTCCGCGACCGGCACCAGCTCGACCAGCTCGCGGTTCACCCGGTGCTCCGCGACGTCGAGCACGAACGCGTAGCCGCCGGACATGCCGGCCGCGAAGTTGCGGCCGGTCCGGCCGAGCACCACGACCCGGCCCCCGGTCATGTACTCGCACCCGTGGTCACCCACACCCTCGGTCACGACAGTGGCGCCACTGTTGCGCACGCAGCACCGCTCCCCCACCCCGCCGCGGGCGAAGATCTCGCCCGAGGTCGCCCCGTAGGCGATCGTGTTGCCGGCGATGATCTGCTCCTCGGAGCGGAACCTCGCGCCACGGTCGGGTCGGATCACCAGCCGCCCGCCTGACAGTCCCTTGCCGACGTAGTCGTTGGCGTCACCCTCCAGCCGCAGCGTGACCCCCGGCGGCAGGAACGCCCCGAACGACTGGCCCGCGGACCCGATCAGCGTCAGGTCGATGGTGCCGTCGGGCAGGCCCTCGGCGCGGTAGCGCTTGGTGACCTCGTGCCCGAGCATGGTGCCGACCGTCCGGTTCACGTTGCGTACGGCGAGCTGCGCCCGCACCGGCTCGCGCGACTCGAGCGCCGGGGCAGCGATCGCGATCAGCTCGTTGTCGAGCGCCTTGTCGAGCCCGTGGTCCTGCTGCTTCGTGCAGTGGAGATCCTGGTCACCGAACTGGCCGAACTCGCCGTGTCGGGCCGCCTGGTGGAGGATCGGACCGAGGTCCATCCCGGACGCCTTCCAGTGGTCGACCGCGGCCTCGACGTCGAGCGTGTCGACGCGACCGATCGCCTCATCCAGCGACCGGAACCCGAGCTCGGCCAGCAGCTCGCGGACCTCTTCTGCGATGTACTCGAAGAACGTCACGACGAACTCGGGCTTGCCGGTGTAGCGCTGGCGCAGCACCGGGTTCTGGGTGGCGACCCCGACCGGGCAGGTGTCGAGGTGGCAGACCCGCATCATGATGCAGCCCGACACCACCAGTGGCGCGGTGGCGAAGCCGAACTCCTCGGCGCCGAGCAGCGCGGCGATCACGACGTCGCGGCCGGTCTTCAGCTGGCCGTCGGTCTGCACCACGATCCGGTCTCGCAGCCCGTTGAGCAGCAGCGTCTGCTGGGTCTCGGCGAGACCGAGCTCCCAGGGTCCGCCCGCGTGCTTCAGCGACGTCAGCGGGGCCGCCCCGGTGCCTCCGTCGTGCCCGGAGATCAGCACCACGTCGGCGTGCGCCTTGGACACTCCGGCCGCGACCGTCCCGACCCCGACCTCGGACACCAGCTTCACGTGGATGCGGGCGGAGGGGTTGGCGTTCTTGAGGTCGTGGATCAGCTGCGCGAGGTCCTCGATCGAGTAGATGTCGTGGTGGGGTGGCGGGCTGATCAGACCCACTCCCGGCGTCGAGTGCCGGGTCTTGGCGACCCACGGGTAGACCTTGTTGCCGGGCAGCTGGCCGCCCTCGCCCGGCTTGGCACCCTGCGCCATCTTGATCTGGATGTCGTCGGAGTTGGTGAGGTACTCCGACGTCACGCCGAACCGGCCCGAGGCGACCTGCTTGATCGCGCTTCGGCGCTCGGGGTCGTGGAGGCGGTCGGCGTCCTCCCCACCCTCGCCGGTGTTGGACTTCGCGCCGAGCCGGTTCATCGCGATCGCCAGGGTCTCGTGGGCCTCGCGGCTGATCGAGCCGTACGACATGGCGCCGGTCGAGAACCGCTTCACGATCTCGGAGACCGGCTCGACCTCCTCGATCGGGACCGGTGGCCGCTCACCCACCTTGAACCGGAAGAGGCCGCGCAGCGTCATCAACCGCTCGGACTGCTCGTCGACGCGCTGCGTGTACTGCTTGAAGATGTCGTAGCGGCCCGACCGAGTGGAGTGCTGCAGCCGGAACACCGTGTCGGGGTCGAAGAGGTGCGGCTCGCCCTCACGACGCCACTGGTACTCGCCGCCGATCGCGAGCGCCCGGTGCGACGGCGCGATGCCGGCCCGCGGGTACGCCGTGGCGTGCCGCCGCGCCACCTCCTCTGCGATCGTCTCGAGCCCGACGCCTCCGAGCTTCGAGGTGGTGCCGGTGAAGTACTTGTCGACCACGGCCTGCGAGAGACCGACCGCCTCGAAGATCTGGGCCCCTGTGTACGACGCGACGGTCGAGACGCCCATCTTGGACATCACCTTGAGCACGCCCTTGCCGAGCCCCTTGATCAGCTGCGCGACCGCCTGCTCCGGCTCGACCTTCACGTAGTAGCCGTCGCGGGCGAGGTCCTCCACCGACTCCATCGCGAGGTAGGGGTTGACCGCCGCCGCCCCGTAGCCGATCAGCAGCGCGACGTGGTGGACCTCGCGGACGTCGCCGGCCTCGATCAGCAGCCCGACCTGGGTGCGGGTCTTCTCGCGCACCAGGTGGTGGTGGACCGCCCCGGTCAGCAGCAGCGACGGGATCGGGGCCAGCTCCTGGGTCGAGTGCCGGTCGGACAGCACGATGATCCGGGCGCCGCCGGCGATCGCGGCCGACACCTCGGCGCAGATCTCGTCGATCCGGGCCGCCATCGCGGCCCCGCCGCCCTCCACGTCGTACAGGCCGCGGGAGACGTGGGTGATGAAGCCCGGCATGTCGCCGTCACGGTTGATGTGGCGGATCTTGGCGAGGTCGTCGTTGGAGATGACCGGGAACGGCAGGACGACCTGCCGGCAGGACGCCGGCGCGGGCTCGAGCAGATTGGCCTCGGGCCCGATGGTGCCGCTCAGCGACGTCACCAGCTCCTCGCGGATCGCGTCGAGCGGCGGGTTGGTCACCTGCGCGAACAGCTGGCTGAAGTAGTCGAAGATCAGCCGCGGCTTCTCGCTCAGGGCCGCGATCGGCGTGTCGGTCCCCATCGAGCCGAGCGGCTCGACCCCGGTGTTCGCCATCGGGGTCAGCAGCACGCGCAGCTCCTCCTCGGTGTAGCCGAAGATCTGCTGCCGACGGGTGACCGACGCGTGGGTGTGGATGATGTGCTCGCGCTCGGGGATGTCGTCCAAGTGGATCAGGCCGGCGTGGAGCCACTCGTCGTACGGGTGCTCCGCGGCGAGCTCGGCCTTGATCTCCTCGTCCTCGATGACCCGGTGCTCATCGGTGTCGACGAGGAACATCCGTCCCGGCTGCAGCCGTCCCTTGCGGACCACGCTCGCCGGGTCGAGGTCGAGCACGCCGACCTCGGAGGCGAGCACGACGAGTCCGTCGTCGGTGACCCAGTACCGCGAGGGGCGCAGCCCGTTGCGGTCGAGGACCGCCCCGATCTGGGTGCCGTCGGTGAACACCACGCACGCCGGCCCGTCCCACGGCTCCATCAACGAGGCGTGGAACTCGTAGAACGCGCGGCGCTTCGCAGCCATCTCGCCGTGGTTCTCCCACGCCTCCGGGATCATCATCAGCACGGCGTGCGGCAGCGAGCGCCC
>NZ_DASUTK010000010.1:0-2239 GCF_036374615.1 Nocardioides sp.
CGCCACGAAGAATCGGGTGGATCTGTTCACTCGTGTCTCCTTGAGGGAAGTACCTGCACCGTGGTGAGCGCGCAGGTGGTTGGGTGCTGCCAACCTAAGATGCGCAGCCGCGAGATAGCGAGACCCCTGACGGGTGGTTCACGCGGTTCGGCGCCACCAGACTCATCCCCCGGCGGAGGCTCCTGGGCCATCGAGCGGGAGCGGGCTCCAGGCCCGGAGGTTCGAGACCCTGACGCCGGGTGTGGAGCAGTACGGGTCCTCCGCAAGGATCCGCTCCACGCCCGCCCGGTCGGTGTCGAACACGAGTGCCGCGCCGGAGTCGTCGACCCATGGGCCAGCGAGCACGAGCCGCCCCTCGTCGTACAGCTGCTGCAATCTGGCACGGTGTGCCGGTCGCGCCTCCAGCCCGCAGGCGACGTGGGAGGCGGTCGGCAGGACGGGCGTTGAGCTCCCGCACGGTCAAGAGGGTCTCGGCGAGTCGATCGGCGCCTCTCGAGTCACGACCAACCGCAGCCTCCGGGAGCTCGCGCGCTGCGGGGTGATCAGGCTCGAGCGCAGCGCCGTGCACGTGCTCGCACCGGAGGTGCTGGCCCGCCGGGCGTCGGCCTCCTGGTGAGGGCGCCATGAGTGGGCCTCGTTCAGGTCTGAGCCGGCTGGTACGCCTCGTACCGTTGTAGCCATCGGGCCTGGACGTGGGCCGGGTGGGCGGACTGGACGCAGAACTCGTTGCCTTCTGGATCGGCCATCACCACCCAGCGGGCGTCGCTGCGTTGGCCGACGTCCGTCCGGGTCGCGCCGAGGTGCTCGAGACGCGCGACCTCGGTGGCTTGGTCTGCTGGGCGCAGGTCGAGATGGAGACGGTTCTTGAACGTCTTGGGCTCAGGCACCTTGATGAAGAGCAGGTCAGGCACCACGCAGTCCTCGCGACTGCCTTCGGGTGGTTCGACCACCCACTCCGGATCCTCGTCGTGGGTGATCACCCAGTCCAGTGCCTCTGCCCAGAACCTGGCGAGTCGCCCGGGATCATGGGCGTCGACGACCAGTGCACCGATGCGTAGTCCCATGACGGCACCGTAGGGACGGCGCCGGTCGGCCGTCGACCGGGTTGGGGGCGAACGCCTCGGTGCTAGGCATGCGTTCGTGCGCCGTTTTCTGTCCACAGGAGGGCTTCGGGTCGGGTCGTCCACAGGTGTGGTCGCACTGGTCGCGGGAGTCACTGATCCGTCCTAGCGTGGAGTCGAACAAACATTCGAACCACGGGGAGGCCAGCGAGATGAGCGGTGCGACGCAGGCCATCACGCACCCGGTCCTCGCCTGCGCCCAGCAGATCGCGACCGCGTTGAGCGAGGTTGCCGAGGTCGACCCGCTCTACATGAGCCCCGCCGACCAGGCCGCAGCGCTGCGGCTGGTACAGCGCGACCTGAACCGGCTCGAGGAGCTCCAGCTGCGGCTGCTGGCCGCCGCCGACGAGATGACCGCAGCCGATGGTGCCCGCGACCCGGCGGGCTGGATCGCCCACCACACCCGGCTCGACCGCGCCGACGCGCGTCGGCGGCAGCGACTGGCCCGGGCGCTGGGCACCCGCTGGCGGCGGCTGGGGGAGGCGCTGCGCGACGGAGACCTCACGTGCGAACAGGCGCAGGTGATCACCCGCGCCCTCGACGACCTGCCCACCGACCTCGACCCCACCATGCTGGAGCAGGCCGAGAAGCACCTGATCGCCGCCGCGGGCGACCACGATCCGCGCGGGCTGCGGATCCTGGGCCGCAAGATCCTGGAGGTGATCGCCCCTGAGATCGCCGACGAGCACGAAGCCAAGGCGTTGGCCGACCAGGAGCGGCAGGCACGGAAGAAGACCTGGATCCGGTTCCGCAACGCCGGCGACGGCACCACCTACGTGCGGGGCCGCCTCCCCACCCCGATCGCCGACCGGCTCCGCGCCTACCTCGACGCCTTCGCCTCACCCCGCCGCCCCGCCAACCGCCGCACCGGCTCAACCGGGTCGACCAGCTCGACAGGCTCGACCGGCTCCACCGGTGCGAGCGACCAGACAGGCTGCACCGTCGGAGCCGAGCGGACCGACGGCGCGCCGACGAACCCGGACCGATCGCCTTACGACGTGCGGGTGGGGCGGGCATTGTGCAGCCTGCTCGAACACTGGGACCCCGCCCGGCTCCCGATCCACGGCGGCGCAGCGACCACCGTGATGGTCACCATCGACCTCGAGTCCCTGCGCCGC
>NZ_DASUTK010000011.1:0-17026 GCF_036374615.1 Nocardioides sp.
ATGACCCTTGAGCCGCCGCTGGACCGCGTCGACCTTCTCCCGGTTGGCCGTGCGCTCAGCGAGCGTGTGGCGCTTGTCGTAGGACTTCTTGCCCTTGGCGAGGGCGATCTCGACCTTCGCGCGGCCGTCCTTGAAGTAGAGCGCGAGCGGCACGATCGTGTAGCCCTTGTCGGTGATCTTGCGCTCGATCTTGTCGATCTCGGCGCGGTTGAGCAGCAGCTTCCGGCGCCGGCGCGCGGCGTGGTTGGTCCAGGTGCCCTGGGTGTACTCCGGGATGTGCACGTTGTGCAGCCACGCCTCGCCGCGGTCGATCTCCGCGAAGCCGTCGACCAGCGAGGCGCGCCCCTGCCGCAGCGACTTCACCTCGGTGCCGACCAGGACCAGGCCGGCCTCGAACGTGTCGTCGATGTAGTAGTCGTGGCGCGCCTTCTTGTTCTGCGCGACGAACTTGCGCCCCTGCTCCCTGGCCATCCGACGATTCTCTCAGGTGACTCCAGTGCGGCGCCCGGGGGTTTCGAGGCTCGCTGCGCTCGCACCTCAACCACCGGGCGCGTGGGCCGGAGTCGGGGGCGTCAGTCAGAGCCAGCCCATCGGGTCCACGGTCGCGCCGTTGACCATCACCGTGAAGTGCAGGTGGCAGGCGGTGGACCAACCGGTGCTGCCGGAGTAGCCGACGACCTGGCCGCGGCTGACCCGCTGTCCGGGGCTCACCACGTCGTGCGACAGGTGGTTGTAGATGATCGTCAGGTTCTTGCCGTTGACCTGGCCGACGTAGATGATCACCCGGTTGCCGTACGACGAGGAGTAGTACGTCGTGACCACCCGGCCGCCGGCGGCAGCGGGCAGCGCCACACCACAGCCGCCACCGAAGTCGGTCCCGTTGTGCAGTGCGTAGTAGCCGTAGATCGGGTGCGTCCGGTAGCCGTACGGCGACGTGACGTACCCGCCCACCATCGGCCAGCTGAGGAAGCCGCCACGGCTGGTGCTGATGTCCGGCTGCCGGGACTTGGCGGCCTGCGCGGCGATCAGCCGCTCGATCCGGTTCTCCTCCTGCTTCAGCTCGCGAAGCTCGGCCCGGTCCTTGCGCTTGGCCCGGACCGCCATCCGCTTGGCGACGGCACGCTCGGCCACGACCTGCCGCACCCGCTCTCGCGCAGCCCGCGCCTCCGCGGTCAGCTGCTTCATGACCTCCAGGTGCTCCGCCGCCGCCTCACGCGCGAGCGCCACCTGTGCCTCCGCCTCGGCGAGCTGGTCCTCGCGGACCTCGAGCAGTACCTCGGCGGCCCGGAGCTCGTCGTACTGCCGCGTCTCCTGGCCGACCATGACCTGCTGGCCCTCCTGGGTCCAGGTGAGGTCGGCCGAGCTCTGCGCGGTCAGCATCGAGGAGAACGCGCGCAGCTCCGGGTCACCCTCCTGGTAGATCGTGGTGATCATGTCGGTGACGGCGTCGCGCTGATCGGCGAGGTCGAGCCGACCCTGCTCGAGGTCCTCCTTCGCCCGCTCGAGCCGCTCCTGGGCGAGCTCGAGCTTCGCCTGCATCTCACGGTCGCGCTCGCGGGCGTCGAAGAGCCGCTGCCGGGTGGCCTGCAGCTGCTTCATCGCCGATCGGAGCTGGGCCCGTGCAGCCGCCATCCGTTCGAGCGCGCGGTTCAGCCGGTCGCTGGACTCCTCGAGGGCGTGGTCGGCGTGCTCGATCTTCTTCTGGACGCGCTTCTGCTTGTCCTTGAGATCGTCCGCGTGGGCCAGCGGGACACTGACCACGCCGAGCGTGAGGAGGGTCGCGACACCGGCCGCGCCGAGGCGACGGCGGGCGGTACGGGGGAAGGAACGCACCGGGTCTGCCTTCGATGTTCGGGGAAGTGAACGCGTCGAAGGTAACCGAGTGGGATCAGACTTTGAGGTATTTCCGGGTAAGTACGAGTGTCGGGAGCAAGGTCAGCACCGGTCCGAGGATGCCGACGACCACCAGGGCGTAGACGAACTCCTCCCTCCCGACCCACGGGATGAACCCGACGAAGTCCTCCAGCCGACGGTGCACGCCGAACCACATCGCCGCCGCCATGGCGCCGCCGGCCAGCGCGACGCCGATCAGGGCGGTGACCACGGCCTCCATCAGGAACGGCAGCGCGATGTACAGCGTGGAGGCGCCCACCAGCCGCATGATGCCGATCTCCTTGCGGCGAGCCAGCGCCGCGAGCCGGATGGTGTTGGCGACCAGCAGGAGCGCTGCCACGACCAGGAAGGCGGCGATGGCCAGGGCCCCCCACTGCATCGCCTCGATCCCCCGCAGGATCGGTCCGACCACTGCCCGTTGGTCGCGGACGGAGCTCACCCCCGGCATGGTCCTGACCTCGCTGGTCACGCCTTCGTACTCGTCGGGGTCGTCGAGCGTGATCCAGAGCGAGACCGCCATGTCGTCGGCGGTGGCGGCGGCGTTGCGGCCCTCGAAACGCTCGGCGCCGAAGAGCTCCTTGACCTTCGCGAATGCCTCGTCCTTGGACTCGACGTACCAGCTCGCGACCTCGGGGTTGCGCTCGAGCACGTCCTCCACCGCCTGCTGCTGGGCGGAGGTGACCTCGGTCGGGCACGCCGGGTTCTCGTCGCCGTCCCGGCAGAGGAACACGGTGATCTGGAGCTCGTTGCCCCACTGGTCCCCGGCCTTGATCGCCTGCTGGTTGAGCAGGACGCCGAGTCCGACGAGTGTGAGCGACACGAACAGGGTGAGGATCACCGCGACGTGCATGGACAGGTTCCGTCGCAGGCCCTGTCCGAGCTCGGAGAAGACGTAACGCAGCTGCATCGGGGAGGTGGTCTCTCTCTGTCAGTGCAAGATGGTCAGTGCTGGAAGCCGTAGACGCCCTGCGCCTGGTCGCGGACGACGCGACCGCCCTCCAGCTCGATCACGCGCTTGCGCATCTGGTCGACGATGCCGGAGTCGTGGGTCGCCATGACCACCGTGGTGCCGGTGCGGTTGATGCGGTCGAGCAGCTTCATGATGCCGACCGAGGTCGCGGGGTCGAGGTTTCCGGTGGGCTCGTCGGCGATCAGGATCATCGGCCGGTTCACGAACGCACGGGCCACCGCGACCCGCTGCTGCTCGCCGCCGGACAGCTCGTCGGGCATCCGGTCGCCCTTGCCGTCAAGTCCGACCAGCTCGAGGGTCTCGGGGACGAGCGTGCGGATCTCGGACGCCGACTTGCCGATCACCTGCATCGCGAAGGCGACGTTCTCGGTGACGGTCTTGTTCGGGAGCAACCGGAAGTCCTGGAACACGGTGCCGATCTGACGACGCAGCCGCGGCACCTTCCAGCCCGCCAGCCGGTTGATCTCCTTGCCGGCGACGAAGACGCGACCGGTGGTCGGGCGCGACTCGCGGAGCACCAGCCGCAGGAAGGTCGACTTGCCCGAGCCGGAGGCGCCGACGAGGAAGACGAACTCGCCCTTCTCGACGTCAACGGTCACGTTGTCGAGGGCAGGAGTGCCCTGGCCGGGGTAGGTCTTGACGACCTTGTCGAAGCGGATCACCGGGTCGAGGGTAGTCCAGCGGCCCAGTGGCCTCCGAAACGGCGACCGTCCGGGCGTGGCACGGCCATCTAGGGTGGCGACATGCGGTGGGTGTGGGCGGCTGCTGCGGTCTCGTTGCTGCTGGGAGGCTGCAGCCTGCCGGGCGGGTCGCCGGAGCCTCAGCCCGACGCCGAACCGACCACGCTCTCGTCGTACGACGCTGCGCAGGCGCGGGTCGTCCGCGGCCCGTTCTGCGACCGGCTGTCCCCCACCGGCGTCGAGCACGCCCTCGGGGCGGTGCCCGAGGACAGCACCCAGTGGGAGAACGGCGACCGGGTGCGGCTGCCGGACGGCACGAAGGACCGGGTTCACGAGTTCGGGTGCCGCTGGTCTGCAGAGGACGGAGCGGTCGCCATGGCGTACCTCTTCGTCCCGCCGGTGACCAAGCGGCAGGCCCGTGAGCTGGTGCAGGGACGGCTGCCTGCCGGCTGCTCACCGATGGCCGCGAACGGATTCGGCCGTCCGAACCTGGCCACCCGCTGCGTGGGCGACGACGCCACCACCGCGCTCACCTACCGCGGCCTGTTCGGCGACGCGTGGGTCGTGTGCTCGCTCCGCACGCCCGGCGACCCGGCCGACCTGCCGACCCGCGCGAGCGCGTGGTGTGTGGAGGTGCTGGAGGCCGCCCGCGCCTAGGGGTTCCCTGGGAGCAGGTCGAGGCGGCCGAGGATCGCCTCGGCGATCTGCTCGGGCGACTGGGCGACGTCGACGGTGAAGCCGGCCTCGTCCTCGCCGAGCGGCTCGAGGGTGTCGAGCTGCGACTCGAGCAGCGACGGCGGCATGAAGTGCTCGCGCGCCGACATCCGCTCGAGCAACAGCCCCTTGTCACCGACCATGTGCACGAAGCAGGTGCGCTCACCACCGGTGCGCAGCACGTCGCGGTAGATGCGCCGCAGCGCTGAACAGCTCATGAGTGTGGGGCGACCGGCCCGGTCGTGCTCGCGGGTCCAGGTGGCGAGCCGGCCCAACCAGGGCATCCGGTCGGCGTCTGTCAGCGGGTGGCCGGCCGCCATCTTGGCGACGCTCTCCTCCGAGTGGAAGTCGTCCCCCTCGGCGAACTCCCAGCCCAGCCGCTCGTTGACGGCCTGAGCCGCGGTGGTCTTGCCCGAGCCCGACACGCCCATGAACACGAGGTGCCAGACCGGCTCGGTCACAGCACTACCCACAGGATCGCCGCGATCGCGAAGGCGGAGACCCCGAGCGTCGTCTCCATGACCGTCCAGGTCTTGAGCGTGGTCTTCTCGTCCATCCCGAAGAACCGGCTCACCAGCCAGAAGCCGGAGTCGTTCACGTGCGACAGCACCGTGGCGCCGGCCGCGATCGCCACGACGAGCAGGGTCAGGTGGACCTCGCCCAGGTTCGCCTCCGCGGCCGGCCCGGCGATCAGGCCGCCGGTCGTCGTAAGAGCCACGGTGGCCGAGCCCTGCGCGACCCGGAGCAGGGTGGCGATCACGAAGGCCTGCAGGATCAGCGAGAAGCCCAGGTCGGACAGGGACGAGCTCAGCGCGGCGCCGATCCCGCTGAGCTCCAGGACGCCGCCGAACATCCCGCCCGCGCCGGTGATCAGGATGATCGCGCAGATCGGACCGAGCGCCCCGTCCAGGATGGAGGACACCTGGGCCATCGACGCGTTGGGGCGACCCAGCACCAGGATCGCCACCAGGACGGTGATCAGCAGCGCGATCGGCGTCTGGCCGAGGAGGCCCAGGAAGTCGACCCAGCCGGTCCCCTCCTCCAACGTGCCGGCTGCGACCAGCGTGTCGAGCACGGTGTCGCACGAGATCAGGACCAGCGGGATCAGCAGCAGCGCGAGCACGGTCCCGAACGCGGGCGGTCGTTGTCCCAGCCTGTGCTGGCCGTCGCCCTCGCCGTCAGCATCGTCGGTGCCGTCCTCGATCTTGCCGAACACCACGTCGGTCAGTTGGACGTCGACGCGCGCGGCCAGGACCTTCGAGACCAGGTAGACCCCGACGTACCACGCCAGGACGGCGATCGGGAGCCCGACCAGCAGGGTGAGCCCGATGTCGGCGTTGATCTGCTGGGCCGCCGCCACCGGTCCGGGGTGCGGCGGCACGATCGCGTGCATCGCGGCGAAGCCGCCGGCTGCGGGCAGTGCGTAGTAGAGGAGCGAGCCGCCGAAGCGCCGCGCGACGGTCAAGATGATGGGGAGGAAGACGACGAGACCGGCGTCGAAGAAGATCGGGAAGCCGAAGAGCAGTGCAGCCACGCCGAGTGCGAACGGCGCACGTTTCTCGCCGAACCGGTTGATCAGGGTGTCGGCCAGCACCTGCGCGCCGCCGGTGACCTCCAGCAACCGCCCGAGCATGACTCCGAACGCGACGAGCAGTGCCACCGACCCGAGCGTGTCGGCGAAGCCGTACAGGAGGACATCGGGGATGTCAGCGAGGTCGAAGCCGACCACGATCGCCGTCACGAGGCTCACGAGCACCAGCGACACGAACGCGTGCAGCTTCAGCACCATGATCAGGATCAGCAGCAGCGCCACCGCGCCGGCTGCGATGAGGAGCAGGGTGGCGGTCCCGTAGACCGGGTCGATCGGTTCCATGGGGTCCTTCCGAGGGGATCCCACACTCTGCCGGTGCGAGCGCGAGGCCCGCAACCACACTTACGGGTGGTCAGGCCTCCGCGGCCACCTTGTCGGCGCCGGCCCGCCAGCGGACCCCGGCCTCGAGGAAGTCGTCGAGGTCGCCGTCGAACACCGCTTGCGGGTTGCCCGTCTCGTAGCCGGTGCGCAGGTCCTTCACGATCTGGTACGGGTTGAGCACGTAGTTGCGCATCTGGTCGCCCCACGACGCCGCGACGTCGCCCTTGAGCTCCTTGAGGTGCGCCTCCTCCTCCGCCTTCTTCATCGCGAGCAGCTTGGCCTTGAGGATCACCATCGCCGATGCCTTGTTCTGCAGCTGCGACTTCTCGTTCTGGCAGGACACCACGACACCGGTCGGGATGTGGGTCAGCCGCACCGCGGAGTCGGTGGTGTTCACCGACTGGCCGCCGGGGCCCGACGAGCGGTAGACGTCGACCCGCACCTCCTCGTCGGGGATCTCGATGTCGTCGGTCTGCTCGAGCACGGGCACCACCTCGACGGCGGCGAAGGAGGTCTGGCGGCGACCCTGGTTGTCGAACGGGCTGATCCGCACCAGCCGATGCGTCCCGGCCTCGACCGACAGCGTGCCGTAGGCGTACGGCGCGTGGATCGCGAACGTCGCCGACTTCAGCCCCGCCTCCTCGGCGTAGGAGGTATCGAAGACCTCGACGGGGTACTTGTGCTGCTCGGCCCAGCGCGTGTACATCCGCATCAGCATCTCGGCGAAGTCCGCCGCGTCGACCCCACCGGCGCCCGAGCGGATCGTGATCAGGGCCTCACGGGCGTCGTACTCACCGCTCAGGAGGGTGCGGATCTCGAGGCTCTCGACCAGCTTCTTGATCCTGCCCAGCTCGCGCTCGGCGTCGGCCAGGGTCTCGGCGTCGTTCTCGTCGCGGCCGAGCTCGACCATCAGCTCGAGGTCCTCGATCCGGCCCGACAGCTCGACGAACCGGTCCAGCTCGCCCTGGAGCAGCGAGAGCCGGCCGGTGACGCGGGTCGCGTTGGCCTGGTCGTCCCAGAGGTCGGGCGCGGCGACCTGCTCGCCGAGGTCGGCGATCTCGCCGCGCATGGCGTCGAGGTCGAGCACCTGGCCGATGGTCTTCATCGTCGCCTGGAGCTGCTTGATCTCGGAGTCGTAGTCGGGGCCTGCCACGAGAGACAACGTTACCGCCGCGCTTCCAGCCCAGCGTTATCGGCGACCGAAGACCTGGGCGGCGTACGGCGTGCCGTTGTCGGAGCGGCGCATGGCCATGCCGAGCAACCGGTAACCGGGGTTGAGGATGTTGGCGCGGTGACCCTTGGAGTGCATCCAGGCCCGCACGACCGCTCGGCCGGTCGGGTAACCGTACGCAACGTTCTCGCCCACGGACCTCAGGTTGCACCGTCTGAGGATCGGCCCGAGGTCCTGGTGCTTCATCGTTTCGTGCCTGGCCATCCACGAGGCCTGCCTGCGCGCGAACCGCTGCACGCACTTGCCGCGGCGCAGCTTCACCAGGTCGTGGGCCTCCCGTCTGTTGTTGGTGACTGCCCGAGCCTGGGCCTGGTACCTGGTGACCGACTGCTGGACCGAGAGGGCGGCGCTGGGGTCCGCCTGGACGGATGCCGCAGGTAGCAGCGCCGTCAGCATGGCGAGCATCGTGAGCACGACGCCGACCAGGGGGGTTCGGGGGGTGCGGGTCAGCACGGGATCTCCTGTTCGGGGGGTTCGGAGGTCCCCAGCACGGTACGTCGGTGTGCGGCGGTCCCGCCAGGAAACGGTCGATGTCCGCCGCTACTCGGAAAGCCCGGCCGGAGCTTCTCGATCTGCGGCGTGCCGGCTCGTGACAGATCACGTCTGGGTTGAAGGCCCCTTCGACACTTGCTTGACGTCAAGCAAACGCGCGCGAGCCTGCTTCGGACGTCGTGGCGCGCTCAAAAGGTCCCGCTGACGCACTGCCCCGGTCAGGCCGAGGCGTACCGCGAGCACGTGTCTGCCCTCCGAGTTCGCCGCCGTCGGTTGATCGTGCCCGGGGCAGACCCGTCGCGGACCCGTTTCGGGTCAGCTCACGACGTGGCGTAGGCGACGTCGGCCATCGTGCTCGGGCCGGGCCGCCAGCGGACGTGCACGAGGTCGTCACCTTCGTCGCGCAGCATCGAGAGGCGGGGCGGGATCTTGTCCGTGCGCGACGTCGGCGGTCGCCGCCGTCCCGCCTGCCACGGCAGCGGCCACTCGGCCGCCTCCCCCTGGTACTCCTGCTCGGCGGCTGCGTGAAGCGTCCACTGCGGGTCGTACAGGTGCGGACGTCCGAGGGCGCAGAAGTCGGCGCGGCCCGCCAGCAGGATGGAGTTGACGTCGTCGTACGACGAGATGGCGCCGACCGCGATGACCGGGACCCCGGCCGCCCGGGCGACCTCGTGACGGATCTTGTCGGCGAACGGGGTCTGGTAGGAGCGACCGAACGCCGGCTGCTCGTCCTTGGCCACCTGCCCCGACGAGACGTCGATCGCGGCCGCCCCGTGGGCGATGAACGCGCGCGCGATCTCGACGGCGTCCTCCTCGGTGTTCCCGTCCGGTAGCCAGTCGGTCGCCGAGATCCGGACCGTCACGGGGATCGCGTGCGGGACCTCGGCGCGGATCGCGTCGAACACCTCGAGCGGGAAGCGGAGCCGGTTCTCCAACGATCCGCCGAACTCGTCGGTCCGCCGGTTGGAGACCGGGGACAGGAAGGAGGACAGCAGGTAGCCGTGGGCGGCGTGCACCTCGATCAGGTCGAAGCCCGCCTGGACCGCCCGCCGGGCGGACGCCACGAACTGCTCCACGACCCTGGTCATCTCCTCGCGGTCGATCTCGCGCGGGACGTGGCACCCGTCCCCGTACGGCAGCGCGGAGGGGCCGACGACCTCCCAGTTGCCGTCGGGCAGCGGCTCGTCGATGCCCTCCCACATCAGGCGCGTGGAACCCTTGCGCCCGGAATGGCCGAGCTGCATCCCGATCCGTGCCGTCGTCTGCTGGTGGACGAAGTCGACGATCCGTTCCCAGGCGACCTGCTGCGCGTCGTTCCAGAGCCCCCCGCACCCGGGCGTGATCCGTCCCTCCGGCGACACGCACGTCATCTCCGTCATCACCAGCGCGGCACCGCCGAGGGCCTTGCCACCCAGGTGCACCAGGTGGAAGTCAGAAGGCACGCCCTCCTCCGCCACGTACATGTCCATCGGCGAGACGATCACGCGGTTCTTCAACCGCACCCCGCCGATCTCCGCGGGCTGGAACATGGCCGGTGCCGCCTCGTCGCCTCCGCTCTGGCGCGCGAACTCGGACTGCATCCGAGCCGCGAAGTCGGGGTCGCGTTCGGCGAGGTTCTCGAACGTGATCCGACGGGATCGGGTGATCAGGTTGAACACGAGCTGGGCGGGGTCCTGGTCCACGTACATCCCGATGTTCTCGAACCACTCGAGCGAGGCCTGGGCGGCGCGTTGGGTCGACTCGACCACCGGCTTGCGCTCGGTCTGGTACGCCGTGAGAGCGGCTGCGACGGACGGCTGCTCGTGCAGGCAGGCGGCCAGCGCCAGGGCGTCCTCCATCGCGAGCTTGGTCCCCGAGCCGATCGAGAAGTGGGCGGTGTGGGCGGCGTCGCCGAGCAGCACCACGTTGCCGTCGTACCAGCGCTCGTTGCGGACGGTGTGGAAGTTGAGCCACTTGGAGTTGTTGGTCAGGATCCGGTGGCCATGCAGCTCCTCGGCGAAGATCTCGTTGATCCGCTCGACGGCGTACTCGTCGGAGACACCCGGCGGGAAGACCGTGTCCTCGGTTCGGTCGAGGCCCGCACGGCGCCACACGTCCTCGTGCATCTCCACGATGAAGGTGGAGCCGGCGTCGGAGTAGGGGTAGCCGTGGATCTGCATGGTTCCCCACTCCGTCTGCTTGACGAAGAACTGGAACGCCTCGAACACCAGGTCGGTGCCGAACCAGATGTACTTGTTGTGTCGGCGGTCCAAGGTGGGACCGAACGCGTCGGAGTACCGACTGCGCACCGTGGAGTTGAGGCCGTCCGCGGCCACCACCAGGTCGTACTCCTCGCGCAGCAGGTCGGGGTCGGGAGCCTCGGTGCGGAAGTGCACGGTCACCCCGAGGTCAGCCACCCGCTCCTGGAGGATCCGCAGCAGGTCCTTGCGCCCCATCGCCGCGAACCCCTGCCCCCCGACGGTGAAGGCGTGGCCGTTCACGTCGACGTCGATGTCGGTCCAGCGTGCGAACCGACGCGCCATTCGGCCGTAGATCTCGGTGTCTGCGCTCTCGACGGCGCCGAGGGTCTCGTCGGAGAACACGACCCCGAAGCCGAAGGTGTCGTCGGGTGCGTTGCGCTCCCACACCGTGATCTCGTGGCCGGCATCGAGCTGCTTCATCAGTGCGGCGAGGTAGAGGCCGCCGGGTCCGCCACCGGCGATCGCGATCCTCACGTGCCCGCCGCCAGGCTCTCGCGCAGCCGGAAGTGCTGCAGCTTGCCGCTGGCGTTGCGGGGCAACGCCTCGACGAAGCGGACGTCGCGCGGGTACTTGTACGGCGCCAGCCGGTTCTTCACGAAGTCCTGGAGCTCCTTCATCTTCTGCTCGTCGGCGGTGACCCCGTCCCGGAGCACCACGAAGGCACAGACGACGGAACCGCGCTCGGCGTCAGGCTTGGCGACGACAGCCGTCTCGACCACGTCGGGGTGGTCGTCGAGGACGGCCTCCACCTCGGGCCCGCCGATGTTGTAGCCGGACGACACGATCATGTTGTCGGTGCGGGCGCAGTAGTGGAAGTAGCCGTCGGCGTCGACGCGGAAGGTGTCGCCGGTGAGGTTCCAGCCGTTCACCACGTAGCCGCGTTGCCGGTCGTCGTCGAGGTAGCGGCAGCCGACCGGCCCGATCACGGCGAGCCGTCCCTCCTGATCCACCCCGACCGGCTCGCCGTCCTGGTCGACGACGGTGGCGCGGAAGCCGGGGACGGGCTTTCCGGTCGCCCCCGGGCGGATCGGGTGGCCGGCGTTGGAGATGAAGATGTGCAGCATCTCGGTGGCGCCGATGCCGTCGATGATCTCCAGCCCGATGGCGTCGCGGATCTGCTCCCAGACGCCCTGCGGGATGTGCTCGCCGGCGCTGACCGCGGCGCGCAGATCCTTGAGCTGACCGATCTTCCCGGACTTGAGGATCTGTCGGTACGCCGTGGGCGCGGTGGCCAGCACCGTGACCCCGTGCTCGGCCACCAGGTCGGCGAGCTGCGGGGGCGTCGCCTTCTCGGTCAGCAGCGCGCAGGCGCCGGCGCGGAGCGCGAAGACCACCAGCATCCCGAGGCCGAACGTGAAGGCGAGCGGGGCCGTGCACGCCACCAGGTCGCCGGGGCCGAGGTGGAGCATGCGCCCGAAGGTGTTGTCGATCGAGAGCACGTCACGGTGGAAGTGCATGGTGATCTTCGGGACGCCGGTACTGCCTGAGGTGGGTCCGAGCAGCGCGACGTCGTCGGCCGCGGTCTCGACCGGCGTGAACTCGCCGGACTTGATCTCGACGCGCTGGGTCAGGTCGTCGGAGTCGTCGCCGCCGTAGGCGACCACGGTGAGGTCGGGCGCGGCGGAGTCTCTGACGGCCAGCACGTCCTCGGCGAACCGATGGTCGACCAGCGCGATCACCGGCCGGGTCCGGGCGACGATCGGCTCGAGCTCGCGGGCACGCAGCGCGGCCATCGTCGTCACGACCACGCCTCCGGCCTTGAGGACACCCAGCCAGGCGGCAACCGTCCAGGGGTTGTTGGGCGAGCGCAGCATCACCCGGTTGCCCGGCACCAGGCCGAGGTCCTCGACCAAGACCTGGGCCACCTGGTCGGAGCGACGGCGGAGCTCGCCGTACGTCCACGTCGCCCCGTCGGGGGTGCGGAGCGCGGGTGCGTCGTCGCCGACGCGGCGGGCGGGTACGTCGACGAGCTCGACGCCGGCGTTCAGCCGGTCGGGGTACTGCAGCACGTCGGTGGTGAACTCGATGGTCGGCCACAGCTCCGGCGGCGGCAAGTGGTCGCGCGCGAAGGTGTCCACGTGGGCGCTGGGCGACAGTTGCATCAGCGTGCTCCCTTGTCCGGGCGGATCATGCCCTCCTGGAGGACGGTCGCCAGGTGCCGGCCGTCCGGGGTGAAGAAGCGGCCGCGGCCGAGACCGCGACCCGCGGAGGCGGACTCCGCCTCCTGGGTGTACAGCAGCCAGCCGTCGAGCGCGCCGGCCGGCGGGCGGTGGAACCACATGGCGTGGTCGAGACTGGCGGTGACGAGCCCGTGCTGGGCCCACGGCAGGCCGAGCACGCGGAGCACCGGCTCGAGGATCGTGTAGTCGCAGACGTAGGCCAGTGCGGCGAGGTCGCGCTGCTCGTCGGTGAGCCCGGCGACCGGGCGCAGAGCGTCGAACGGCTTGACCCACAGCGCCTGCTGGGGCGTGGATTCGCCCTCGACCCGCACGTACACCGGGCCGGGGACGTGCCGCATGTCGAAGCTGCGGCCGCCGCTCCAGTAGGCCTTCGCCTGCTCGGTCATCATCGTGTCGCCGCCCGGCTCGACCGGCTCGAGGTAGGCAGCCGAGCTCGGCAGCGACTCCGGGGGCGGTACGTCGAGCGGCGGCTCGGGTTCATGCTCGGCCGCCTCCTCGCCCGCTGCGAAGCCGGCCAGGCACACGTAGACGGGCTTGCCGTTCTGGAACCCGCGCACCTGGCGGGTGGAGTACCCGCGGCCGTCCCGCAGCAGCTCCACCTCGTAGCGGACCTCGGCACCGATGTCGACAGGGCGCAGGAAGTAGCTGTGCATCGAGTGCATGGTCTTACCGTCGGTCACCGAACGCATCGCCGCAGCGGCTGCCTGGGCGACCATGTCGCCGCCGTACGCCTTGGGCCAGGGGCAGGGCTGGGTCACCGCGGTGAACGCGAGGTCGAAGGCCTCTGGCTGCTGCTCCGTCAGCTCGAGGGCGGCGGTGAGAACGGCGGAGCTGCCGTGGGTCACGGCCGGTCGACCCAGTCCGGGAGCTCCACGTCACTGACCTCGGGCAGGTTCACGACGAGGTTCTCCGGCGTCCGGGTCGTCATCCAGGTGAGTGGCTTGTTCCGATCCAGGTTGCACTCGACGTGCGGCATGAAGGGCGGCACGAAGACCCAGTCGCCCTCCTCCATGTCCAGGTAGTCCTCGAACTTCACACCGAAGTAGATCCGGGCGCGTCCCGACAGCACATAGCCGCCGGTCTCCGCCTCGCCGTGGTGGTGCGGCACGGAGCGGTAGCCGGCGTCGTTGCTGACCTTGCCGAACCAGAGTCGCGTCGCCGGCGTGTGCTGGATGCTGACGCCGGAGATGCGGGTCGCGCCCTCCGACTGGCCGGTGTCGCCGACCTCCTCGCCTGCCCGCGTGACCACGGGCACGACCAGGCCGGACGGGCCGGCGTACATCGTGTTGTCACCCTCGAGCACGTACTTGCTGAGGTCGGGCTCCATGGGATCTCCTCGTGGTGGAAGCCGCGTATCGCACGTTCGTCACGATCGTCGCCAATATGTCATAGAGTCGGGTCGCGCGGAACCGGCACGCGCCGCGACAGGAGAGGCCCACCGTGAACCCCATCCCCGTCAACCCGTCCGCACTGCCCGCGCCGCGCGGCTACTCCCACGGCACGCTGACCGGGAACACGCTGTACCTCGGCGGGCAGACGGCGCTGGACGCCGACATGCGGATCGTCCCCGGCGGGATCGTCGAGCAGTTCCGGCAGGCGTTCGGCAACGTGCTGACGACGCTCGCCGAGGTCGGTGGGCGCCCGGAGGACCTGGTCAGCGTCACGATCTACCTGACCGACATCCCCGACTACCAGGCCCACGGCCAGGAGATCGGCGCGGTCTGGCGCGAGCTCGCCGGTACGTCCTACCCCGCCATGGCCGGGATCGGCACCACGGCGCTGTGGCAGCCCGAGGCGCTCGTGGAGATCATGGGGGTCGCGGTGATCCCGGACGAGCGGCTGACGGCTCCGTCGGGCTGAGCGGGAGTCGCGGTTTCCCCGCTCAGCCGGGGAACCAGTGACTTCGTGACCCACATTTGCCCCACCAGGTCGTTGGTTCCCCGCTCAGCCGGGGAACCGAGAGGCTCCCTACGCCGTCCCGTGCGTCGCAGCCGACACGTACTCGTGCGCCAGTCCCTCGAGGGTCCGCTGCAGCTCGGCGAACAGGTCCGCCGCGGCGGCCCCTGACCAGTCGGCGGGAAGCAGCGCCGGCGGCAGCCCCGGGTCGAGGTAGGGCAGCTGGCGCCACGTCGTCAGGACCCGCACGTAGTCGGCGAACGCCTCCTCGGTGCGCTCCCCCGGCCGAGCGCGGGTGCGCCAGCGGGCGAGCAGTGGCTCGTACGTCGTGACGAACTCGCGGTAGCGGGCGTCGATGCCGGCGAGGTCCCACCACTCGGACGCCAACGCGCGCACGTCACCGAACCCGAGGTGGTCGGCGTGGAACAGCTCGACGTAGTGCTCGAGCCCGTCGCGCGCCAGCACCAGCCGCGCCTCGTCGGCCACGTGGGCGGGCGCGATCCAGGTGCCGGAGGCGATCGTCGCGAACCCGAGTCTGGACAGCCGGGACCGCAGCGCGTGCCGCTGGCCGCGCTGCGACTCCGGCACCGAGAACACCGCGAGCACCCAGTCCGACTCCTGCGGCTCCTCGCGCACGAAGATCCGCCGGTCCCCCTCGGCGAGCACGCTCTCGCCGTACTCCGACAGGGCGTAGCCGGCGACCCCGCCCCGTCGCTCGCTGACGAGCACGCCCCGCTTCTTCAGCCGCGAGACCGAAGACCGGACGGGAGGGGGCTCGATGCCGACGTGCCCCATCAGGTCGATCAGCCGGCTCACGCTGATCCAGCCCCCGAGCTCGCGCACGTAGAGGCCGAAGAGCGTCACGATCAGGGCGCGCGGTGACTGCGGCGCGGGTGGGGATGCCGTCGTCACGAGCGCTGAATGTACGCCGTCGAGGGCAGCCGGGAGTCAGACGCCAGATAGTGCCAGTCCGAATCACACGACAGGCCGATCCCGGCGCCATCGCCCAGAGTCGGCAAGGGCGTTGAACCGTCCCGGGGCCAGGACCGTTGTCCCATGCGTCCCGGGTGTGCTCCAGGCCGCAGGCAGGTCCGGGTCTCGACCGGATGCGACCGTGGGGAGCGGACATGGCACTTCGTACGAGCCGGGCGATCGCAGTGGCGCTGGCCGCCGGACTCGTGCTGACAGCGGGCGCCGCCGTCGCCGCACCAGTGGGCAAGCTGCAGCAGTTCCGGGTGCTGACGGACAACAGCGAGCCGCGGAGCATCACTGCGGGCTCGGACGGCAACGTGTGGTTCACCCAAGGCACTAGCTTCACCGACGCGCCGGCCGTGGTCGCGCGGATCACCCCGGGAGGTGAGATCACCGAGTTCACGCCGACCGTGGCGGACGGCTGCAACTTCTGCATCCTGACCGACATCGCGCAGGGCCCGGACGGGATCCTGTACCTGACGTCGAACGACCCGAGTCTGATCCGGTTCGACGTCGACACCGGCACCTTCGAGCCACCGGTGCAGATGCCCAACAACAACGCCCTCGGCGGCAACCTCGCCGTCGGCGGCGATGACGTGTGGGTGACCGACTTCAACAACGACACGGTCTGGCGCTACGACATCCCGACCGGCCAGTTCACCTCGTTCCCTGTCGCGGACCCCGCGGACGTGGCGGTCGACCCCGCCGGCAACGCCTGGTTCGCTGATGCCTTCGGCAGCGCCATCGGTCGGATCGACGCTGTCACCGGCGAGGTCACCAGTACGCCGACCCCCTTGGCTCCCCGCAGCGTCGCCGTCGCCGCGGACGGTCAGGTCTGGTTCACCGCCCGGTTCACGCCACAGGGCGTGGGGCGACTCGACCCGGTGGACAACAGCGTCGAGGTGTTCCCCCTGGCCGGAGTCGGCCCGCAGGAGATCGCCGCGTCTCCGGACGGGACGGTGTGGTTCACCCAGACGACCAAGGGCAACATCGCGCGGGCCGACAACACCGGCGTGATCTTCGAGGGCAAGGTGGTCAAGGGCAGCGGCGCCTTCGGCATCACGGTCGACGGTGACGGCGACCCGTGGTACACCATGCCGAACGTGGACAAGGTGGCCACGTTCCAGCTGCGGTAGTGCGGTCCCGTTCAGTCATCGAGCACCACGGTCGCCGAGCCGTGCGCCCAGCCCTGCCCCACGCTCCTGAGCGATCCCACGATGGGTCGACGGGCCGCTGGCGACCCACGGTCACTGAAGGGCGCTCTGCCTCGACGGCTCCTCCCGCACGGCCAGCCGTCGGATCGAGGCCATCACGAGGCTGGGCTGGCGTGCAGGGGCGATCCGGATGCCGAACGAGGGACGGGCCTTCCGCGCTGCGACCGGTTGCGGTCGGACCGCTTGCGGCCGTGGTGCGCCGCACAGGACCTGCAGCACCATGAAGGCGACGATGAGCAGTGGGAGCACCGTCAGGAAGAAGACGATGACCAGCTTGACCAGGCTCGGAGACACGCCCCCTGGTACCCGTTCGGCGAGCACCGACGGCCACCCGAAGGGGTGGCGTTCACCTGTCCCTGCAGCCCGGTCGTACACGCAAGGGCACAACGACGACCGGCGAGCCGTCAGGCCTCGTGCTCGCGGCGTCGCACGACGCGACTGGGGAAGACAGCGGGGCGACGCTCGGCGAAGGCCGCCAACCCCTCCTTCGCATCCGGTGAGGCGAAGGCCCGCTGCCCGTAGAGGGCCTCGGCGCGGAAGGCGGCGTCAGCCGGCATGTCGGAGAGGCTGAGCACGCTCGCCTTGATCACCTCCAGCGCGGTGCCGCTGCGCGTCAGCAGCATCCGCGCCAT
>NZ_DASUTK010000012.1:0-3738 GCF_036374615.1 Nocardioides sp.
GCCCGTCCAGCCTGTCGAGCCCGTCCAGACGGCACCGCATTAGGTGCGTCACACCTGGCTGCGCCGACGGTGCTGCCTCGTTATCTTCACGCCAGCCTTCCACCAACCCCCTTGCGGGCCGATCGAGGAGTGACCGTGCACACCATCCTGGAAGCGATCCAGTCCCGGGACGCCACCACCGAGGACTTCGCCGGCCTCGAGCTGCCCGAGTCCTACCGGGCCGCGTTCGTGAAGAAGGACGAGGTCGACCTCTTCGAGGGCCTGGCCAGCCGCGACAAGGATCCGCGCAGGAGCCTGCATGTCGACGAGGTCCCGCTCCCGGAGCTGGGCCCGGGCGAGGCGCTGGTGGCGGTGATGGCGAGTGCGATCAACTACAACACCGTCTGGACCTCGATCTTCGAGCCGCTCCCGACGTTCGGCTTCCTCGAGCGCTACGGCCGGATGTCGCCGTTGACCGCCCGGCACGACCTGCCCTACCACGTGGTGGGCTCCGACCTCTCGGGCGTGGTGCTCAAGACCGGCGTCGGGGTCCACTCCTGGAAGCCCGGTGACCGGGTGGTCGCGCACTGCCTCTCGGTCGAGCTCGAGCACCCCGACGGTCACAACGACACGATGCTCGACCCGGAGCAGCGGATCTGGGGTTTTGAGACCAACTTCGGCGGGCTGGCCGACATCGCGCTGGTGAAGGCGAACCAGCTGATGCCCAAGCCCGAGCACCTCACGTGGGAGGAGGCCGCCTCCCCCGGACTGGTGAACTGCACGGCGTACCGCCAGCTGGTCAGCGCCAACGGCGGGAACATGAAGCAGGGCGACAACGTCCTGATCTGGGGGGCCTCGGGCGGGCTCGGCGGCTTCGCCACCCAGTACGCGCTGCACGGCGGAGCCACCCCGGTGTGCGTCGTGTCGAGCGAGGAGAAGGCCGAGATCTGCCGGCGGATGGGAGCGGAGCTGATCATCAACCGCTCTGAGGAGGGCTACCGGTTCTGGAACGACGAGGGCACCGAGCAGGACCCGCGGGAGTGGAAGCGGTTCGGCGCCAGGATCCGTGAGCTCACCGGGGGTGAGGACATCGACATCGTCTTCGAGCATCCGGGCCGGGAGACGTTCGGCGCCAGCGTCTACGTCACCCGCAAGGGCGGCACCATCACCACCTGCGCGTCGACCTCGGGCTACATGCACGAGTACGACAACCGCTACCTGTGGATGAACCTCAAGCGCATCATCAGCTCCCACTTCGCCAACTACCGCGAGTCGTGGGAGGCCAACCGGCTGATCGCCAAGGGCAGGATCCACCCGACCCTGTCGCGGACCTACCCGCTCGACCAGGTCGGCCAGGCCGCCCTCGACGTCCACCACAACAAGCACCAGGGCAAGGTCGGCGTGCTCTGCCTCGCACCCGAGGAGGGCCACGGCGTGGCCGACGAGGAGATGCGCGCCCAGCACGTCGACGCCATCAACCGCTTCCGGGGTGTGTGAGGGCGCGCCTGCCGTCGCCGCGGGCGAGGCGTGCTGGGATCGAGGTCCCGGATCGGGGAGACTTGGGCCCGGCAACCAATTCACGATCCCGGGGAAGAGGAAGCGCACCCATGAGCGACAGTGGCCT
Organism: Nocardioides sp.; assembly: GCF_036374615.1. Classification (GTDB taxonomy): domain Bacteria; phylum Actinomycetota; class Actinomycetes; order Propionibacteriales; family Nocardioidaceae; genus Nocardioides. The sequence goes on from NZ_DASUTK010000012.1 coordinate 1,604, forward strand.
GTCCATCTTCGACGACGACGACGAGCCGGACACCAACGGCGACACCGGGTCGGGCGAGGCGGCCGACTCAGGCACGGACACGGGTGCGGCTGCCGGCGCCGGCAAGCGAGCCGCAGCGCCGCCGACCGGTGCCGACACCGAGCCCACCCAGGTGATCCCGGTCGTTCAGGCCGAGCCGGCACCAGCGCCCCAGGTCGACACCGAACCGACGCAGCCGGTTCCCGTCGTACCTCGTTCGGCTCCCGCGTCGCGTCCCGCACCCGCACCCGCACCGTCGCGCACACTGCCCCCACCGGTTCCCCCCACCGCTACGTCGACCTCCGGCTTCCCGACCGTGCGCCGGGGCGGCTACGACCGAGCGGCGGTCGACAACCGGGTGCGGCAGCTGCTCGCGGAGAAGTCCGGCCTCTCGAGCTCACTCACCGAGTCGGAGCGTCGCGTGATCGAGCTGGAGCGCCAGGTCGAGGAGACTCGCCAGCAGCTGAAGGAGAACCTCAGCCCGTCGTACGCCGGGCTGGGCGGTCGGGCCTCGGCCATGCTGCGACTCGCGGAGGAGGAGGCCGCCGAGATCCGTTCTGCGGCGGAGCGGGACGCCGAGGACATCCGCACCCATGCCACCCGTGACGCGGCAGCGATCCGCGCCGACGCCGCGCGCGAGGCCGAGGACATGCGGCTGGTTCAGCTGAAGGACCTCGACGAGGCCCGCGAGCGGGTCCGCGTGGAGGTCGAGCGGGAGCGCAGCCTCGCCACGGCCGAGGCGGAGGACCTGCTGGCCTCGGCCAAGCGCGAGGCCGACCAGCTCCGACTGGCCTCGCAGCAGGAGGCCAACGACCTGCGGACCAGCGCCAAGCGCGAGACCGAGCAGCTGCGGGCGACCGCCGACCGCGAGCTGCAGGAGGCCCGTCGTACGCTCGCGGTCGAGAAGGAGCGGCTGGCCAAGGAGGCGGCGGAGCACCACACCAGCGCGACCGCCGAGACCCAGCGGCTGGTGGCCGAGGCCGAGCAGCGAGCAGCCGCAGCCGAGGACCGCGCCCGGGAGGCCACCAAGCAGGCAACCGCCCATCGGCAGCAGGCCCAGACCGAGGCCGAGGCGATGCTGGCTCGCGCCCGTCGCGAGGCCGAGCAGATCGTCACCTCCGCCCGCACCCAGGCCGAGTCGATCTCCGCGACCGGTACCGCCGAAGCCGATCGAGAGCTCGCGGCCGTGAAGGCAGAGGTGGAGCGGATGACCAAGCGGCGCGACGCCATCGCCGCTCAGCTCGCCTCCCTCCGCGACGTCGTCGACGGCTTCGGCGAGGACGACCAGAAGTGAGCAAGGCGGACGGAGAGCCCGACGAGAAGGAGTCGGCGGCCGAGACCGAGCACCGGGAGTTCGGCACGCCAGGCGTGCCGTTCGAGCGGCACTCGCCGTTCTACATCGGCTTCTTCGGCGGGCTCGGTGTACTACTGGCGTACTGGCTCGGCACTCAAGTGCTGGCCATCTCGTCCGTGCTGGTGCTGATCCTGGTCGCGATGTTCCTCGCCGCGGGGCTCAACCCGGTAGTCGAGTTCTTCGTCGGTCGCGGGATGAAGCGGTCGTGGGCGGTGCTGACGGTGATCGTCGGGGTACTCATCGCGCTGGGGCTGTTCGTCTTGGCCATCGTCCCCGTGATCAGCGACCAGGTCGCCGCCCTGAGCCGCAGCGCGCCCGGCTGGTTGGACCAGCTTCAGCGGAACCGGACCGTGCAAGAGCTCGACGCGAAGTACGACGTGATCGACCGGATCCGCGACTACGTCGAGGAGGGTGATTACGCCAGCAGCGTGTTCGGCGGGGTCTTGGGCGTCGGCCTGGCCGTGCTGTCGGCCGTCGCGAACGCGTTCATCGTCACCGTGCTGATGCTGTACTTCATCTCCTCGCTGGAGAAGACCAAGCACGCCTTCTACCGGCTCGCGCCCGCGTCGCGTCGGGACCGCGTCGCCAAGCTCGGCGACCGGGTGATCACGAGCGTGGGTGGCTACGTCTCCGGCGCGTTCGTGGTGGCCAGCTGTGCTGGTATCTCGTCGCTGATCTTCCTGTTCATCGTCGGCCTCGGCGAGTACGCCGTGGCGCTGGCGTTCGTGGTCGCGCTGCTGGACGTGATCCCGATGATCGGCGC
>NZ_DASUTK010000013.1:0-5921 GCF_036374615.1 Nocardioides sp.
GGCGGTGTAGACGATGCCGAAGACCAGGGTGCCGAACCACGACGTCCCGCGGTCCATGGCGTGGTAGAAGCTGAAGTACTCCGCCTCCTTCCCGCGCGGGATGAACAGCGAGAAGTAGGACCGGGCCAGCGCCTGTGTGCCCCCGAGGACTATCCCGATCGCCACGCCGAGCAGCAGGAACGGAACCAGCGCGCGCTCCGGCACGAACAGCGCTGCCGTCACGATCCCCATCCACCCCACCAGTCCAGCGAGAATCGTGTTCTTGGTGCCGAACCGCTCGGCCGCCCGTCCGAATCCGAGCGCACCGAAGATCGCGACGAACTGGACCAGGAGGTAGGTCGCGAGGACGGTTCCGGTGGCGAAGTCGAGCTCCTCCACGCCGTACACCGAGGCCTGGCTGATGACCGTCTGGATGCCGTCGTTGAAGAACAGGTAGGCGAGTAGGAAGGTCAGCGCGACGGGGTAGTTGCGCATGTCCTTCAGCGTCGCCCACAGCTGCCCGAAGGACCGCGCGAACAACCCGCCCTCGACGTGTGCGACGGCCGCCGGCGGGTGGTTCCTCAGACCGCGGAACGGGATCAGGGTGAAGCCGGCCCACCACACCGCCGCGGACAGCAGGCTCAGCCGCACCGCCATCCCCTCGGTGATGCCGAACGTCTCGTAGAAGCTGACCACCACGAAGTTCAGCGCGAGCAGCAACCCGCCGCCGGCGTAGCCGAAGGCCCAGCCGCGCGAGGAGACTCGATCGCGCTCGGCCTCGGTCGAGATGAGGGGCAGGATCGCGTCGTTGAAGACGGCCGCCGCCGCGAAGCACAGGTTGGCGGCGATGAACGTGAGCGCCCCGAGCTGCCAGTTGTCTCCGGTCATGAAGAAGAGCAGTGCCGCGAAGAACGCCCCGACCCACGCGAAGCCGGCCAGCAGGTCCTTCTTGCGCTCGGTCCGGTCCGCCACGGCGCCGAGCAGCGGGAGAAGCACCGCGGAGATGATCGTCGAGGTGGTGATGACGAACGCCGGCAGCGCGCCGGGGTCGACCCCGAAGCCGAAGACCGAGACCTCGTCGTTGACCGCGGCTTCCTCCGCGATCGCGATCAGGTAGGGGCCGAAGAGAACGCCGGCGACGGTGGTCGCGAACGCACTGTTGGCCCAGTCGTACCAGTACCAGGCCTTCTGCTCACGGGACCGGTTGAGCGGGCCGAGGTCGGCGACTCCGGAAGCACTCATGGCTGCACCTTCACTGTCTAGGTCCACTGGCCGCGCTGCGTGAGCACGTCCCTGAGTATGTCGGTGCGGTCGGTCATCAGACCGTCGACACCGCGGTCGAGCAGGAGGATCATCTCGGCCGGGTCGTCGATGGTCCATGAGTGCACGTGCTTACCTGCGGCATGGGCACGGCGCACGAGCCCGGCCGTCGTGACGGTGAATCCACGATGTCGGTAGGGGATCTGGAGCGCGGCGGGCCGGCCGCGGCTGACGAGGTCGGCGAGACGCGCCGACGGCAGGAACCGGAATGCCAACACCTCCAGCGGGTGCGCCGAGGTCGCCACCCGGCCTCCGGTGAGCGTGCGGAACTGACGAAGTCGGCGGGGGGAGAAGGAGCCGACCAGTACCCGCTCGTGAGCGTCACGCTCCTCCAGGAACCTCGCCAGAAGCGGTACGGCGGCCTCGGACTTGATGTCGATGTTGAAGCGCACCTCGGGGAACTCGTCGAAGAGCTGGGCCAGGGTCGGGATGCCCTCGCTGCCACCGATCCGGTACGCACCGATCTCCTCGTGGGTGAGTGCGCCCAGGGCACCGTTGCCGTCGGTCATCCGGTCGAGCACGTCGTCGTGGAAGGCGAGCAGGATCCCGTCGACCGTGGCGTGGACGTCGGTCTCGAGGTAGCGGTAGCCGAGCGAGACGGCGTGACGGAACGCGGCCATGGTGTTCTCGAGGCCCGGCAGGTCCGGATGCAGGGCGCCGCCGCGGTGCGCGAACGCCAGCGGCGACCCTGCCTCGTCGAGGTACGGATAGCCGGTGCGGGGTGCGGTCACGCGCGCAGTATCCATCCTGGCGACGCCTCAGGTCCGGCTTTCGGTCGGGCTCCGCGAGCCCCGGACGCCGTCGACCGCCGGGGGAGTACGGTCGCGACATGGACGCGTTGACCTGCCCTCGCTGCGACTCGGAGATGGAGATCCGGACCCTCGGGACCGGCCGGGTGAGCCAGTGCCCGCAGGGCCACGGCGTGTTCTTGGAGCGCGCCGAGCTGGGGAACCTGATCGAGGCCGAGACGGACTGGCACCGCAATGCCGGTCAGCACACCGCCCCGCTGCCGAGGATCACCCCCGACATGACGGCGCCCCCCGCGCCCAAGAAGCCGGCCCGCGCCTGGGTGGAGACCCTCTTCCGCTGATCCCTCAACCACCGGCACGGGCACGGGTCAAGGTGTACGGCGAGGGTCAGATGTCGCGGAACGTCTCGATGTTGGCGCCGAGCAGGTTGAGACGCTCGGCGAGGTCCTCGTAGCCGCGATGGATCACGTACGTCGAGCGCAGCACCGAGGTGCCCTTGGCGGCGAGCATCGCGAGCAGCAGCACCACGGCCGGGCGCAGGGCGGGAGGGCACATCATCTCGGTGCCCGAGAAGCTGCTCGGACCCTCGACCATGACCCGGTGCGGGTCGAGCAGCGTGACCTTGCCGCCGAGCTTGTTGAGATCGGTCAGGTAGATCGCCCGGTTCTCGTAGACCCAGTCGTGGATCAACGTCTGCCCCTGCGCGACCGCGGCGATCACCGCGAAGAACGGCAGGTTGTCGATGTTGAGGCCGGGGAACGGCATCGGGTGGACCTTGTCCAGCGGCGCGTGCAACACGCTGGGGTGGGTGGTGATGTCGACCAGCCGGGTGTGACCGTTGCGGGCGACGTACTCCTCGGAGCGGGAGTACTGCAGACCCATCTCCTCGAGGAGCGCGAGCTCGATCTCGAGGAACTCGATCGGCACCCGCTCGATCGTGATCGAGGAGCTGGTGACGATCGCGGCCGCCAGCAACGACATGGCTTCGATCGGGTCCTCGCTGGGCGCGTAGTCGACGTCGAGGTCGATCATGTCGCGGCCGGTGACCGTCAGGGTGGTGGTGCCGATGCCCTGGACGTCGACGCCGAGCCGCTGCAGGAAGAAGCAGAGGTCCTGGACCATGTAGTTGGACGACGCGTTGCGGATGATCGTGGTGCCGGGGTGGAGTGCGGCGGCCATCAGCGCGTTCTCCGTGACCGTGTCGCCGCGCTCGGTGAGCACGATCGCCCGGCCGGGTGTCACCGCGTTGTCGACCTGCGCGTGGTAGCTGCCCTCGGTGGCCTTCACCTCGAGGCCGAAGGGGCGCAACGCGGCCATGTGCGGCTCGACGGTGCGGGTGCCGAGGTTGCACCCGCCGGCGTACGGGAGCTGGAACACCTCGGCGCGGTGGAGCAGCGGCCCGAGGAACATGATCACCGACCGGGTCCGCCGGGCTGCCTCCTCGTCGATGTTGGCGAGGTCGAGCGTGGCCGGCGGGATGATCTCGAGGTCGTTGTCGTCGTTGAGCCAGCGGGTCTGGACGCCCAGGCTGGTCAGCACCTCGAGGAGCCGGTTGACCTCCTCGATCCGGGCCACCTTCCGCAGCGTGGTGCGGCCGCGGTTGAGGAGCGAGGCGCACAACAGCGCGACGCCGGCGTTCTTGGACGTCTTGACCGCGATGCTGCCGGACAGCGTGGTCGGGCCGGTGACCCGCAGGTGCGTCGGACCGGCGCCGAGGGCAACGATCTCGGAGTCCAGCGCCGACCCGATCCGCGCCAGCATCTCCAGGGACATGTTCTGGTGGCCCTTCTCGATCCGGTTGATGGCGCTCTGGCTGGTCGAGAGCCGCTCGGCGAGCTGTTGCTGCGTCAGCCCGCGGTGCTTGCGCGCGTCGCGGATGAGGTTGCCGATCCGGCCCTTGTAGTCCTCAGTCATGCCGACCACGGTATCTCAGATATGAGATAGCGCCACCTTCCGGCGAGGTGTCGTGCCCCAGCGCGCTCCCGGGGCCGGGATGAGTGCTTGGATGACGGACATGGGTGGGACCATGGATCGCCTGGTGCTCGGGCCGTTGCTCAGGTACGTCGACACCGACTCGGCGACGATCTGGGTGGAGACCGCCCGCGCTGCCGAGGTCTCGGTCAGCGCCGGCGACCAGGTGGCCACGGCTCGGACGTTCGCTGCCCACGGGCACCACTATGCCGTGGTCGAGGTGACCGGACTGGGGGAGGGGACCCGGACCCCCTACCGCGTGAGCGTGGACGGGGAGCAGGTGTGGCCGGAACCCGGGACGCCGTACCCCGATCCGGTGATCGCGACGCTCGACTCCGACCAGCCGCTGCGACTGGCCTTCGGGTCGTGCAGGGTCAGCGTTCCGCACGACGAGGACGGCAACCGGGCGTTCGGCGTCGACGCACTGCGCGCGTTCGCCCTCGACCTGGCACGCGGCGGGGGAGAGGAGTGGCCGGACCTGGTGCTCTTCCTCGGTGACCAGGTCTACGCCGACGAGACCAGTGACGAGATGAAGGAGTTCATCGCGTCCCGCCGCAGTCTCGACGTGCCGCCGGGCGAGGAGCTCCGGGACTTCGAGGAGTACGCGCACCTGTACAACCTCGCGTGGAGCGAGCCCGCGAACCGGTGGCTGCTGTCCACGGTGCCGTCCGCAATGATCTTCGACGACCACGACATCCGCGATGACTGGAACACCAGCTGGACCTGGCGCCGGGAAATGGAGGACACGTCCTGGTGGCGGCTGCGGATCGTCTCCGGTCTGGGGTCCTACTGGGTGTACCAGCACCTGGGCAATCTGTCATCGGCCGAGCGCGCGCAGGACGAGCTGTGGCAGCAGATAGCGGCCCATGACCAGGAGGACGAGCTCGACGTGACCGAGGCGCTCGACGCCCTGGCCGAGCGCGCCGACCGCGACCCGGCCAGCTACCGGTGGAGCCACGCCCGCGACTTCGGCGACCAGGCACGCCTCGTCGTCGTGGACTCGCGGGCTGCACGCGTGCTGCAGCCGGAGGACCGGTCGATCCTCGACCCGGGCGAGATGGCGTGGTTCGACGACCAGCTACAGGGCGGCTTCGACCACGTCCTGATCGGGACCTCCCTCCCCTTCCTGCTCGCGCCCGGCCTGCACTTCGTCGAAGCCTTCAACGAGGGCGTGTGCAGCGGCGCCTGGGGCCGGCTGGCAGCGCGGGCCGGCGAGCGGATGCGGCAAGGCATGGACATGGAGCACTGGGCGGCGTTCCAGCAGGGTTTCCGTGACGTGGCGCAGCTGACCCTGGAGGTCGCCTCCGGTGGGCGCGGTCGCGCACCGCAGTCCGTGGTCTTCCTCTCGGGCGACGTGCACCACAGCTACGTGGCGTCGGCCTGGCCGGACCCGGACGTCACAGACACCGAGATCGACGGACGGATCCTCCAGGCGACCTGCTCGCCGATCCGGAATCCGTTGCCGCGGGTCATGGAGCACCTGACGACCTGGGCGACGAACCGCCGGGTCGGCCGGACCGTGCAGCGGCTGGCCAGGTCGGCGAAGGTCCCGCGGTCACCGCTCGGCTGGAAGGTCGACCGCGGCCCCTGGTACGACAACAACCTCGCACTGCTCGACGTTCAGCCGGGGGGCGGCCTCCGGATCCGCTGGGTGGCCGGTGACGTCAGTGGTCGAGCCCCGGACGACCCGACGTTGCGGGAGGTCGCGGTGGTCGACGTGCCCGGCTCAGCGACCCGCCGGCCGGACGGTCAACCGGCCAGCGCCTGATACCCACCCGGCATCACCCCGGGCGAGCAATCGCAGGTGTCGGAGCAGGCCAGGAACGTGTGCATCGCGTGACCGCACCGGGGGCACAGCAGGTCGTGAGACAGAGGTTCGGAGCGCTGGTCGTCGTCGGCGGT
>NZ_DASUTK010000014.1:0-20639 GCF_036374615.1 Nocardioides sp.
CCGCGGCGTGTGCCTGAGAGTGCGCCATGGCGCACTGTTGTGTCTCAGGACATCGCGGACACATATGTCTCAGGACTTCGCGGACACCTTTGTAGTCGATGGGTTGGCTGACTGGTAGCCGGATCGGGAGATCAGGTCGAACTCGACGATCAGGGTGTTGCGGTCGAAGACGGTGACGCGGTTGGCGCGGCGGAACAGGGTCACGGTCTTACCGGCGTGCGGGCGGCCGATCCCGACGCGGGTGCGGTGGATCGTCACGGTGCCGTTGGCGGCGACCTTTCCCTGGGTGACCTGTAGTGGCTCCTCACCGGGGCCGGCCGGGACGGCTTTGGCGCCCAACGCGTAGCGCTGGGCGGGGGTCAGGCCGCCTAGATGGGTCTTGCGGCGCTCGTTGTTGAACCGCTGCCGGTAGGTGTCCAGGGCGGTCTGGAGCTCCTCGAGGGTCTGGTAGGGGCCGTGTTTGCCCAGCCAGCGTTGGACCGGCTGGTGGGCCCGCTCGACCTTTCCGCAGGTCTGGGGGTGCCCGATGCTGCTGGTGATGTGGCGTACGCCCATCAGGGTCAGGTTCGCCTCCAGCGGGCTGGTCCAGCCCCGGCGCCGGCCCGAGAACGCGGTGCCGTTGTCGGTGAGCATCTCCGCAGGCAGCCCGTAGCGACCGGCGGCGATGGTGAGGGTCTGCCACACCTGTTCGGCGTTCTCGCTGCGCGCGACCTGCAAGGCGATCTCGAACCGGGAACAGTCATCGATGGCGTGCAGCACCACCACGCCGTGCCCCTCGGCCAGGGACCACTCGAAGCCGTCCATCTGCCAGCGCTGATTGGGCCGGTCGGCCTCGAACCGTCGGCTCGCTGACCGCGGTCGGCGCTGCGGGACCTTCACCAGTTGTCCGCGACGCTCCAGTACCCGGTTGATCGTGGCCCGCGAGGGCAGCGGCCGGCCGACCGGCCACACACCGGCACCGGCCTCGATCTGGGCCTGCAGCCGGAACCGGATCTGGTCCGCGCCGGCATCCCAGCCCTCATCGATGAGCTCCTTGCGGGCCCGGACCAGCTCGTCCTCACACGTGGCCGAGAGCCGCCCAGGAGTGCTCAGCGGACGACGTGACCGAGGGAAGAGACCATCGACCCCCTCGACCCCGAAACGCTCGACGTACTTGTAGAACGTCGACCTCGATATCCCCAGCGTGCGGCACTCCGCCCGCACGTTCACCCTCGGTACGGATCCGGCCGGCGAGCCCATCGACTCGACGTACCGGGCCACCGCCGCCGCCACTTGCGGACTCACCGCGACTCCATCTCTGGCCACGGTCCACCCTGAACACCAGGCAGACCGCGAACCGGTCAAGTGTCCGCGATGTCATGAGACTTCTTCTGTCCGCGATGTCCTGAGCCTTCACAGTGCGCTGTAGCGCACTCTCAGGCACACGCGACGCTGAGGAGGGGGCTCACAACGCGACCGACTCCGCCGTCTCGCGCAGCTGCCTGCGCAGGTGGGTGGCCGCCTCGTAGGTGAAGACGACCAGGGCGACCCAGACCAGGAAGAACCCGATCCAGCGGCTCGCGGGCATCGGCTCGTGGTACACCAGCACCCCGATCCCGAACTGCAGGATCGGTGCGATGTACTGCAGCAGCCCGATCGTCACCATCGAGACCCGGATCGCCGCGGCCCCGAAGCACAGCAGCGGGATCACCGTCACGATGCCCGTCGTGGTGAAGAGTGCGGCGTGGCCGAGTCCCTCGGTCCCGAAGGACGACGAGCCCTGCCACGCCAGCCAGCCGACGTAGGCCGCGGCGACCGGGGCGATGTAGATGGTCTCCACGGCCAGGCTCTCCACCGCGTCGACGCCAGCCTGCTTCTTCGACAGCCCGTACGTCGCGAAGGAGAACGCCAGCAGCAGCGCGATCCAGGGCGGTCGGCCGTAGTCCACGGTCAGCACCACCACCGCGACCGCCGCCAGTCCCACCGCGAGCCACTGGAGCCGTCGTAGCCGCTCGCCGAGCACGACCACGCCCATCAGCACCGTCACCAGCGGGTTGATGAAGTAGCCGAGCGAGGTCTCGACCACCCGGTCGTTGTTGACCCCCCAGATGTAGCCGCCCCAGTTGACCGAGATCACCGCGGCTGCACCGAGCAGGATCAGCCGCGCCCGCCGGTCGGCGAACACCGCCCGCACCGCGGCAGTACGGCGCAGCAGCAGCACGACGAGCACCACCGTGAGCAGCGACCACAGGATCCGGTGCGCCAGGATCTCGATCGCGCCGGCCGGCTCGAGCAGCGGCCAGTACAGCGGAAAGATCCCCCAGAGGCCGTACGCCGCGACGCCGTACCCGAAGCCACGGCGCTCGTCGATCACGTCATCACCGTACTCGTTGGTCACTCATGACAGGCACCGAGGGTGCCGCCGCGGACAGGGAGCCCGCGGAGACAGCGCAGGCCTACCCGGTCAGACGGTCCAGGTGTCGCCGGCGCTGATGAGTGCACCGAGCCGCGCCCGTGGGTCCTCCTCGGAAGCCTCCCCGAGCCCGCCTCGAGCGGTGGTGATCTGGGCGCGCGCCTGGTCGTCGTACGTCGCCCGCTCGACCTGTCGGAAGATCCCGATCGGCGCCTGGTGGAGGTAGCCCGCGTCGGTGAGCCGCGAGATCGCGAACGCCGTCGTCGGGTCCTCGGCGTGGGCGTCGTGGACCAGCAGCCCGGACTCGGACACCTGCCCCGGCGCGTCGCCAACGTCGACGACCCGGACGCCGCCGGTGGCGCCGTCGCGGATCAGGCCCTTGGTGGCGCGGCCGGTCTCGGTCGGTACGCCGAACCGGATCGGCTCGCCGTGGACGAGCGGGATGATCGCGTCCTGCTTGGTGTCGCGGTCCTTGATCGCGTCGAAGGCGCCGTCGTTGAAGATCGGGCAGTTCTGGTAGATCTCCACCAGCGACGTACCACGGTGAGCGGCGGCCGCCGACAGCACGGCCGTGAGGTGCTTGCGGTCGGAGTCGATGGTCCTCGCCACGAACGTGGCCTCCGCGCCCAGCGCCAGCGACACGGGGTTGAAGGGGTGGTCGAGCGACCCCATCGGCGTGGACTTGGTGATCTTGCCGGGCTCGCTGGTGGGGGAGTACTGGCCCTTGGTGAGGCCGTAGATCCGGTTGTTGAACAGCAGGATCGTCAGGTTGACGTTGCGGCGCAGCGCGTGGATCAGGTGGTTGCCGCCGATCGACAGCGCGTCGCCGTCGCCGGTCACCACCCAGACCGAGAGGTCCTCCCGGGCGGTGGCGATCCCGGTGGCGATCGACGGCGCGCGGCCGTGGATCGAGTGCATGCCGTAGGTGTCGAGGTAGTAGGGGAAGCGGCTCGAGCAACCGATGCCGGAGACGAACACGATGTTCTCCCGGCGCAGCCCGAGGTCGGGCAGGAAGCCCTGGACCGCCTTGAGCACGGCGTAGTCGCCGCAGCCGGGGCACCAGCGGACCTCCTGGTCGCTGGTGAACTCCTTGCCGGTCTGGGGCTGGTCGGTGGTCGGTACCGACTCCACGCCCGAGCGCAGGCCCGGGATGCCGAGGTCAGTGGTGCTCACGAGAGAGCCTCCTCGTTGATCTGGTCGTCGCTCGGACTGTCGATCGGATGGGTGGTGAGGTCGACCTCGATGCCCTCGGCCTGCGCGACCAGCTCACCGATCGCCTCGGCGAGCTCGGCGGCCTTGAGCGGCAGGCCGCGGACCCGGTTGTAGCCGATCGCGTCGACCAGGTACTTCGCCCGCAGCAGCATCGAGAGCTGGCCGAGGTTCATCTCGGGGACCAGCACCTTGTCGTACCGGGCGAGGATGTCGCCGAGGTCGGCCGGGAACGGGTTGAGGTGTCGCAGGTGGGCCTGCGCGACCTGGTAGCCGGCCTTGCGGACCCGGCGTACTCCGGCGCCGATCGGGCCATACGTCGAGCCCCACCCCAGCACGAGCACCTTGGCGCCCTTCCCGTCCTCGGCGCCGGGGTCGTCGACCTCGGTCGGCGGCAGCGAGTCGGCGACCCGGTCCACCTTGGCCTGCCGGGTGCGCACCATGAAGTCGTGGTTGGCGGGGTCGTAGGAGATGTTGCCGTGACCGTCGCCCTTCTCCAGGCCGCCGATCCGGTGCTCGAGCCCGGCGACGCCCGGGATCGCCCAGGGCCGGGCCAGCGTGTCCTCGTTGCGCAAGTACGGCCAGAACTCGGCCTTCTCCTCGCCGTCCTTGCCGGTGCCGCTGGTGTTGGTGCTGGTGGCGAAGGCCGGGTCGATCTCGGGCAGGTCGTCGAGCTCCGGGATCCGCCACGGCTCGGACCCGTTGGCCAGGTACCCGTCGGAGAGCAGCATCACCGGCGTGCGGTAGGTGATCGCGATCCGGGCCGCCTCGAGCGCGGCGTCGAAGCAGTCGCCCGGTGAGCGAGGCGCGACGATCGGGATCGGAGCCTCCCCGTTGCGGCCGAACATCGCCTGCAAGAGGTCGGCCTGCTCGGTCTTGGTGGGCAGGCCGGTGGACGGTCCGCCGCGCTGCACGTCGATCACCAGCAGCGGCAGCTCGGTCATGACCGCGAGCCCGATCGCTTCCGACTTCAGCGCGATCCCCGGACCGGACGTGGTCGTCACACCGAGGCTGCCGGCGAAGGAGGCGCCGATCGCGGCGCCGACGCCGGCGATCTCGTCCTCGGCCTGGAACGTGGTGACGCCGAACGACTTGTGCTTGCTCAGCTCGTGGAGGATGTCCGAGGCCGGCGTGATCGGGTAGGACCCCAGGAACACCGGCAGCCCCGACTGCACGCCAGCGGCGATCAGCCCGTAGGACAGCGCCAGGTTCCCGGTGATGTTGCGGTACGTGCCGGTCGACATCGGCGCCGGCTTGATCTCGTAGGTGACGGCGAACGTCTCGGTGGTCTCGCCGAAGTTCCAGCCCGACTTGAACGCGGTGACGTTGGCGTCGCGGATGTCGGGGACCTTCGCGAACCGCTTCTCCAGGAACGCGATGGTCGACTCCGTGGGCCGGCCGTAGAGCCAGGAGAGCAGCCCGAGCGCAAACATGTTCTTCGCCCGTGAGGCGTCCTTGCGGGAGAGGCCGAACTCCTTGACCGCCTCCACCGTCATGCCGGTCAGGTCGACCGGGTGCAGGGCGTACTCGTCGAGCGAGCCGTCCTCGAGCGGGTTCTCGGCGTACCCCGCCTTGGTGAGGTTGCGGGGGGTGAAGTCGGCGGTGTCGACGATGATCGTCGCTCCCTTGGGGAGGTCCCCGAGGTTGGCTCGCAGCGCGGCGGGGTTCATCGCGACCAGCACGTCTGGGGCGTCGCCGGGCGTGAGGATGTCGTGGTCGGCGAAGTGGACCTGGAACGACGAAACCCCCGGCAGCGTGCCCTGAGGGGCGCGGATCTCGGCAGGGAAGTTGGGAAGGGTCGACAGGTCGTTGCCGAACGCCGCCGACTCCTGCGTGAAGCGGTCGCCGGTCAGCTGCATGCCGTCTCCGGAGTCGCCCGCGAAACGGATGATCACGCGGTCGAGCTGCTTGACCTGTTTGGCCACGTCGGTTGTTCCTCCTCGGTTCCCGTCGCCCGGGTCTGCGCCGCGACGGGCACCCCCTCCACGATAGTCGCCGCCCGCGCGGAATCGACGTGATCTCCCCCACCGGACCCCGATGTGCGACACGTTCTCCGGATATGGCATCCTTTCGGATCAAGTCGAGTAATCTACTCAACTAATGAAGCGTGTGGCTCGGCACACGCACCACCACAGACAGAGAAGAGAACGCACCATGAAGCTCCACCTCAAGGTCGCGGCCGGACTGGCCGTCGCCCTCGGGCTGACCGCCTGCTCCAGCGCAGGTGGTGCCGGTGCCGACGGGGAGACCATCCACATCGTCGGCTTCGCCGTGCCCGAGGCCGCCAACAAGGCCATCGCGACCGAGTTCAACAAGACCGACGAGGGCAAGGACGTCCAGTTCCAGACCTCGTACGGCGCGTCGGGCGACCAGAGCCGCGCGGTCGAGGCCGGGCTGGAGGCCGATTACGTGCACTTCTCCGTGCCGACCGACGTCACCCGACTGGTCGACTCGGGCCAGGTCGAGGACACCTGGGACGACGGCGAGAACAAGGGCGTCGTCTCCACGTCGGTCGTGGTCTTCGGCGTCCGCGACGGCAACCCGAAGGACATCCAGGACTGGGACGACCTGGTCAAGCCGGGTGTCGAGATCGTCACGCCGAACCCGGCGTCCTCCGGCGCGGCACGGTGGAACGCGCTGGCCGCCTACGGCCAGGTGATCGAGTCCGGCGGCACCGAGGAGGACGCTGTCGACTACACCAACAAGTTCTTCAAGAACGTCGTCTCGCTGCCCGGTAGCGGGCGCGACGCCACCACGGCCTTCCTCGGTGGCACCGGTGACGTGCTGATGGCCTACGAAAACGAGGCGATCCTGGCTGCTCAGAACGGCGAGGGCTTCGAGTACATCATCCCTGAGACCACCCTCCTGATCGAGAACGCGGGCGCGATCCTGAAGGACGCCACGCCGGTGGCGCAGGACTGGCTCGACTTCGTCCTCAGTGACGAGGGTCAGAAGCAGTTCGCCCTCAAGGGCTTCCGCCCGATCCGCGACGACGTCGACTTCGGCGGGACGGTCGAGGGCGCGAAGGACCCGAGCGACCCGTTCCCGCCGGTCACCAACCTGTTGACCGTGGACGAGGACTTCGGGGGCTGGGAAGAGGTGTCGACCACGTTCTTCGACGAGGAGAACGGGCTCGTCACCAAGGCGATCCTCGACGCCGGGCACTCCATCGAATGACCTCCGCGACCACGATGGTGGGTCGCCCGTCGCGCAGGCCGCGGCGGGCTGACCCGCGCTCGACGCTGACGCCGTCCTCCGGCGTGGCCCTCGGGGTCGCGATGATCTGGTTCAGCCTGCTCGTGCTCATCCCCCTCGCCGCGGTGGTCGTCACCGCGGCGGAGGGGGGCTGGGGCGCGTTCTGGACCACCATCACGAACCCGCAGACCGCGGCCGCGATCCGGTTGACGGTCTTCACCGCACTCGGCGTGACGCTGGTGAACGTGGTGATGGGGCCGATGATCGCGTGGGTGCTGGTCCGTGACCGCTTCTGGGGCAAGTCGGTGCTCGAGGTGCTGATCGACATCCCGTTCGCGCTGCCGACGATCGTCGCCGGGCTGGTGCTGCTGTCGCTCTACGGCACGGACAGCCCGCTGGGTGTCGACATCGCCAACACCCGCCCCGCGGTCTTCGTGGCGTTCCTGTTCGTCACCCTGCCGTTCGTCGTGCGCATGGTCCAGCCGGTGCTCGAGGAGCTGGAGCAAGACGTCGAGGAAGCCGCGATGTCGTTGGGCGCGAGCCGGTTCACCACGTTCCGCCGGGTGGTCCTGCCGAGCCTGACGCCTGCGATCGCAGCGGGCTCCGCGCTCTCCTTCGCGCGCGGCGTGAGCGAGTACGGCTCGCTCGTGCTCCTGTCGGGGAACCTGCCGTTCAAGACCGAGGTCACCTCGGTCCGGATCATGAGCAGCATCGAGAACGACAACCTGGTGGGCGCGGCCTCGGTGGCCACGGTGCTGCTGGTCATCTCGCTGCTCGTGATCGTGTCCCTTGACATCATCCAGCGGAGGGTGGCGGCTCGTGGCTGACGTACTCACGCGTGAGGTCGAGATGGCACCGCCGCCACCGACCCCGCGCACGATCAACCGCCGGCAGCGCAAGAGCCTCACGACGTACCTGCTGCGGATCGTGGTGGCCGGCTACCTGTTCCTGCTGGTCGCGTGGCCGGTGTCTCTCGTCGCCGTGAACACCTTCGACGACGGCATGACGTCGCTGCGGCTGCTGATGGAGGACCCCGACGTGGTCGTGGCCCTGCGGCTGACCGCCCTCGTGGCAGTCTGGTCGGTGGTCATCAACACGCTGTTCGGCGTCACCATGTCGTTGCTGCTCGTGCGGTACGAGTTCCCCGGCAAACGGGCGCTCAACGCCCTGCTCGACCTGCCCCTGTCCGTCTCCCCGATCGTGGTGGGTCTGGCGCTGGTGCTCGTGTACGGCGGCCGCAACGGCTGGTTCGGGCCGGGTCTGGAGAGCGCGGGACTGCAGGTCATCTTCTCGACGCCCGGCATCATCCTGGCCACCACCTTCGTCGCGCTGCCGCTGATGATCCGCGAGCTGGTACCGGTGCTGCAGGAAGTGGGGGTCGAGCAGGAGCAGGCGGCCGCGAGCCTGGGAGCGAACGGCTGGCAGCGGTTCTGGCGGATCACGCTGCCTTCCATCAAGTGGGGGATCGTCTACGGCGTCGTCCTCACCCTCGCCCGTTCCCTGGGCGAGTTCGGCGCGGTCAAGGTCGTGTCGGGCAACGTGCTGGGCCAGACCCGGACCGCGACGCTGGTCGTCGAGGAGAAGTACCTCAACTTCGACCAGCAGGGCGCGTACGCGACGGCGTTCCTGCTGGCGATGGTCTCGGTCGCCTGCATCGTGATCGTCGCGATCATCCGACCGAAGAGCCACCGATGAGCCGTCTCAAGCGCACGGCTCGCCTTCCACACAACGGGTCACACAAAGGGGTTGCACCATGAGCATCGAAGTACAAGGGGTGGGCAAGAAGTTCGGCGACTTCGTCGCTCTCGACGACGTCTCCGTCTCCATCCCCACCGGTCAGCTGACGGCACTGCTCGGCCCGAGCGGCGGCGGCAAGTCGACACTGCTGCGCATCATCGCGGGGCTGGAGTCGGCCGACACCGGGACGATCTCGATCGAGGGTCTCGACGCCACCAGGCTCCCGGCCCAGAAGCGCAACGTCGGCTTCGTGTTCCAGCACTACGCCGTCTTCAAGCACATGACGGTCGCGAAGAACGTGGCCTTCGGGCTCGAGATCCGCAAGCGACCGAAGGACGAGGTCGCCGCCCGGGTGGACGAGCTGCTCAAGCTGGTGCACCTGTCGCAGTTCTCGCACCGGCTGCCCTCGCAGCTCTCCGGGGGTCAGCGGCAGCGGATGGCGCTGGCGCGAGCGCTGGCCGTCGAACCGTCCGTGCTGCTGCTCGACGAGCCGTTCGGCGCGCTCGACGCGAAGGTGCGCAAGGAGCTGCGCGAGTGGCTGCGCCGGCTGCACGACGAGGTGCACGTGACGACGGTGTTCGTCACCCACGACCAGGAGGAGGCGCTCGAGGTCGCCGACGAGATCGTGGTCATCAACGACGGCCGGATCGAGCAGGTCGGCACCCCCGACGACCTCTACGACCGGCCCGCCAACGACTTCGTGATGTCGTTCCTGGGCGAGGTCACGAACCTCGGTGACATGCGGCTGCGCCCGCACGACATCGACGTGTCGGTCACGCCGCAGCTCGCCGGCGCGATCGAGGGCACGGTGGCCCGGCAGCTGCGGATCGGCTTCGAGGTCCGGCTCCAGGTCCACACCGTGGCCGGCCAGGAAGTCTCGGTCGTGATGACCCGTGCCCACGCCTCCGCCCTCGGCGTCCAGGAGGGCCGCACGGTGTGGTTGTCCCCCGCAACCGGAGCCGCGTCGGTCCCGTCGATGGCGGAGGCGTCTGCCTGAGGATCGGGGAGTGCAGGCTTCCCCGCTGAGCCGGGGAAGCCTGCACGTGGCTGGCCGAGACTGGGATCGGGTGTCGGTGTCGGTGCCGTTTGTGTCCAAACGGTGAGGCACGTCCAGCGAGGGCCGGATCGCTCGGGCCTGCAGCTCCGCGTGGGGCCGCGAAGCCCCTCGAATGGGCACATACGGCATCGGGCGTCGGCGTGTTGCTGCCGTTTGTGTCCAAACGGCGAGCGGACAGCGAGCCTCAGCCCCGCCACGTACCCCACGTCGAGCCATCCATCGGACGCCTCACTCGGCGCTCAAGCCGCCAACAGGACCCCGTCGGGCCGCTCTGGGTCAGGCAGAGGTGAGCGGGACCGGCGTCGCGATCGAGTGCCGACGGCGCCGGTCCAGCGGCGAGGTACGCCGGTCGAGCCGGCGGTCCAGCAGCTCCAGCGCCTGCTCGGCGCGGCCGTCGTGGACCAGGGCGAGCAGCAGCGTCTCCTCGACCACCTCGCGCTGCGCCGCCGAGCCGCCGACCCGTGGGAGCACCTGCAGCAGGTCGGCCAGGGTTCGCCAACTGGTCTCCCAGCGTTCCTCGAGCGCCGCGAGCAGCGCCGCGCAGAACGGCGCGACGACGGTGCGCATCGTCGGGTCGGACGCGGTCCGGGTGTGCCGTTCGAGCGCGGCCAGGCCGACCAGGTCGTGGTCACCGGCTAGCGCAAGCGCGGCGTGAGTCGCGACGAACGGGGTCTCGGGCGCGGACAGCAGCGGCTGGTCGATACCGGGCAGAAGCGGCGCGACCGGCGGCGGCGCGGCCTCGCCCACGAACGCGGGGGACGACCCGGGCAGGCCGTGCGCCAGGCCGGGGTCCCAGTCGGTGGTGGTCACGCGCCACCGCCACAGCAGCGACGCGGAGTCGACCAGCGCACGGACGCCGGTGACCGCACCCGGCCCGAGCTGGGAGTAGTACCTCTGCCGGACCGCCTCGGTGTCGCCGAGCGCAAGCTCGTGCAGTGCCGCGTGCCAGGCGTAGTGGGCCCGGTGGCTCGCGCCACGACCGCTCTCGGCGACCCAGTGGTCGAGCCAGACCCGACCTCCCTCGTGCTGGCCGGTCTCGTAGAGCACGTGGGTCTGGGCGTGCACGGCGTGGCCGGACGCCGGCTCGCACGACAGCGCGCTCTCCGCGAGCATCCCCGCCTCGTCGAAGCGCGACTGGTCCTGGCGCGTGAACGCCAGCAGCGAGATGTACCACCAGTGGTCGCCGTACGCCGGCGCGAGTCCCTCGACGAGCTCCCAGGCCTCCTGCTGAACGTCAGTGACCCCGGAGAACGCGATCGTCGGGACCGCGGCCGACGCCGCCAGGACGTCGCGCGGGAACTGGGCGAGGTGGGACACCAGCGCCTGGGCGCCCGAGCCGCGCACGTCGGCGACGCGACGGGTGACGACCTCCACGAACGACCGCTCGCGCTCGTCGGCGCGGCGGCGGGCCGCCTCCTGCGCGGCGGCGAGCGACGCCTCGACGTCACAGTCCGCGCCCGCCTCGTGCCCCAGCATCGCGAGCGCGGCGTGACCGACGGCGAAGCCCGGGTCGAGCGCCACGGCCTCACGGATCAGGTCCTCGCCGCCGGACTGCAGCCGCATCACCCGGTCCAGCCCGAGGTTGTACGACGCCGCCGCCTCCGCCGTCGTCGACAGCGCGAGGCCGAGCGGGTCGCGCGGGCGGGCGATCGGATGGTGGCCGCCCACGATCCGGCCGTCGGCCAGGGTGCGAGGCATCGGCGCGACCTCGTCGAGCAGGTCCTGGGCCACCGCGCGGGCCTGCGCGCGGATCTCGGGGATCGCAGTCGACTCCCAGAGCTCGCCGCGTCGTAGCGCGCCCAGCGTCCACAGCGGCGCCTCCGCACGGCCGTGCTCGTCGACGAGCCGGCCGCGCACGGTCCGGAACCCCATGCCGGCCGTCGCAGCCACGGCCAGCGTGCCGCCGGCCCGGGTGCGGAGCAGGTCCTCGACCAGCGGGTCACCGGCGTTGCGCACGTCGGAGTCCGGACCGGTGCAGTTGATCACCCAGCCGACCTCGCGCGAGGTGCCGTCGCTCAAGGTGACGCGGAGTCCGCCTCGCGGCAGCGGTTCGCAGGCCTCGATCCGGCCCGGGTCGATCGTCAGGCGCTGGCTGTCGCGGAGGGCGTCGAGCTCGACCATGCTCTCGGGGGCCATCCGGTGCCGCACCACGTTCCAGCGGCTGGCGTCGTGGCGCAGGAACTCCGCCCGGTCCGTCTCGTCGAGCCGCCCCCACAGCGTCGCGGTGTGGACCCGCAGCCCGTCGACGGCCTGGCGCCAGTCGCCGGTCGCGTGCTCGACCGAGCGCAGGTGCTCGGCGACCTGGACACGCAGCGCCTCGAGGGTGAACCCCCACGACTCGACGTCGGGCACGGCCGCCAGACCGGGCACGTCGGCGTGGACGTGCGGGAGCCGCCCGCCGCGCGAGATGGCGTGCACCGCGCGACCGGGCCGCCCGTCGAGGTGGGCCAGGCTGAGCGTGACGTCCACCATCGTGAGACCGGTGCCGACGAGCAGCAGCGCGGCCGGGCCGGTCGCGTCACGCCGTACGACGTCGAGGGCGCCCGGCGCCCAGGGGTCGGGCACGAAGAACGGGGAGGCCACCAGATCCTCGGGCGCCCACGCGGTGCTCGGCGCGTCGAGCCCGGTGGCGATCACAGCGGCGTCGGCATCGAGCAGGTGCCCGTCGGAGGTGCGGACCAGCACGCCCGAGCGGGTGCGACCGATCGCCGTGGCACGGGAGCGGTGGCGCTGCAGCCGTACGTCGGGCACAGCCGCGAGCGCGTCACTCAGCGTCTCCTCGAGGTAGCGGCCGAACTCCCGCCGGGGTGCGAAGTCGAGCGGCGAGGTGGTGTCCTCGGAGTGCTGCCGGGCCCGCCAGACGACGAAGTGGCCGGGATCTTCCGGCAGTGCGCTCATGTTGCCGGCCACCACATTGAGCAGGTGCCGGTCGTCGGTGGTTCCGAACGCGACGCCCCGCCCGGTGTTGTCAGCCGGGTCGACGAGGTGGATCTCCAGGGCTGCGCCGCGGCGTCCCGCGAGCCGGGTCAGGTGGATCGCGGTCAGCGTCCCGGACGCTGCCGCTCCGACGACGACGACCCGCGGACAGCTCGAGCTCGGCACCTCACACCCCTTTAAGTCGACTAGTTCACTTGACTTTATCTCATCCGGCAGCCAGACCGGGCACCGGGCGCCTCACGGTTCTTCCGCCGGAGCGCGGCGGGCCCTAAGGTCGGGCGCGGACAGAGGGGGAGCCATGGCCACCATCACGATGAACGAGATCACGCACGCCGCGGTGCGGCGCGACCTGGCGCGCATGGAGGCAGCGCTAGGCGGTTTCCAAGAGGGGGACCGCGAGCGAGCGCGCGACCTGCGGCGGGCGTGGGCGAGCCTCTGGGAGCTGCTACACATGCACCATCACAGCGAGGACACCCACATCTGGCCCTACCTGCGGTCGCTGGGCACCGTGGACCCCGCTCTGGCCGACACGATGGAGGCCGAGCACGTGACGATGGCCGAGGCGATGACGGCCGCCACCGACGCGATCGACCAGCTGGTCGCGACTCCGACCCGGGGAGCGGCGGACGCGGCCGCCGAGCGGGTGTCGAGAGCCGCGGAGGTGACGAACCGGCACCTCGAGCACGAGGAGCAGGAGGTCATGCCGATCATCGTGGAGCGGATGGAGACGCCGGAGTGGAAGGCGGTCGAGAAGAAGCTCCGCAAGCCGCCCTCGATCTCCATCGGTGGCCGGTTCTTCGCGTGGGTGCAAGACGGGATCGACGACGAGAACGCCAGGGCTCTCCGCAGCTATGTGCCCCGCCCGGTGTTGTGGGGACTGAGCCGGATCGCCGGCCGTGCCTACTACCGCGACGTCGCCCCCGTCTGGCGCTGATCAACGCCTCGTGTGCCTGAGAGTGCGCCATTGCGCACTCTCAGGGACACGACCTGGGATCAATCACACACCCCGTCAGGAGATCTCCTCGCAGTCGACGAAGGTGTCCAGGGGGTCGAGCTCGACTTCGATGAACACTCGGTCCGTCCCACGACCACAGTCGATGAGGTCGACGCTCCCGTCTGCTTCGACCCAGACCTTGTCGTTGTCGGCGCCCAGGTACAACCAGTCACGTCCAGGATCACCTTCCTCGGACCAGTCCCGGCCGTGGCCGCCCCAGATCCGATCGCTCCCAGCGCCTCCCTCGAGATGGTCGCGATGTGGCCCTCCCACAAGGATGTCGCGCCCCTCGTCGCCGCGTAGCTGGTCATTACGGCGACCGCCGATGAGGATGTCGTTGCCACCCTGGCCTTCGATATCGTCTGCGCCGGCTTGCCCATAGACGACGTCGCGCCCCGCGCCCGCAAGAACCTCCTCTTGTATCAGGCCGTGCAAGGAACGTCCGGGGCCCATGTAGATCGTGTCAGCGCCACGGCCGCCCTCCACGATGTCCCACCCGTCGCGCGCCCGAATCGTGTCGGCTCCGGCTCGGCCGCGGATCCAGTCGCGGTCAGTCGTGCCTCGCAGGTCGTCGGCCTTCGCGGTTCCCCAGATGTCCGCGGCAGAGGCGCTTTCACCGGCGACACTCACCACGACGAGCGGGAGCAGTAGCCCAGCAATCGCCGCTGTCGCGTGCCTGCGCCATCGTTGGTGGGAGAGCAAGCTGCCCCTGGCGTCGCTACTGAGCATCGAAAGCCACCCCCTGTGCGGAACGGACCAGCGACCGCAAGGACTGAGGCCCTGCGACCGGCTGGACGCGGCTCTTCGACTATGCCTCCGTCCGTCGTCTCGTGTCCCTCCGCAGTCTTGCGGAGGGCGCCGCCTGATGAGCGGACCCGAGGGACGACCTCAGCGGTAGTTGGTGAACTGCACCGCGAAGTCGTAGTCCTGCTCCTTGACGAGCGCGATCACGGACTGGAGGTCGTCGCGCTTCTTGCTCGACACCCGCAGCTCGTCGCCCTGGATCTGCGTCTTCACACCCTTCGGACCCTCGTCCCGGATCAGCTTGCTGACCTTCTTGGCGTCCTCCGACGAGATGCCCTCCTTGAGGGCGATCCCGATCTTGGACTCCTGGCCGGACTGTCGCGGCTCGGACGCGTCGAGGATCTTGAGGCTCTGGTTGCGCTTGATCAGCTTCTGCTTGAACACGTCGAGGACGGCGGTCGCGCGGTCGTCGGCGGAGGCGGTGATCTCGATCGCGTGCTCGCCCTTCCACTCGATCGTGGCGCCGGTCCCCTTGAAGTCGAACCGGGTCGCGATCTCTCGCGCGGTCTGGCCGAGCGCGTTGTCGACCTCCTGCCGGTCGATCTTGCTCACGATGTCGAACGAGGAGTCGGCCATGGGTGCCTCCGGTTTCGGGTCTGCGTCGTACGGACGCTATTCTTGCGTCTCGTCGTAGCCCGGTGTCATCGGGGCCGACACCCGGCAGGTTGCCCGAGCGGCCAATGGGAGCGGACTGTAAATCCGTCGGCTTTGCCTTCGAAGGTTCGAATCCTTCACCTGCCACTGGAACGAAGCTCCAGGCGCTGAACCCCCACCTCGCGGTGGGGGTTCTTCGTTTCATCACCTCGGGCCGTGCAGCACCACGTTCCGGGGTCGGGGCCGGGACGGTGGAGGGCAGAACCCTCTTGTCTGCCGTCCTCCGCCCCGGCGGTTGTGGTGTGGCTAGGCGTTCTTCATCTCACTGCCGTGGACAGTCACAGCCCAGATCACGAGCACCGCGAGAGTGATCATGATCGTGGACCAGATCGGATTCGCGGCCAGGAAGACGAGGTTCGCGATGGCGCTGAGCATGGCCAGCAGGACCGCGACCACTCGCGCCCACATCTGACCGACGAGCAGGCCGAGACCCGCAGCGCACATGACGCCGCCGCCCAGCAGGTGGATCCAGCCCCACGCCGTGTAGTCCACGCTGAGGACCAGGCCGCTGCTGCCGACGACGTAGTAGTCGTCCTTGAAGAGCGCGACCAGTCCCGCGATCAGGTGGAACACCCCGAGCAGGAGCATCATGGCAGCGGCGAAGGCGATCCATCCTGCCCAGCCGGTGACCGGTGTGGGCTGAACACCTTGATAGGACTGCCCAGAGCCTGTGTTACCCGCGGTTTGAGCTGTGTCGGACATGTCGATCCCTTTCTGACGGACCCGGGACCAGCGTCGTTCCGGACCACGTCAGGCCGCCTCATCCCGTGAGGGTGAGACAGGAGTCGCCCCGGTTCCGTCGGACGCTCCACCTGCAGTCGCTCCGTCGTCGTCGACCACCGGTCCCGGCCGTGGTCGCAACTCATCAGGCGCGAGGGATTCGGGGTCGGCTCCACAGGCGGTTCCATGGACGTGTGGGGCGCTCTCCACGGAGGAGCCGAGAACGGCACAAAGGAGCACAGCATGGTCGAACAACGGACGACTGAGTCACGCGCGAGCCGCTTGGCGACCGGATTCATCACCTTCGCCGGCGTCATGATGATCATGACCGGCGCATTCCAGGCCCTGGTGGGCCTCGTCGCGATCGCCCAGGACGACTTCTACGTCACGACCCCGAACTACATCTTCGAGTTCGACCCCACCACGTGGGGGTGGATCCACGTGATTCTCGGGATCGTGGTGGTTGCTGGTGGGTTCGGAGTCCTTGCGGGTCAGACCTGGGGCCGGGTCGTCGGCATCGTGTTGGCGCTCGGCAGCGCGCTGACGAACTTCGCCTTCATCCCGTACTACCCGTTCTGGTCGATGCTCATCATCGCGCTGGACGTCTTCGTGATCTGGGCGCTGGCAGCTCACGGCCGCGACTTCGAGATGAGAGCCACCTACTGACCCACGTCGCGAGCCGGCCGACGATCGTGGCCGCGGACGACCAGGAACGCGGTACATGGACGCCGCAGCGGTCGCTCTGTGCTGGTCACGATCATCGGCTGGTGCGTGGTGCCTGACTCACCTGCTTCGAGTGATCCGGACGGCGACGGGGCGCGCTTCCATGGTGGGTGCGTGCGAGAGCGTCCGTCTCCCTTCGCCGGTCCAGGTGGCCACCAACAGCCGCAGGAGGCTTGATGAACGCTGACCACGAAGCGGGTCGGCGTACGTCGCCACGGAGCCGGCCCTTCGCCCTGACGCTTCTCTACGGCGCTGCCGCGCTGACCATCACGCTGGCCGGCATGAGATCGGTGGCGGACATCATCACTCCGGTCTTCCTGGCTCTGGTGATCACGGTGACCGTCCACCCGGTCCGTCGGGCTCTCGAACGGACGCGACTCCCAGCGTGGCTCGTGTCGGTCGTCATGCTCGTCTGCGCCTATCTCCTGATCCTCGTGCTGACCCTGGCACTCACCCTCTCAGTAGCCCAGCTCGCCACGCTGATCCCTCAGTACACCTCCGAGCTGACCCAGAGAGTGACCGACCTGGGCGGCGCGTTGCAGACGCTCGGCGTCGACCAGGAGCAGATCGACCGGATGGTGAACGCCATCGATCCCGGTCAGCTGGTCAGCTTGGTGGGGTCCCTCCTCTCCGGCACCCTCGGTGTCCTGAGCGACCTGCTGTTCCTGTTCACCGTTCTGCTGTTCATGGCGTTCGACACCAACGGGTTGCGTCGCGGACTTGCCGTGCTGGCAGATCGCTTCCCCGACCCGGTAACGGCCCTCGCGCACTTCACGCAGGGCACGCGCAGCTACATGGGCGTCTCGGCTGTGTTCGGGCTGATCGTCGCCGTCATCGACGGGGTCGTCCTGTACCTCCTGGACGTGCCGGGCGCGTTCGCGTGGGCCGTGTTGGCCTTCGTCACCAACTTCATCCCCAACATCGGCTTCGTCATCGGTCTGATCCCGCCTGCTTTGATCGCGCTGCTCGAGGACGGGCCTGGACTGATGCTCACGGTGATCGCCCTCTACAGCGTCATCAACTTCGTGATCCAGTCGATCATCCAGCCCCGCGTGGTCGGTGACACGGTCGGGCTCTCGCCCACACTGACCTTCCTGTCGCTGGTCTTCTGGACCTGGGTGCTGGGTCCCCTCGCTGCGCTCCTCGCGGTCCCCCTCAGCCTGCTCATGAGGGCGTTGCTTGTGGAGGCCGATCCTGGCGCGTCGTGGGCACTGCCCTTGATCTCGGGCAAACCCGCACCAGCCGGGGAACCGATGCGGCCTGAGCCCGCCCCCCCGGACTGACCAGCCATGGACGAGACCTGGGAGGAGTCGGGCCCGGAGACACTCGCGGCCGAACGGGTGGAGGCTGTGCTGCGGCGACTCCCGCCTCGGCTGCGTGTCCCCCTGACGCGGATCCTCTCGCGCTGGCTGGGGCGGACCCTGATCCGCGCCACCGATGCCTTCCTGCGCCTCGAGGTCTTCGACCGTGCGATGACGATCGCCGCCCAGTTCTTCACGTCGGTGCTGCCGATCCTCATCCTGGCCGCGACGTGGGCGAGCGCGGGAGACAGCAGCAGGATCTCCGACATCCTGGGGATGCCGGACCAGTCGCGCTCGGTCATCGACGAAGCCGTGCAAGGTGCGGACACCGCCGCGTTCGGGATCGCGGGCACGCTGCTCGTCCTCATCTCTGCGACCAGTCTGTCGCGTGCCCTGACGCGCGCGTTCGCGGCGATCTGGCGAGTCCCCCGGCCGAGGACCGGCCTGCGCTCGGCCTGGCGGTGGTTCGCCGTGGTCGTGGTACTCACCCTGGCTGTGATCTTCGGTAACTCACTTAGCCAACAGGCCAGCGTCTTGCCACCGCGCGAGATCTGGCCGATCGCTGTGTCCGTCCTCGGGGATGTGGTGGTGGCCACGTTCGTGCCGTGGGTGCTCCTCTCGGGAGGCGTCGCTGCCCGCCGTCTCTTCCCCGGCGCAGCACTGTTCGCCGTGGTGATGCTCGCGGTCCGCCCTGCCTCGGACGTGTGGCTGCCTCGGGCGCTGGATGTGAGTGCCGACCGGTACGGCTCGATCGGACTGGCCTTCACCTACTTGGCATGGCTCTATGTCGTGTCGCTCGTCTTCATCGCGTCCGCGGTGCTCGGTCAGGTGATCGCGAGCGACGCCGGACGACTGGGTGCGTGGGTCCGCGGCGTGTCTCCTCCGCCGACCTGAGCCGAGCCACCACTACTCGTCTGGGACACCTCGCCGGTGTCCGCAGTGACGCAGGATGGCTCGCAGTGCGACATGCATGGCGTCCGCGCCCACCACTCGCTCGGCCGGGTAAGGGACATCGGTGGGTACGACGACACACGCCCGGTCCTGCCATCCGCCGAGGCCTCCATGACAGCCGACCAGGTCCTCGAAAGCTGCCACCTCCTCCGTACCGGGATCGACGGTGCTGTTGACGTAGATGTCGGGGGCCTCCGAGCGGTGGGCGGCCCGCCGTACGAACGCTGGCGCGTCCGGACCGAAGGGGATCAGTGGATCCTCTCCCTCGACATGGCCGTCGTCGAGGCGGTGCCAGCCGGCACGGCCGAGCGCGACCGGACCGTCGTCGTCCATGACGACCACGAAGCCGATCCCGGGGTGCTCGGCGAGGCCCGCCACCAGGTTCGGAAAGCGCAGGTCGAGGGCTCGACGATCAAGCCGCTGCTGCTCGCCGCGGACGTACACGAGCCCGAGGTTGCCGGAGCCGAACACGTGGAAGGCCTCGCCGTCCGCCTGCCCGGAACTGACCTCGTTGGGTTGATTGGGGTCCCGCCTGTCCATGGCGGCCCCCGCGCTGGTCATGCTCCGGCCGGTGACACCGCTGCCGGACGACAGCTCTCCGACGAGCCCGCGAGCTCTTCCCCAACCCTCGATGTCGTCGTCCGAGGCTGTCACCCGGCTGCGTGAGAGCCTGGCCACCACCGTGGCGAGGTCTTCGCCGTAACGCTCGGCGAACGGCGTTCCTTGTGCTTGTCCGTGGTCTGAGAGGATCACGAACCGGTACCGCCTGGGCGCGGCAGCAGCCACCGTCTCCAGCTGGCGCAGCACCCCGTCGACAGCCTCGAGGGCATCGAGAGCCTCGGGTCGCATCACGCCGGCATGGTGGGCTATCTCGTCGTAGTCGACGTAGTCCACGTAGATCGACCGGGTCCCTCGCAACATGTGCTGGGCCACCAGGATCGTGTTCAGGTCGCGCAGCGCACCGTTGGTCACGGACCGCAACAGGGCGGTCTCCCAGTTCCGCGTGCACCGGGGCTGGACGTCGCGTCGGATCGCGCGGCGGGTCTGGAACCGGTCACGCGCGAGCTCGGAGATCGACCTCGACAGTGCCCGCGTCAGGCCGGCTGGGTGTGCCACGAAGTGCGCCACCGCACGTCGCGCGGTGTCGTCCCCACGCGCCCGCCGGCTCATGGTCAGGACTGCGGTGGGCGCATCGCCCGTGAAGAGGTTGCTGATGCTGACGCCGTCGTCGACCAGCAGGCCGTTGCCGGTGGACAGCATCGCCTCGATCACCGCGGCGTCCTTCGGTCGGTTGGCGACCAGGATCCGATCCTCCGCCCGGTCATACCAGCGGAAGGCAGGGATGCCGTCGATCACCCCGTGCAGGATGCCCATCTGGCTGGCAGGCGTCGTCGCCGGCAGCTTCGGCGTCCACTCGTGGAGCGCGTGCGTGCCGGACCGCACCCACCGGGTGAGTGTCGGGACGGTTCCTGCGGTGATCGCCATCTGGAGAACCGGGAAAGGCACCCCGTCGAGCTGGACGAACACCACGCCATCGACCTCCTCGTCGACGACGGCGGGTCGACGTCGGCTGGACGTCACCAACCTGCTCACCAGGACCTCCGCGGTCCCCGCACTCGTGAACCAGCCCAACAATGTGCTCACGAGCCCGACGATGACGGCGACGAGGATCGCCGTCCACAGGTCGTCGAGGCGCACGTCCGGAAGTGCCCAGGACGCCAGGACCACGACCAACCCCTGGCCCAGGAACGCCAGCAGCAGGACCCCCAGCCAGCCGAGTCGTACCGCAGCACCGACCAGCAGCGGCTGGCTGGCCACGCTGAGGAGTGCCATCACCGCGGCGAACGCGAACGGCCCGCCCGGTTCCGCGGCATGGAAGCCCGGCAGCACCCAGTCGCACAGCCAGATCGCCGGCACGATAGCCAGGACGGAGACGACGTACGAGAGGGCCTGGGCGTACCAGGG
>NZ_DASUTK010000015.1:0-12799 GCF_036374615.1 Nocardioides sp.
TCACGCCTGCTTGGTCTCCCAGAGCCCGATCAGGTTGCCCTCCGGGTCGGTGAAGTACGCCGCGAAGCCCATGTCGCCGACCGGCGTCTTCTCGCCGATGGGCTGCCCGCCGGCATCGGCGACCTGCTTCAGAGCGTCGTCGATGCTCGGCACGTCGATGACGATGTTGGGGCCCTTGCCGGGGAAGTCGTCGCTGCGCTGGAACATCCCGCCGTTGATGAACCCGGGCTCGGTCGGCCCGGTCTCCTGGTCGGTGGGGCCCGTGGACACGATCGTGTACTGCATCTCGGGCATCTCCATCAGCTGCCAGCCGAAGACCGAGCCGTAGAACTCGCGAGCGCGGGCCCCGTCGTCGAACGGAACCTCGAAGTGGACCACCTTGCCGCTCATGTCTGCCTCCCTCGGTACGGCGCCACGCCGCACGTCTCGAGCAAACTCCTCCCGGAGGCACCCGTCAATGCCGCTGTCACCGTGTCCTGCAACGATCACCCGGACGGCTGTCGTAGGCTTCAGATCCTTCCCCCAGCAACACCCGATGCCGCCGGCGTCGTGGTCGCAGCAGTGTGCCCGTCCGACCCCGAGGGGAGTGCCACCACCACCGATGGCTGGACCGTCCGGCGACTCCTTCGCCCACCTCCACGTGCACACCGAGTACTCCATGCTCGACGGCGCTGCCCGGCTCGACGACCTCTTCGCGCGCACCGCCGAGCTGGGGATGGACACCATCGCGATGACCGACCACGGCAACGTGTTCGGCGCGTTCGAGTTCTGGTCCAAGGCGCGGCAGCACGGCGTGAAGCCGATCATCGGCATGGAGGCCTACTTCACGCCCAACACCTCCCGCTTCGAGAAGAAGCGGGTGCGGTGGAACGACGGCGGTGACGACGACGTCTCCGGCTCGGGCTCCTACACGCACATGACGCTGCTCGCCGAGAGCACCCCGGGCATGCACAACCTGTTCCGGCTCAGCAGCCGGGCCAGCATGGAGGGGTTCTTCTACCAGCCGCGGGCCGACCGCGAGCTTCTCAGCGAGTACGCCGACGGCCTGATCGCGACCACCGGGTGCCCGTCGGGCGAGGTGCAGACCTGGCTCCGGATCGGCGACTACGGCAAGGCCCGGCAGGCGGCCGCCGACTTCCAGGACATCGTCGGCAAGGACAACTACTTCCTCGAGCTGATGGACCACGGCCTCTCCATCGAGCGCCGGGTCCGCGACGACCTGCTGCGGCTCAGCCGCGACCTCGCGATCCCGCCGATCGCGACCAACGACTCCCACTACGTGCTGCGAGAGGACGCCCCGTCCCAGGAGCATCTGCTGTGCGTCTCCTCCGGCAGCGTCATGAGCGACCCCAAGCGGTTCAAGTTCGACGGCGACGGCTACTACATCAAGTCCGCCGCCGAGATGCGCGACCTGTGGCGTGACCTCCCCGAGGCCTGTGACAACACGCTGCTGGTCGCCGAGCGCTGTGACGTGCAGTTCACCGAGGGCAACGGCACCTACATGCCGGTCTTCCCGGTGCCCGAGGGCGAGAACGAGACGTCCTGGCTGGTCAAGGAGGTGGAGAAGGGCCTCCACCACCGGTACCCCGGAGGCGTGCCCGACGACGTCCGCAAGCAGGCTGAGTTCGAGATCGGCGTCATCACCCAGATGGGCTTCGCCGGGTACTTCCTCGTCGTCGCCGACTTCATCAACTGGGCCAAGGACAACGGCATCCGGGTCGGTCCTGGCCGCGGCTCCGGCGCGGGCTCGATGGTCGCGTACGCGATGCGGATCACCGACCTCGACCCGCTGAAGCACGGCCTCATCTTCGAGCGCTTCCTCAACCCCGACCGCGTCTCCATGCCCGACTTCGACATCGACTTCGACGAGCGCCGGCGGGGCGAGGTGATCCGCTACGTCACCGAGAAGTACGGCGACGACCGCGTCTCCTACATCGTCACCTACGGCACCATCAAGGCGAAGCAGGCCGTCAAGGACTCCTCCCGGATCCTCGGCTACCCGTTCGCCATGGGCGAGCGGATCACCAAGGCGATGCCGCCGGCGGTGATGGGCAAGGACGTCCCGCTCAAGGAGCTCTTCAACGCCGAGCACAAGCGGTACGGCGAGGGCGGGGAGTTCCGCGGCCTCTACGACGCCGATGCCGACGTGAAGAACGTCGTCGACACTGCCATCGGGATCGAGGGGCTCAAGCGGCAGTGGGGCGTCCACGCCGCCGGCGTGATCATGTCCCGCGCGCCGCTGCTCGACGTGATCCCGCTGATGAAGCGGCCGCAGGACGGCGCGATCATCACCCAGTTCGACTACCCGACCTGCGAGCGCCTCGGCCTCATCAAGATGGACTTCCTGGGGCTCCGCAACCTCACCGTCCTCGACGATGCGCTGCACAACATCGAGATCAACCGGGGCGAGACGGTGGTGCTCGAGGAGCTCACCCTCGACGACCCCGCGACGTACGCGTTGCTCCAGCGCGGTGACACGCTGGGCGTCTTCCAGCTCGACGGCGGCCCGATGCGGGCGCTGCTGCGCTCGATGCGCCCCGACACCTTCGCCGACATCTCCGCGGTGGGCGCGCTCTACCGACCCGGCCCGATGGGCGCCGACTCCCACAACAAGTACGCCCGCCGCAAGACCGGCCGTGAGCCGGTCGAGGCGATCCACCCCGAGCTGGCGGAGCCGCTCGAGGAGATCCTCGGGGAGACCTACGGCCTGATCGTCTATCAGGAGCAGGTCATGGCGATCGCCCAGAAGCTCGCGGGCTACAGCCTCGGACAAGCAGACATCCTGCGCCGGGCGATGGGCAAGAAGAAGAAGGCGGAGCTGGACAAGCAGTTCGAGGGCTTCTCGGCCGGCATGATCGAGCGTGGCTACTCGCCCCACGCCGTCAAGAAGCTGTGGGACATCCTGCTGCCGTTCTCCGACTACGCGTTCAACAAGGCCCACTCCGCGGCGTACGGCCTGGTGTCGTACTGGACCGCCTTCCTCAAGGCCAACTACCCGGCCGAGTACATGGCCGCGCTCCTGACGTCCGTCAAGGACGACAAGGACAAGATGGCGATCTACCTCAACGAGTGTCGCCGAATGAAGATCCAGGTCCTGCCGCCCGACGTCAACGAGTCGCAGGCGACGTTCACGCCGGTCGGCACCGACATCCGGTTCGGCCTCACCGCGATCCGCAACGTCGGCGCCAACGTCGTGTCCGCGATCGTGGCCGCGCGCGAGGAGCACGGCCGGTACGTCGACTTCAACGACTTCATGAGCAAGGTGTCGGCCCTCGTCTGCAACAAGCGGGTGATCGAGTCCCTCATCAAGGCCGGCGCTTTCGACGACATGAAGCACTTCCGGCGCGCGCTGGTGCAGGTCCACGAGACCGCCGTCGACCAGTACGTCGACATCAAGCGCAACGAGGCGATCGGCCAGGACTCCCTGTTCGACGGTCTCGGCGACGACGGCACCAGCGGCTTCGGGATCTCGGTGGCGATTCCCGACATCGCCGAGTGGGACAAGATGACGCTGCTGGGGCACGAGCGCGAGATGCTGGGGCTCTACGTCTCCGACCACCCGTTGCTGGGCCTCGAGCACCTGCTCCAGCGCGGCACCGACTGCAGCATCGGTCAGCTGATGCTCGACGAGGAGCGGGCCGACGGTTCCCCGATCACCATCTCAGGCCTGGTGACGTCGGTGCAGCGCAAGATCACCAAGCGCGGAGACACCTGGGCCCTGGTGACGCTCGAGGACCTCGACGGCGCGATCGACGTTCTGTTGTTCCCGAGCAGCTACCAGCTGGCGAGCACCTACCTCAACGAGGACGCGATCATCACCGTCCGCGGCCGGCTGTCGCGCAGCAAGGACCAGCCGGAGGTGCATGCCCAGGAAGTCACGGTGCCGGACCTCACCGACGGGCCGAGCGGCCCGGTCGTGATCTCGCTGCCGTCGACCCGCTGCACCGCGCCGGTGATCGACCAGCTCAAGGAGGTGCTCGGCACCCACCCGGGCGTCACCGAGGTGCAGCTGAAGCTGCTCTCGCGTGACTCCACGAAGGTGCTGCGGCTCGCCGACGGGCTCCGGGTCACGCCGTCACCCGCCTTGTTCGCCGACCTCAAGCAGCTGTTGGGGCCCGGGTGCCTGCAGGGCTGACAGAGGCCGACCAACCGACCCGCCACCTCTCGGCGTGGTGGGTCGTGCGCGACGTCCTCGTCGTGCTGGCAGCATGCGCCGCGGCTGGTGCCCTGGCCGGCGTCGTGTGGGAAGCGTGGTGGACCCCGCCGGTCGGCGTCGTGCGCGACCAGGCGTGGTACCTCGACTTCTTCCAGAGCCGCGACCTCTTCTCGGCCACGGCTCTGTACGTCGTGGTCGGCGTGGTCGGGGGGCTGCTCGTGGGTGCTGCCAGCGCCTTCTTCGTCGACCGGGTCGAGCTGCTCACGCTCGCCACCGTGGTCGTCGGGTCGCTGCTGGCCGGTTGGCTGATGCTGCAGGTCGGCTCCGCCCTCGCGCCGCCCGACCCGCACGCCCTCGCCCGTACCGCGGCGGAGGACACCAGGTTGCCCGGAACGCTCGAGGTGTCGGGCACCTGGCCGCGCGGGGCGTTCCCGGCAGGGGCGATGCTCGGGGTCGCGGCGATTTATATCGGTCTGACAGCGAGTCGCAGGTCTCCCACGTAGCCTGGGGACGCGCTGGGTAGGGTCCGGATGCGGAACCGGCGCTGACCGGCAGCCGTCTCAGCTTCACGAACTCACACGGGGAGACCTCATGTCCACCACCACACCGCCGCCGGCCGGGCCGGGCGGTCCCGAGTACCTCGAGCACGGCGGCGGCGAGCCGCTCGGCCCGTCCGGCGACCACGGTGCGGGCGGCGGACGCCGTACCGCGCTGGTCGCCGGCGGCGCGGTCGCCGCGCTGCTCGCGGTCGGTGGTGGCGTGTGGGCGGCCATGTCGTTCTTCGCCAGCGGACCTCAGCCCTCGGAGGCGCTCCCCGCCTCGACCGTCGGCTACGCCAGCGTCGACCTGGACCCCAGCGGTGGTCAGAAGATCGAGGCGTTCCGGATGATCGAGAAGTTCCCGGCGCTCGAGAAGGAGCTCGGCGGCTTCGACGCCGACGACGACATCCTCGAGAAGGTCTTCGGCGACCTCGAGGACGAGTGCGAGGGGCTCAGCTACACCGACGACGTGAAGCCGTGGCTCGGCCACCGGTTCGCGGTCGCCGCCGTCGACCTGGGCGAGCGGATGCCGACCCCGGTCGGCGTGGTGCAGGTCAAGGACGCCGGGGCGGCCGAGGACGGGCTCTCGACGCTGCGCGAGTGCGGCGGTTCGGATGTCGGCGGTTGGGCGATCGACGGCGACTGGGCCGTGATCGCCGAGACCGACGAGCTGGCGGAGAAGGTCGTCGCCGCGACCTCCGACGGCACGCTCGCGGACGACGCGACGTTCCAGAAGTGGAACGGTGAGCTCGGCGACGCGGGTGTCCTGAACCTGTACGCGTCCCCCGACGCCGGGAAGCTGATGCTCGAGGCGATCGGCTCCTGGCCGTTCGGTGCCTTCGACACCTCGCTGACTTCCGAGGGCGCCACCGACATGCCTGAGCAGGATCTCCCCGAGGAGATGACCCAGGCGCTCGAGGAGTTCCAGGGGATGGCCGCCACGTTGCGCTTCGACGACGGCGCGCTGGAATTCGAGGCTGTCGGCGCCGCAGGTGATGACGAGATGGCGAACCTTGCGACCGACCGTGGCGACGACGTGGTGAGCACCCTGCCCGAGGACACCGCCGCCGCCATCGGATTCGGGTTCCCCGAGGGCTGGATGGACGAGGTGCTCGAGCGGGCAGCGGCGATGTCCGGTGGCGACATGACCGAAGCGGACCTCGCGGCAGAGTTCGAGGCGCAGACCGGCCTGACCGTCGACGACATCGAGACCCTCTTCGGCGAGTCCGCGGCGGTGTCCCTCAGCAGCAGCATCGACCTGGAAACCCTCTTCAACTCCTCCGACGGCAGTGACGTCCCGATCGGCGCGAAGGTGCAGGGCGACGCGGCAGCGATCCAGGACGTCGTGTCCCGGCTCGTGGAATCGCTCGGTGGCCCGCCGGAGGCGTTCGGCACGGACGCCGAGGGCGACCTCGTCGCGATCGGTCCCAACGCCGACTATCGCGGCGAGCTGCTCGAGGACGGCGGGCTCGGTGGGACCGACGCCTTCCAGAACGTCGTGCGCGAGGCGGATCAGGCCAGCGCGGTCCTGTTCGTCAACTTCGACGCCGGTGACTGGCTGACCTCCCTGGCGGAAGGTGACCAGGAGGCGGCCGAGAACCTCGAGCCGCTGCAGGGACTGGGCATCAGCACGTGGACCACCGACGAAGGTGCGCACGGCATCGTCCGGCTCACGACCAACTGATCAGTCCCGGCTGATCCGGTCCGTGATCGCCTCGGTGATCCCGATCAGGTCGCCCGGGACCAGCTCGAGCTCGAGGCCCCGGCGACCGGCGGACACGAAGATCGTCGGGTGGTCCATGGCCGAGGAGTCGAGCACGGTGCGCAGCCGGCGCTTCTGCCCGACCGGCGAGATCCCGCCAGCGACGTACCCGGTGGCGCGCTCGGCGTCGGCGACGTTCGCCATCACCGCCTTGCTCCCGCCCAGTGCCCTGGCCAGCGCCTTGAGGTCGAGCTGGCCGGTCGCCGGGACGATCCCGACCACGAGGGTGTTGTCGAGGGAGGCCAGCAGCGTCTTGAACACACGCGCGGGGTCGACCCGCAGGGCGGTGGCGGCCTCCAGCCCGTACGACGTGGCCCGCGGGTCGTGCTCGTACGAGTGCACGGTGTAACTCACGCCGGCTCGGTCCAGCGCCACCGTCGCGGGGGTTCCGCCCCTGCCTCGCTTCCTGGACATCCTTCAGTTCGGCGACCAGCGGGTGCGTGCCACCTCGGTCGCGGGCAGTGAGGGGATCACGTTCATCGCTCGCAGCTCCGTGCGGAGCAGGTCGGTGACGAGGATCAGTCGCTCCGAGGGGTCCTCCGCCTCGAGCAGCGACTGCCGGTCGGGCAGGGGGAGCGGCGCCAGTGCGGCGAGCGTCCACGACAGGTACGTCGGGTCGTCCGGCAGCTGCGACGGGTAGGGGTCGCCGCGGATATCCGCGAGCGCCACCCGGTAGGCGGTGAACATGGCGCGGGCCCGCTCCACCAGCTCGGGGGGCACCGGCGGGCCGGTCTCGGGCCGGGCGTGGACCTCGCCGAGCGGGAACGGCCCGCTGGCGTCGAGCCGCTCGAGCTCGATCCGGTCGAGGCCGACCGCCACCAGATTGAACGTGCCGTCGGCGTGCGGCTCGACCTCGGTCATGCGCACCCGGCAACCGACCCGGTAGAGCGACTGGGCGCCGTGGTCGCCGACCTCGTAGCCCTCGCGGATCGCCACGGAGCCGAACACCCGGTCCGTGGGGTTCGGGACGCGCAGCAGGTGGTGGACCAACGCGCGATAGCGGTCCTCGAACACGTGGAGCGGCATGCTCACGCCAGGGAAGAGCACGAGGTTCAGGGGGAACATCGGCAGGGCGTCGCTCACGTTCTCGACAATAGACTCCAGCGAGGGAGGATCGATGCACGTCGACGCGAACGGGACGCGGCTGTGGTTCGACGTCCACGGCCCGCAGCTGGTGCCGGACGGTCCGGAGCTCCGGCGGCGGCCGACGCTGCTGCTCGTGCACGGCGGTCCGGGCAGCTTCGACCACTCGTACTTCAAGCCCGACTTCGACGTCCTCGCCGACGACGCCCAGGTCGTGTACCTCGACCTGCCGGGGCACGGCCGGTCCAGCTGGGAGGGGACGGACGCTTGGACGCTCGAGACGTGCGCGGACGACGTCCGGGCGTTCTGCGACGCGCTGGGCATCGCATCGCCGGTGGTTCTCGGCCACTCGATGGGTGGCCCGATCGTGCTCCTGTACGGCGCTCGCCACCCGGGCCACGCCGGTGGGCTGATCGTGCAGTCCGGGTTCGCGCGGTGGGACGCGGCCCGGCTGGTCGAGGGTTTCCGTGCGGTCGGTGGCGACGTCGTCGCCGAGCTGGCGCGACGCAGCTACGCCGGCGAGGACGTGTCCGACCCGGAGTGGGACCAGGTGTACGCCGCCTTCGGACCGCATCTGCCGGATCCCGGGCTCCGCGCGAACGTCCCGGTCAACCGCGATCTCAGCGAGCGTGGGATGGACCTGATCCGCGCGGTCGACCTCGTCGACCAGCTCAGCCGGGTGACCTCGCCGGTCCTGGTGAGCGTAGGCGAGCTCGACCCGGTCACGCCGGTGGGCGCCGCGGAGGAGGTCGTGGCCGCACTCCCTGCGGGCAGCGTGCGGCTCGACGTCGTCCCGGGCGCGGGCCACTTCACATGGCTCGACGCACCGGACCGGGTGTTCGCGTCGTACCGGCGCCTTCTCGGTGAGGTGAGCGCGGCGTCCACGCCCGAGCACGCGTGAGGGCAGCGACCGGGGCGCTCCCTAGAATCGAGTGGTGATCCGCCGCATCGACCTCCGTGGGGCCGCCGGTCCCGTCGACTACCGCGCGGTGCTGCCGCGCGCCGAGCTCGACGTCGAGACCGCGGGTCATGCGATCCGGCCGGTGCTGGAGGCGATCCGCACCCGGGGCGTCGAAGCCGTGCTGGAGTACGGCCGGCAGTTCGACGGTGTCGACCTCGACGACATCGCGGTGCCGGACGCAACGCTCCACGCGTCGCTCGACCAGCTCGACCCGGCCGTCCGCGCCGGGCTCGAGGAGTCGATCCGGCGGCTGCGCGCCACGTGTGAGGCCGAGCTCGAGCGCGACGTCACCACCCAGGTCGCGCCCGGAGCGGTGGTGACGCACCGCAAGACCCCGATGCGTCGGGTCGGCCTGTACGTTCCCGGCGGGCTCGCGCCGCTCGTGTCCAGCGTCGTCATGAACGTGGTGCCCGCTCAGGTCGCGGGGGTCGGATCGATCGCGCTGGCCAGCCCGCCCCAGCGGGCCCACGGCGGACTGCCGGCTCCCACGATCCTGGCCGCGTGTGCGCTGCTCGGCGTCGACGAGGTGTACGCCGTCGGGGGTGCTCAGGCGGTCGGCATGTTCGCCTACGGCGCCGGTCCGTGCCGCCCGGTCGATCTGGTCACCGGACCGGGCAACATCTACGTCGCCGCCGCCAAGCGCCTGGTACGCGGCGTGGTCGGGATCGACTCCGAGGCCGGCCCCACCGAGATCGCGATCCTGGCCGACGCCAGCGCCGACCCGGCGTACGTCGCTGCCGACCTGATCAGCCAGGCCGAGCACGACCCGTCGGCCGCCAGCGTGCTCGTGACCGACTCGGAGCGGCTCGCCGACGACGTCGTCGTCGAGCTCGAGAAGCAGGTCCACGAGACGCGTCACGTCGGGCGGATCACGACCGCCCTCGGTGGCCCGCAGTCAGGAGTCGTGCTGGTCGACGACGTCGAGCACGGGCTCGGTGTCGTCAACGCCTACGCCGCCGAGCACCTCGAGATCCACACCCGCGACGCCGCGACGGTCGCCGATCGGGTCCGCAACGCGGGCGCGATCTTCGTCGGGCCGTTCGCGCCCGTGAGCCTCGGCGACTACGCCGCCGGTTCCAACCACGTGCTGCCGACCGGCGGCTGCGCCTGCCACTCCTCGGGCCTGTCGGTCCGCTCGTTCCTGAAGTCGGTGCACGTCGTGGAGTACACGCGCGACGCGCTCGCCGACGTGGCCGACCACGTCGTCACCCTGGCCGAGGCCGAGGACCTGCCCGGCCACGGCCGCGCTGTGACCGTGCGGCTGGACGACCCCCGATGAGCCAGGGCAGGTGGCCCCCGCTGCGTGAGGAGCTGCGGGGGGTCGAGCCGTACGGCGCACCACAGCTGTCTCGCGAGCAGGCGCCGGTGCAGCTCAACGTCAACGAAAACCCGTACGGCCCGAGCCCGGCATGCGCCGCCGACATCGCGCGGGCGGTGGGCGAGGCTGCGGCATCACTCAACCGGTACCCCGACCGCGAGCTGGTCGCGCTGCGCGAGGCGCTGGCGGCGTACCTGAACCGGTCGGGCGGATCCGGCATCACCTCCGACATGGTGTGGGCGGCCAACGGCTCGAACGAGGTGATGCTGCAGCTGCTGCAGGCGTTCGGCGGGCCGGGTCGGGTGGCGCTGAGCTTCGCTCCGACGTACTCCATGTACCCCGAGTACGCCCGCGACACGGTCACCGGCTGGATCGTCGGTCACCGCGAGCAGGACTTCAGTCTCGACCTCGACCACGCCCGGGCGCTGGTGGCGGAGCGGCGGCCGAGCGTGGTGCTGCTGCCGAGCCCCAACAACCCGACCGGGACCGCGCTCCCTCACGAGGCGGTGGGTGCCCTGTGCGAGGCCGTGGAGGACGGGCTGGTCGTCATTGACGAGGCGTACGGCGAGTTCCGGCGGGCCGGCACGCCCAGCGCGCTGGAGCTGCTGCCGTCGTACCGCAACCTGGTGGTGACGCGCACCATGAGCAAGGCGTTCGCCCTGGCAGGTGCCCGACTCGGCTACCTCGCGGCGGACCCGGCGATCTGTGACGCGGTCCGGGTGGTGCGGCTGCCGTACCACGTCTCCGCCGTCACCCAGGCCACCGCGCTCGCCGCGCTCGACCACGCCGACGAGCTGCTGGCCCGGGTCGACGACCTGCGCGCCGAGCGCGACCGCACCGTCGAGTGGCTCCGGGCGCAGGGACTGTCAGTGGCCGACAGCGACGCCAACTTCGTGCTGTTCGGGAGCTTCGCCGACCGGCACGCCGTGTGGGGGGCGTTGCTCGACCGCGGCGTGCTGATCAGGGAGACCGGACCGTCCGGATGGTTGCGGGTGTCGGTGGGTACCCCGTCGGAGATGCGATCATTTCGAACGGCCCTCACCGAGGTGCTGGGAACTGTGTCGACGAAGGAGGGGCCATGAGCCGCACCGCCAGCCTGGACCGGCAGACCACCGAGTCCAAGGTCCACGTCGAGGTCGACCTCGACGGCAGCGGCCGACACGACGTCTCCACCGGCGTCGGGTTCTACGACCACATGCTCACCGCCTTCGCGCGTCACGCGCTCGTCGACCTGGTGGTCCACACGTCCGGCGACACCCACGTCGACGCGCACCACACCGTCGAGGACACCGCGATCGTGCTCGGCGAGGCGATCCGCGAGGCGCTCGGCGACAAGGTCGGCATCCGCCGGTTCGGCGACGCCACCGTGCCGCTGGACGAGGCGCTCGTGCAGGCGGTCGTCGACGTGTCCGGGCGCCCCTACTGCGTCCACACCGGCGAGCCGGACGGCCAGGCGTACGTCGTGATCGGGGCCGACCCAGGCTTCTCGGGCTCGCTGACGCGGCACGTGTTCGAGACGCTCGCGTTCCACGCCCACCTCGCGCTGCACGTCCGGGTGCTGTCCGGCCGCGACCCGCACCACCTGGTCGAGGCGCAGTTCAAGGCGTTCGCCCGCGCGTTCCGTGACGCCGTGGCGATCGACCCGCGCGAGACCGGGGTGCCCTCGACCAAGGGAACACTCTGAGCTCCGTCGTCGTCCTCGACTACGGGTCGGGCAATCTCCGCTCCGCCGTACGCGCCCTCGAGCGGGCGGGTGCCGACGTCACCCTGACCTCGGACTTCGACGCCGGGCTCGCCGCGGACGGCCTGGTCGTGCCCGGCGTGGGCGCGTACGCCGCGTGCATGGCCGGGCTCCGGGCGGTCAAGGGTGACCGGCTGATCGGGCGCCGGCTCGCAGGTGGCCGGCCGGTGCTCGGTATCTGCGTCGGCATGCAGGTGCTGTTCGAGCGCGGCGTCGAGCACGGGGTCGAGACCGAGGGGTGCGACGAGTGGCCGGGCATCGTGGAGCGGCTCCAGGCGCCGGTCGTCCCGCACATGGGCTGGAACACCGTCGACGTACCCACGGGCTCGACGCTGTTCGCCGGTGTGGAGGGGGAGCGGTTCTACTTCGTGCACTCATACGGCGTGCGCGACTGGACCCTCGTCACCAACGACCGGACTCGCGCGCCCCTGGTCACGTGGGCCGAGCACGGGGGCGACCGGTTCGTGGCCGCGGTCGAGAACGGCCCCTTGTGCGCCACCCAGTTCCACCCCGAGAAGTCCGGCGACGCCGGCGCGACCCTGCTCCGCAACTGGGTCACCTCCCTCCCCCGTTGAGTCGTGGGTTTGCGGCACTCGAGTGGCGCGTCCGCGGCAGTGCCGTGCCGCACGCGCGCGACTCGACTGCCGCACGCGCGCCACTCGACGGGACGGGTGAGGGGGAGGGGACGGACGCAACTACCCTCGACGCCGTGAGCGCCTACCTCGAGCTGCTGCCTGCCGTCGACATCGCCGGCGGCCAGGCGGTGCAGCTCGTTCAGGGCGTCGCGGGGTCCGAGAAGCGGTTCGGCGACCCGGTCGAGGCGGCCCTGCGGTGGCAGGACGCCGGGGCGGAGTGGATCCACCTGGTCGACCTCGACGCGGCGTTCGGCCGCGGCCACAACCGGGAGCTGCAGGCCGAGATCGTCGGCCGCCTCGATATCGACGTGGAGATGAGCGGCGGGATCCGCGACGACGAGTCGCTGCACGCCGCCATGGCGAGCGGGTGCCGCCGCGTCAACATCGGCACCGCCGCGCTCGAGGAGCCGGAGTGGTGCGCAGCGGCGATCGCGGAGTACGGCGACCGGGTGGCAGTCGGGCTCGACGTACGTGGTCGGACGCTGGCGGCCCGGGGCTGGACCCGCGAGGGCGGTGATCTCTACGACGTGCTGGCGCGGCTGGACGGCGAGGGATGTGCCCGGTACGTCGTCACCGACGTCAACAAGGACGGGATGCTCCAGGG
>NZ_DASUTK010000016.1:0-22864 GCF_036374615.1 Nocardioides sp.
TGGGGGGGCACGGAGCCCCGACTCGACGATCGTTGTGGCGTCAGCTGTTGGGGCGCTTGCCGTGGTTCGCAGCCTTCTTGCGGCGCGAACGGCGCTTGCGGCCGGTCTTACCCATGCGGTCCTCCCAGGTCTGGTGTCGCGCCAGTCTCTCAAACGCGATGCCGGCGGCGGTAATCGAGGCTGGTGATCACGCTCAGGTGTCGGTGATCCGGACCTGGACCGCGCGGATCTGCACCATCACTCGCTGCCGCAGGTCGCTCGGCGCGTGCTCCGAGGCGCAGGACCGGTGCACGACCGCCTTGACGGTGCGCTGAAGGTCGTACCTCTCCAGGCACGGCCCGCACTCGTCGAGGTGGTGCTGCACGGCCGAGCAGTCGGCCTCGTCGAGCTCGTTGTCGAGGAAGTAGACGATCCGTTCGAGGAAGTCGGCGCAGTCGTCGCTGCTGTGCTCGTGGCTCACGACTTGCCCTCCCCCGATGTGGTGCCGACCGGCAACAGGTCGTTGGCACGAACATAGTCCGAGAGCATGTCACGCAGCTGACGGCGGCCGCGGTGCAACCGCGACATGACCGTTCCGATCGGGGTGTCCATGATCTCCGCGATCTCCTTGTAGGCGAAGCCCTCGACGTCCGCGAGGTACACGGCCAGCCGGAACTCCTCCGGCAACCGCTGCAACGCGTCCTTGACCTGGCTGTCGGGGAGCCGCTCGAGGGCCTCGGTCTCCGCGGACTTGAGCCCGCCCGAGGTGTGCGACTCCGCTCGTGCGAGCTGCCAGTCCTCGACGTCCTCGGCCATCGACTGCTGCGGCTGGCGCTGCTTCTTGCGGTAGTTGTTGATGAAGGTGTTCGTGAGGATCCGGTACAGCCAGGCCTTGAGATTCGTGCCGGGCTTGAACTGGTGGAACGAGGAGTACGCCTTCGCGAACGTCTCCTGAACCAGGTCCTCGGCGTCGGCGGGGTTGCGGGTCATCCTCATCGCGCCGGCGTAGAGCTGGTCGAGGAACGGGAGCGCGTCACGCTCGAAGCGCGCCGCCCGCTCGTCGTCGGTCTCGGTCGCGACGTCGACCTCGGGGGTCGCGTCGTCGTTCAGGAAGTCCGTCATCGTGTCCCAGACTAGTCCGGGCCCAGAACGTTCCAGCATCGCGAGCACACCGGCACAACACGGTCAGGCTCTGGAGGATTCCCCGACCACCTCGCGAACGATCCACTCGAGCGTGGCTTCGACCACGATCCCCATCGCCTCCTCGGGCGTCACCGGCCCTGCTTTCGGGACCCGGAAGCCGTGGTCGGCCCCTGGGATCACGCACAGGTCGGTGCCCTCGGGGAACTCCTCGGGAGTGCCGAACGAGTCCCGCTCACCCTGCACGACCAGCGTGGGTACGCCGGCGCCGAGCAGCTCGTCGAGCCGGCTCTTCTCCGGCTTGCCGGGTGGGTGCAGCGGGAACGCCAGCGCCAGGCAGCCCGCTGCGCCGAGCTCGCGGGCGCAACGGGCGGCGGAGCGAGCACCGGCTGACCGGCCGCCCACGATGAGCGGGGTCCGGGTGCGCAGCCGCCGGGCCGCGGCACGCAGGCCCTCGTCGAGCGTGGGCGGAGCGGTCGCGACCTTGCGGCCGGCCAGCACCCACGGCTGCTCGAAGCAGACGACCGTCACGCCGTTGCGCGGCAGCGCCTCGGCCAGCGCCACCAGGTCGCGCGTGTTGATGCCCCCACCCGCGCCGTGACTGAGCAGCAGCGTCGCCAACGGTCGGTGCGCGCGGGCCGTGACCGTTCGGGCCTCGCCGTGGGGTGTGGGGAAGCGGGACTCGTGTCCCGGGACGACGGTCACGAGAGCGCGTCCTCCAGCGGGATCGGCTCGACCAGCTCCGGGCCGTTGTTGCGGACGTTGCTCACCAGCGTGGCGACCGGGAACGCCTCGAGCTGCCCGGGGGCCGCCGGCACCAGCAGTCCGAGCAAGTCGTCCTTGGAGGACGCAGCCGGATCGAGCCATGCCGCCCACCGGTCCGACTCCACCATCAGCGGCATCCGGTCGTGGATGTGCCCGACGGCGTCCTCGGCCTGGGTGGTCAAGACGGTGCAGGTCCACCGGAATCGCTCCGGGTCGTCATCGTCGCGGGTCGGGTCACGCCAGATCTCGTAGAGCCCGGCCATCGCGAGGATGCCGCCGTCCTTGGGACGGATGAA
The DNA here is from genome assembly GCF_036374615.1 of Nocardioides sp. Lineage (GTDB taxonomy): Bacteria > Actinomycetota > Actinomycetes > Propionibacteriales > Nocardioidaceae > Nocardioides. Next base: position 2,181 of record NZ_DASUTK010000016.1, read on the forward strand.
GAACGGCTGCTTCGCGGGCTTGCCCGCCTTGGTCTTCTGGGACGTGGGGTACCACTCGAAGTAGCCGTCGGCAGGAAGCAGGCAACGCCGGGACGCGAAAGCACGCCGGAACGACGGCTTCTCCGCCACAGTCTCCATCCGTGCGTTGATCATCCGGTTTCCGATCGAGGGGTCCTTCGCCCACGACGGGATCAAGCCCCACCGCAGGGTCCGGAGCTGCCGCTGGGCCGGCTCCTCGGAGTCCTTGGAGGGCGGCCGCTCCATCACCGCGTAGACCTCCTTGGTCGGCGCGACGTTGTAGTCGGGCGCCAGCGGCTTCTCGAGGCGCGGGTCGACGACCTCGAACTCCTCGATCAGGTCCTCGGGCTTCCGGCTCGATGCGTAGCGACCGCACATGGGGTCAGCGTAGACGCGACCGGTGACGAGGATCAGGCGCGCGCGAGCTCGTCCAGGAGGGCGGCGGCCGCGTCGTCGTCCCCGGGCAGCGACTCCACCCAGACCCGAGGCGGGGGCACCACACCGGACAGCAGGTTCCGGACCAGGCCGAGCCGTCGTGGCAACCCCTCGTCACGACGGATCAGGACCGCGATCCGCTCGCGTCCTACCCGCCCCAGTGTGTCGCCGCCGGCGAACACGGTCCGCAACGTCTCAGCCAGCCGGGCGATCCGCAGCGCAGCGGCGAACACGTCCTGCTCCTGCGGAGGATCCACGGTGTCGACCACGACCAGGGCATGGCTCGTACGGACCGGGGGGGCGCCGATGCCCTGGTCGCGGTAGACCTCCGAGATTCGACTACGCAGATGTGGAAGGCTCGCGAGCCCGGTGAGCGGGTCCTCGCAGGTCAGCTGGTGCAGGTAGCCCAAGGTCGCCTCGCTCCAGCCGGAGGCCATCGCCCGCACCACCGGGTACGACGGCTCGCTGCCGAGCACGGCGAGGTTGGTCGCCCGCAGCCCGTCGAGGGCGTCCTCGAGGGGCACTCCGTCACGGCCGAGCTCCATGCCGGCGTACACGCAGGCGTCGAGGAGGGCGGGGCCGGGTCGGCCGGCCACAACGTCCGGATCCGAGGCGAGGGCCTCCCCTGTCGCCTCGAACCGGGCCGGTACCTGCTCGTGCCGCTCCGAGGTCGCGGCCCTCGCCCCGGACCGCACCCGGGCAGAGCCGAGCGACCCGGTCCAGAAGTTGCCCACGTTCCCTCCGGTCGTCCGCAGCGACTCTTTCCAATGTCCAAGAGACGGGTGTCCCGGGGAGCCATGACGCGGGCCGGAACCGAGATTTCGCGGCGGATGCCGATTTTTGCGAACTCGCCCGGCTTCTCGGACTACCATCGAGGCCTCTCGCCCTACCAGTTCGTCGGACGTGTCATGACCAGCACCCTGCAGCGCATCGAAGGGCCCGGCGACGCCGAGCTGATCGCTGCGGTGCGCGGCGGCGACAACGACGCGTACGGGCTGCTCTTCGAGCGGCACGTGGACGCCGCCCGACGGCTGGCCCGCCAGCTCGTGCCCGGATCGGATGCCGACGACCTCGTCTCCGAGGCGTTCGCGAAGGTGCTGACGGTGCTCCAGCGCGGCGAGGGTCCCGACCTCGCCTTCCGGGCCTATCTCCTCACGGCGGTCCGGCGACTCCACATCGACAAGGTGCGGGGTGCCGCGCGGCTCCACACGACCGACGACCTGACGCCGTTCGACCCCGGCGTGCCGTTCCACGACACGGTCATCGAAGGATTCGAGAACGCCGCCGCAGCCCGGGCCTTCGCCTCGCTCCCCGAGCGGTGGCAGATGGTGCTGTGGCACACCTCGGTCGAGGGTCAGAAGCCGGCCGACGTCGCCCCGCTGCTCGGGATGAGCGCCAACTCGGTCGCGGCGCTGGCCTACCGCGCTCGCGAGGGGCTGCGACAGGCGTTCCTGACCATGCACGTCGAGACCCTCGACGACGACACCTGCGAGTGGGTGCGGCAGAACATCGGCGGCTACCTGCGCGGGGGAACCTCGCGCCGCGACGTGGCGAAGGTCGAGGCGCACCTCGACGAGTGCCGCCCCTGCATGGCGATCTACCTCGAGCTCACCGAGGTCAACTCCAACCTCGCCGCCTGGCTCGCGCCGATCGTGCTGGGAGCGGCCGGAGCGGGCTACCTCGCGACCACCGGCTCCGTCGGCGTCGGGGGCGCGGTGATCGCGATGCTCGACCGGGCCAAGGACGTGGTGATCGGCAAGGCGGTCGCGAGCACCGCGGCGGCGGGCGTCGCCGCGACCGTCGTGGTCGGAGGCGTGATGATCACCGGAAACGGCCCCGAGCTGCAGCTGGCCGGTGACCCGCCGGTCCTCCGCGAGTCCGTCGACGAGGACCAGCCTTCCGCCACGAAGCCGCAGGCGGTCCAGCGTGACCGGGTGGTCCGCCGCGAACGGGACGACCGTGAGCCTGCCCGACGGCAGGCCGGCACACGACAGGGGTCCGACGGGCCCCGGTCGGCCGGCGCGGGTGACGCCACGGAGACTCCCGCTGCCGCCGGCGACAGCGCACCGGACAGCAGCACCGACGACCCGACCGGCGTGGGAGGAACCCAGGAGCCCGCGGGCCAGCAGCCGGAGGAGCCTCAGGCGGAGGAGCCCCAGCCGGTGACGTACGACGTGGCGCTGAGCGCCTCCTCGGAACCGGGCAAGGGAGCGTCGACCCGGATCACGGTCACCGTGACCGGGGTCCCTGCCGGCATGACGGGCAGCCTGTCTGCGGAGGCCACCGGGGCCGTCTCGCTCAGCAGCCAGCGCGGAGACGGCGCCTGCCGGCGGCAGTCCCCGACGGCCTTCACGTGCGGTGTCAGTGACTCCGCCACGGTCTTCGTGTTCGGCGCCCAGAGCCCCGCCCCCGGCTCGATCACCTTCACCGTGACCCTCGCCGAGGGCACCGACACGAACGCCGCGAACAACTCCGTCACCGTCGGTATCGCGGGCAACGCCTGACCTCGGTCGGAAAGCAGCCCGCCACGCCTTCGTCCGCACGGCCGGGATCGTGTAGGAAGGACGCATGACGATGACGCGACTCCTGGCCCGGCCGATGCTCGCCTCGATGTTCCTCGTGGGTGGTGTCAACGCGCTGCGCAACGCCCCGGCGCTCGCTGCGAAGGCCAAGCCGGTGACGCAGCGGCTCGCTCCGCTCGCGGAGAAGGCGGTCCCGCAGGTGTCCATGCCCGAGAACCCGGTCACGTTGATCCGAGTCAACGCAGCAGCCCAGATCGGCGCGGGCTTCACCCTCGCCACGGGTCGAGCCCCTCGCCTCTCCGCGGCCGTGCTGGCGGCCACACTCGTGCCGACCACTCTCGCGGGTCACCGGTACTGGGAGGAGGACGACCCCGCGGCACGCAGCAACCAGCGGATCCACTTCTTCAAGAACGTCTCCATGCTCGGCGGGCTCATGATCGCGGGCGTGGACACCGAGGGCAGGCCCGGGCTCGCCTGGCGCGCCCGACGGGCGGCCAAGGACGCCCGCCGCGAGGCCCGCCACCTAGCCGCCACCGCCCGCCGTGAGGCCAAGCTCGCCGCTGCGCAGATCTCGTAGCCGGCTTCGGCCTCGATACCCTTCCCGGGTGAGCACCAGCGCCCGGACCGCCGACCTCTGGCCGGCGCCGCGCGCCACCGGACCGGTGTCAGCGACGGTGATGCTCCCGGGCAGCAAGTCGCAGACCAACCGCGCGTTGGTGCTCGGCTCGCTCGCCGAGGCGCCCAGCGTCGTACGCCGTCCACTGATGTCGCGTGACACCGCCCTGATGCGTGAGGGGCTGCGCGGGCTCGGGTGCTCCATCGACGGTGACGACGCCGAGTGGGCGCTCAGCCCTGGACCGCTGTCGGGCCCGACCGAGGTCGACTGCGGCCTGGCGGGCACCGTGATGCGCTTCCTCCCTCCGGTGGCGGCGCTGGCGACCGGACCGGTCGGCTTCGACGGCGACCCCCACATGCGCCAGCGACCCGTAGGCCCGGTGCTCGAAGCCCTCCGCACCCTCGGGGTGCAGGTCGAGGGCGGCTCGCTCCCGTTCACGGTGCGCGGTGGAGGCTCGGTCCGGGGCGGGACCGTGGTCGTCGACGCCTCGGCATCCTCACAGTTCGTCTCGGCGCTGCTGATCGCCGCCGCCCGGTTCGACGAGGGCGTCGACGTTCGTCACGCCGGCAAGCCGGTGCCGTCGCTCCCCCACATCGAGATGACCGTCGCCATGCTGCGCGAGCACGGCGTGGAGGTCGACGACGCGAGCGTCAACCGCTGGGCCGTCGCGCCCGGGCCGATCAAGGCGCTCGACCGCACGATCGAGCCCGACCTCTCCAACGCGGCGCCGTTCCTCGCGCTCGCGGCGGTCACCGGCGGGGAGGTGACGGTCCGCGACTGGCCACGCTCGACGACCCAGGCCGGTGACGCGTTGCGCGAGATCCTCACGTTGATGGGGTGCTCCGTGGAGCTCACCGGCGAGGGGCTGCGCGTCCGCGGCGGCGACGGCCTCGCGGGCGTCGACCTCGACCTGCACGACGTGGGTGAGCTGACACCGGCGGTGGCCGCGCTCGCGGCGCTGGCCGGCTCGCCCTCGCACCTGCGCGGGATCGGCCACATCCGCGGGCACGAGACCGATCGGCTGGCCGCGCTGGCGCGTGAGCTCGGTGGCCTCGGCGCCGACGTCATCGAACGCGCCGACGGCCTGTCCTTCCGGCCGGCGACCCTGCACGGTGGTGTGTTCCGCACCTACGCCGACCACCGGATGGCCCAGGCGGGTGTCATCGTCGGTGCCGCCGTGGACGGCGTGCTCGTCGAGGACATCGCCACGACCAGCAAGACGTTCCCCGACTTCGCCGACGTCTGGGCGGCGCTGCTGTGACCGGTCGGTACACCGAGCACGACCACGAGCACTACGAACGGCCGCGCCGTCACACCCGGCCGCGCACCAAGGAGCGGCCCACGTACGACGACGCACGGGACGGCACGGTCATGACCGTCGACCGTGGCCGGTTCACGCTGTTGGTGGACGGCGTCACGGTGACCGCGATGAAGGCACGACCGCTGGGTCGCAAGGGCGTCGTGGTCGGTGACCGGGTCCGGGTGGTCGGCGACGTCTCCGGGACCGAGGGCAGCCTCGCGCGAATCGTCGAGGTCTCCGAGCGCACGACCGTGCTCCGGCGCACGGCCGACGACGACGACCCGGTGGAGCGCGTGGTGGTCGCGAACGCCGACCAGCTGGTGGTCGTCACCGCGTTGGCCGACCCTGAGCCGCGGCCACGGTTGATCGACCGAGCCCTGGTCGCGGCGTACGACGCGAAGATGCGACCGCTGCTGTGCCTCACGAAGTCCGACCTGGCCGACCCGGAGACGCTGCTCTCGACCTACCGCTCGCTGGGGGTGCCCTGGGTGGTCACGCGCAAGGGGGGCGACCTGGCGGAGCTGCAGGGCGCGCTCCAGGGCCGCACAAGCGTGCTCGTCGGTCACAGCGGCGTCGGCAAGTCGACCCTCGTGAACGCCCTCGTGCCGCACGCGCATCGCGAGATCGGGCACGTCAACGCGGTCACCGGGCGTGGTCGCCACACGTCGACGTCGGCCCTGATGCTGGCACTGCCCGATGGTGCCGGCTGGATCATCGACACACCCGGCATCCGCTCCTTCGGGCTCGCCCACGTGCAGCCGGAGGACCTGATCGAGGCCTTCCCCGACCTCGACGAGATGACCGAGGACTGCCCGCGCGGCTGCACCCACGGCGCGGACGAGCCCGAGTGCGGGCTCGACGAGGCGGTCCTCCGCGGCGAGGCCGACCCGGTGCGGGTGGAGTCCTTCCGCCGGCTGCTCGCGGCGCGGAGCGCGCCGGAGTACTAGCGGCCGTCGCAGGGAGCTACCCGCCCGTGACCTGGTCGCGCATGCTCTCCCATATCGACCGGGCCTCGGTGTCCCCGGCCAGCACGACGAGCACCAGCACCACGACCGCGAAGCCGGACAGCAGCAGGGGCAGCGCGAGGCGGAGGGCACCGGTCCGCGGGTTCAGCCAGCCGGTGAGCATCGACATCACCCAGAAGCCGATCGCCGGCAGCACCAGCCGCTCGGCGTACTCCTGGTGGGCGGCGACGCTCGCGTCGACGCTCAGGTCGGGACGATCGGTGAGCAGCTGCTCACCGGTGACGAAGGCGCCCAGGATGGCAGCGGCGCCCAGCGTGGCGGTGACCATCATCGGGTAGCGCCAGACGTGACGGCGCTCGGGGCGGACGGCGTACCAGAGCGCGGTCAGGGCGCCGATCGGTCCCAGCGCCGCGGCGGCGTACGCCAGCACGGTGTGCACCGGGACCCCGACGATTTCCATGTGCGAACCGTAGTGCTCGGACTGCCGGTCCCGTGGTGGTTTCAGCAGACTCGCGGAGCCGACAAAATGCGCAGTCCGGTGCCGGTAGCCCGCTAGCCCAGCACCCCCCACACGGCCCGCGTCCCGGCGTCGCCGGTACGCACCACCTGGACGAGGAGCGCGACGGCGGCGACGGCCAGCGCCACCCGCAGCACCACCGAGACGGCGCCGGCGCGCGCGTGCAGCCACCCGGCCACCAGCGCGACGGTGCCGAAGCCGAGCGCGACCCACAGCAGCAGCGAGGCGCGGTCCTCGTGGGTGCCGACGAGCGGCTTCGTGCCGAGAGCTGGGCGGCTCTCGAGAAGATCGCGGCCCGTGAGGTACGCCGCGACGACGGCGCCGGTGGCGACCACCGCCAGTGCCACCATCGGCCAGCGAAGCCGGTCACGCAGCCCGCTTGCGACGGCATAGCCGACCGCGCAGAGGGCGGCGAGCGGAGCGAAGACCACCGCGGCGTGGATGACGAGCGGATGCAGCGGCAGCCCACCGATCTCCATGACGTGACGGTAGTGGAGACGGATCCGAGATGAACGCGCAACGCACCCACCGTCGCGTCCGGGTCGTCGCGCCGCGGGTGAGAATAGGGTGAGGCCCGTGGCCGACTACACCGACGACCTGCGGCTGGCCCACGTGCTGGCCGACGACGCCGACTCGCTGACGACGGCGCGGTTCAAGGCGCTCGACCTGCACGTGATGAGCAAGCCGGACCTCACGCCGGTCACCGACGCGGACACCGCGGTCGAGGAGGGCCTGCGCCGGACTCTGTCGCGGGTGCGGTCGCGGGACGCGGTGACCGGCGAGGAGCACGGCTCCACCGGCCACAGCCAACGGCGCTGGGTGATCGACCCGATCGACGGCACCAAGAACTTCGTCCGCGGGGTCCCGGTCTGGGCCACCTTGATCGCCCTGGTGGTCGACGACGAGCCCGTGCTCGGCGTCGCGTCGGCACCCATGCTGCAGCGCCGCTGGTGGGCCAGCGTCGGCAACGGCACCTGGACCGGCCGGTCGCTGCTCAAGGCCACCCGCTGCACCGTGTCCGACGTACGCCGCCTCGAGGACGCGTCGCTCTCCTTCTCGTCGCTCCACGGCTGGGACGAGCGCGATCGGCTCGAGGACTTCCTGTCTCTCTCCCGACGATGCTGGCGCACCCGGGCCTACGGCGACTTCTGGTCCTACATGCTGCTCGCCGAGGGCGCTGTCGACATCGCTGCCGAGCCCGAGCTCAAGCTCCACGACATGGCGGCGTGCGACGTGATCGTGCGCGAGGCGGGCGGCCGGTTCTCCTCGCTGGACGGGACCGACGGCCCCTTCGGCGGGAACGCACTCGCCTCGAACGGTCACCTGCACGAGGCGGCCCTCGCGTTCCTCGGCGCGCTCCCCGACGACGACAACGACCCGGACTCCCGGCCGCGCGGTCCCGGCTCGGTCTCGGAGCTGCGCCGGCGCGACGGCTGAGGTAACGGTCCGACGTCTCACCGTGTGGCGGACCTGTTCACACCCTTGGCGCAGGGCTAATTTGGACGGACACGTTTGGACACACGCGCTCGCAACACCAAGACGGAGGTACCTGATGCGCATCGGCGACGTACTCGGCGCCAAGCCGAGCCAGGAAGTCGTGACCATCACGCCGGACGCCGGGGTGCGCGACCTGATCGCGCTGCTCGCCGACCACAACGTGGGCGCGCTCATCGTCAGCAGCGACGGCACGACCGTCGAGGGCATCGTCAGCGAGCGTGACGTCGTGCGCCGTCTCCACCACGACGGCACGGTCATCAACAACACCGTGGGCGCGATCATGACCACCGACGTCGAGACCTGCGAGCCCGACGTCCTGCTCGACGACCTGATGAAAGTGATGACCGACCGACGGATCCGGCACGTACCGGTCGTCGAGGACGGCGCTCTGGTCGGCATCGTGTCGATCGGCGACGTCGTGAAGCACCGGATCGACCAGCTCCAGTTCGAGCGCGACCAGCTCGACAACTACGTGCACCATTCCTAGCCCCACGCCGCCCCACTACGGTGGGGGCATGGAGAAGCCTGAGATCGAGTTCTTCGACCCCGAGCCGCCCAGCGACCTGGTCGTCACCGACGTCACGGAGGGTGACGGTGCCGAGGCCACCGCCGGCTCGAACGTGTCGGTCCACTACGTCGGCGTAGCCCACTCGACCGGCGAGGAGTTCGACGCGTCGTACAACCGAGGCACGCCGCTGCAGTTCCGGCTCGGGGTGGGCCAGGTGATCACCGGCTGGGACCAGGGCGTGCAGGGCATGAAGGTCGGCGGACGCCGCCAGCTCGTGATCCCGCCGCACCTCGGGTACGGCGACCGCGGCGCCGGTGGGGTGATCAAGCCGGGCGAGACATTGATCTTCATGGTGGACCTCGTCGACGTCGGCTGAGGTCCGACGGAGCACGGACGGCAACGGGGCCGGCGCCAAGGCGCCGGCCCCGTCGTCGTGCTACCCCGGATCAGGGCTGCTGCGAGATCCGGTCAGTTGGCGTCGGTGCCACCGGGTCGTTGGCCCTCAGGTAGGTGACCAGCGAGTCGATGTCGAGACCACCGGTAATCCGGTTCTCACCGGCCGAGAAGCCGGTGAAGTTGTCACCGCCGTCGACGATGAAGTTGTTCGCCACGACTCGGTAGGAGTCACCGTCGACCAGAGGCACCATGGCGGTGCTCGGGTCACCGTCGTCGTCGACGAGGACGTCACCGACGATCGCTGAGGCTCCTGACTCCAGCGCGGCGGAGAGGTCCCAGGTGTAGGACAGGCCGGACACCTGCAGGATCTTCCGGTTGGTGCCCTCGTTGCCCCCGTTCCACTGCTGCTCGAGGATCGCCTTGATCTCGGCCCCGGTGAGGTCGATCGACGCCACCAGGTTGTTGAACGGCTGCACCGAGAAGGCCGCCCCGTAGGTGATGTCGCCGGCTGCGTTCTCCACCAGGTCGGCCCGGATGCCGCCCGGGTTCATCAGCGCGATCACCGGTGCACCGTTGTCGTCGATGGTGGTGTCGGCCTTCTGGGCGTCCGCGATCAGGTTGCCCAGGGGCGAGTCGCCGCCGTTGGCGTCCGGGGTGCGGGTGATCGAGGTGCCGGGGTCGATATGGCCGATGACCTCGTCGCGGATCGGTGCCACGAGCTCGGTGTAGAGGTCGATCAGGTCGAGGATGCCCTGGTGGGTGGGCTCGCCGGGTGCGTTCTCGACGATCGTGTTGTGGGCGAACGCCGCCGGCCGCACGATGTCACCGCTCTTGGCGTTGATCAGGAAGTGCAGCTTGCTGACGATCCGGCCCAACGAAGCCGCGCTCGTGAGGAGTCGCGGGTTGCCGTTCGGGTCGTCCACCACGCAGTTGTAGGGCTGGTGCGTGTGGCCGCTGACGACCGCATCGATGGCCGGGCTCAGGTTCTGCGCGATCTCCAGGCCCGGTCCGGAGACGCCGGTGCAGTCGTTGTACGCCGTGGGGTCGGCGGGCTGCACGCCCTCGTGCAGCAGGACGATGATCGACTTGATGCCGCGCTTCTGCAGCCCAGGCACCAGCGCGTTCGCCGTCTCGACTTCGTCGGCGAAGTCGATCTCCTGGATCCCCGCAGGCGACACGATCGTGTCGGTCGCCTCGAGGGTCATCCCGATGAACGCGACCTTCTCCTTCTGGACCTCCATCACCTTGACACCCGGGAACGGGGTCGGGCTCTCCTGCGTGCTGGGGTCCTTCCACACGACGTTGGCACCGAGGTAGGTGAAGTCGGCTCCATCGAACGACTTGCCGCCGGGGCACGAGTCGGCGCCGTTCTCCCCGTCGCCGTCGTCAAGGCAGCCGCCGTTCTGCATCCGCTGCAGCTCACGCCACCCCTCGTCGAACTCGTGGTTGCCGACGGAGGCGACCTGCAGCCCCATCATGTTCATGGCCTCGATCGTCGGCTCGTCGTGGAACGCAGCCGAGAGCAGCGGACTGGCCCCGATCAGGTCGCCCGCGGCGACCGTGATCGGGGTGGCGCCTGCCGCCCGAGACTTGCTCCGCTCCTCGTCCAGGAGCGCGGCGAGATAGGCAGCACCCCCGGCGGGGGTGTTGTTGATCCGACCGCTCGAGCTGGTCGAGGGCACGACCTCGAGCTGGCCGTGGAAGTCGTTGAAGGCGAGGAGGTCGAGCTTGACCACCTTGTCCTTGGCCGTGGGCTTGGCCTTGGCCTGGTAGACGCGCTTGGCGTCCGGCCCTTCGACCACGGAGGCCGAGGCTGCGGTCAGGCACCCGGCGACCAGTGCGGTGGCCGCCAGGGCTGCGACCGCGCCTGAGCGGGTCCGACGTGAGCTGAGCTGCATGGCAATCCCTTCGAGGAGAGGTTCTCGGGCGCACCGTAACCCGCTCCGAGCCCACCGGCCAGACCCAAAGAGGTGACGAGCAGTCACCAGGGCAGGTCGTCGGACAGCTCGCCCTCGTCGGCGACACGTGCCGCGAGGCCACCGAGCTCCACCACGTCGCCCCTCTGCAGCTGCCGCCCCCGCCGGGTCTCCACCTCGCCGTTCACCCTCACCAGCCCCTGCTGGACCGCGGGCTTCGCATCGGAGCCCGACTCCACCAGGTTGGCCAGCTTGAGGAACTGGCCGAGCCGGATGGACTCGTCCCGGATCGGTACGTCGACAGGCGTGCTCACAACAGGACCGTCCCGGCATGGATGAGGACTCCGACCAGCCCGCCGACGATGGTGCCGTTGATCCGGATGAACTGCAGGTCACGACCCACGTGCAGCTCGATCCGACGGGCCGCCTCCCGCCCGTCCCAACGCTCGATCGTGGAGGTGATGACGGTGGTGAGCTCGGCGCCGTACCGGTCGACGACGAACACCGCAGCGTCCGCGGCCACCCCGTCGAGCCGGCGACGAAGCCCCTCGTCGACGGTGAGCCGCTCGGCGAAGGACACCAGCTCGGCCTGCAACCGGCGACGCAGCTCACCGCTCGGGTCGCGCAGGGCCGACAGCAGTGCGTTGCGCAGCGCGTTCCACAGCGAGATCCCGGTTGTGGTGAACTGCGGGTGGTCGAGCAGCCGGTTCTTCAGCCCCTCCGCCCGTGCCTGGGTCTCGGGGTCGAACAGCAGGTCCTGGCCGAGCTGCGCGAGCATCGAGTCCAGCGCCTCGCGCGCGCGGTGGAGCGGGTCGTCGCGGATGTCCGCCACCCAGCGGACCGTCTCGGCGTGGATCCGGGTGGTGACGGCCTCGTTGAGCCGGTCGGGCGCCCACCACGGGGCACGTTCGGTCAGCACCGCGCGCACGGTGTCGGGGTTCGCGACCAGCCAGTCGTGCAGCTCCGTGAGGGCCAGGTCGACCAGGCCGTGGTGCAGGTCGTCCTTCACCACTTCCACCACGAACGACCCGAGCAGCGGAGCGATCGGCTCCGCGCGGAAGCGGGGCACCAGCACGGACTCCACGAGCTCGGCGATCTGCCGGTCCCCGACCTTCGACAGTCCGATGGTCGCGACCTCCGCGACCTCGTCGACCACCCGACGGGCGTTGTCGGGCTGCGCCGCCCAGACCCCGATCCGGTGCGAGATGGTGGCGGCGGCCACCCGCTCGCGGATGATCGCCTCCTGGAGGAAGTTCTCCCCGAAGAACTCCTCGAGGCTCCGGCCGAGGTCGTCCTTGCGCTTGGGGATCAGCGCCGTGTGCGGGATCGGGATCCCGAGCGGATGCTTGAAGAGGGCGGTGACCGCGAACCAGTCGGCGATCGCACCCACCATCGAGGCTTCCGCCCCGGCGTTGACGAACCCCAGGAAGCCGTCCTGGTCACGCGTCAGCACGTACACCACTGCCGCGAAGAGGAGCAGCCCGACGGCGACGGTGCGCATCCGGCGTAGCCCCTGCCGACGCGCCTCGTCGGCGGCCGGGTTGGGTGTGATCATCGTGACGGCGCTCATCGCGCTCGATTGTTCCCTACTCATGGGCGGCTGCCAGAATGCCGGGATGCCGCGCACTGTCATCACCTTCGGGACGTTCGACGTCTTCCACGTCGGGCACCTGCGCGTCATCGAGCGCGCGGCCGCCCTCGGTGACCGGTTGGTGGTGGGGGTCTCCGCCGACGCGCTCAACCTGCGCAAGAAGGGCCGCGAGCCGGTCTTCAGCGAGGGCGAGCGGCTGGCGATCGTCGCCGCGCTCAAGCCGGTCGACGAGGTCTTCATCGAGGAGAGCCTGGAGCTCAAGCGTGACTACATCGAGCGGTACGACGCCGATGTGCTCGTCATGGGGGACGACTGGCGGGGCCGGTTCGACGAGTTCGAGGACATCTGCGAGGTGGTCTACCTCCCCCGCACCCCCGCGATCTCGACCACCGCGCTGATCGAGAAGATCTCCGCGACGGGCTGAGAGCTTCCGTGTGCGCGCGGCCACCCGAGGCTAGGCTCGGCCCGGCGCAGAGCGGGCTGCCCACATCGGCACGGCGACCTCACGCAGTCGCCTGTCTCGAACTGGAGGAGAACCTTGCGTCGCACCGTCGCCGCCGCCGCCCTGGCCCTGGCCCTGGCCGCCACCGGCACCATCTCGGCGTACGCCGACTCGGACCTGCAGATCGAGTCGCCCGAGGTGGTCCCGTCGGAGCCGGAGGCACCCACCCCCGAGCAGGTGCTCGACCGCGCCGAGGCGGCGCTCGACGGTGAGGTCACCGGCACTCGCCGCCCGGAGGCGACGCTCGCGCTGCGTGACCTGTTCGCCACGCTGCCCCGCCTCTCCGGAACCGACCGCGCCGCGGCCCGCCGGATCCTGGCCCGGCCGACGCAGGGCGCCAACGATCCGTACGGCGATGGCTACACCGTCGACTCACGCCGTCGTTGTGCGAAGAGGATCTGCATCCACTGGGTGCCCACCACCTCCGACGCACCGCCGAGCGAACGCTGGGTCAACCGGTCCCTGAGGGTCGTGAAGCAGGTGTGGCGCACGGAGGTCAGCGCCCTGGGCTACCGCCGTCCGGTGCGGGACGGCCGCCGCGGCGGCAACGGCAAGCTCGACGTCTACCTCGCCGATGTCGGGAGCCAGGGCCTCTACGGCTACTGCGCCCCCGAGGTCACCAAGCCAGGTTTCAAACGGCTGGCCTCGGGCTTCTGCGTCCTCGACAACGACTTCTCGCGCTCGGAGTTCGGCGGCCGACCGATCAACACCCTCAAGGTCACCGCGGCCCACGAGTTCTTCCACACCGTTCAGTTCGCCTACGACTACCTCGAGGATCCCTGGCTGATGGAGGCCACCGCCACCTGGATCGAGGAGCGGTACGCCGACGGCGTCAACGACAACCGGCAGTACCTGCCCCGCGGCCAGCTGGTCCGCACCTGGGTCGCGCTGGACACGTTCAAGACCGACTCGGTGGTCCAGTACGGCAACTGGGTGTTCTTCGAGTACCTGACCGAGCGGTTCGGCAACCGGATCGTCAGGCGGATCTGGAACCAGGCGGGTCACTTCAGAGGCGACGGCAAGACCTACTCGACCAGCGCCGTCCAGCGGGTGCTGCCGCGCAAGGCGCCGTTCGCGAAGGTATTCGCGCAGTTCTCGGCCGCCAACCTCACCCCGGCCCGCTCCTACCCCGAGGGCCTGCACTGGCCGAGGCCCGCGCTGGTCAGCCACGGCGCCCTCGGTCGCGGTGAAGGCACGTCCGGCACGCTGGTGATCGATCACCTGTCCAGCCACGACATCCGGGTGACGCCCGAGAAGAGCCTCGGCAAGCGGAAGTTCAAGCTGCGGGTGCGGATCGACGGCCCAGCCCGCAGGACCGACCCGATGGCCACCGTCGTCTGGCAGCAGCGCTCGGGCAAGATCACGAAGCTGCCGGTCCGGCTGAACAAGAGGGGCAAGGGCTCGAAGGTGGTCCCGTTCAACCGCCGACAGACCCGGCGGGTGTGGCTGGTGCTCTCGAACGCGTCGACCAGGTTCGACTGCCGCGGCAACGACGTCACCTACTCCTGCAGCGGCACCCCGCGCGACGACAACCGTGCGTTCAGACTTCGCCTCCGCGTCGTCACCCGGCGCTGACGGCACCGGTCGCGCTGCTGGAGAGGCAGGTGACGGTGCCGCGCCGGCGGCACCGTCACCCGCGTCGGGTCAGGCCCGGACGGCGGTGACGATCAGGTACTCCCACCTGAGCGTGCCGGAGTCCGCACCAAAACGAGCGGCGAGGTCGACGAGTGCGGCGTCGAGCGCCGCCACCTTCTCGGCGTCGTCGCCCAACGAGCGGAACACCGCGATCGTCGGGCCGTAGCACGCCTTGAAGAAGTCGACCAGCTCCCGGGCCGAGGTGAACGCGTCGACCGTGAGCTCCTCGACCGTCTCGGTCACGTTCGTGACCCGGTCACCGAGCAGGGTCCGGACGTGGGTGGCGTCGCCCCAGAGCGGCGGCGGCTGGGCTCCGGGAGGCGGGGCCGGGGCGAACGGCTTCATGGTGGCGAACATCTGGCCGATGAATCCGGCCGGTGTCCAGCTGAGGTTCGCGATCGTGCCCCCGCGGCGGGTCACCCGGACGAGCTCGTCCGCGGCCTGCTGGTGGTGGGGAGCGAACATCACGCCCACGCACGAGATGACGGCGTCGAACGAGCCGTCGCCGTACGGGAGGGCCTCGGCGTCGCCGACCTCCCAGGTGATGTCCACGTCCGGGTGCGCGTGCCGGCCCTCCTCGAGTAGCTCGGGCGTCAGGTCCGACGCCACGACGGAGGCGCCGGTCCGGGCCGCCGGGACGGACGCGTTGCCGGAACCGGCTGCCACGTCGAGGACGCGCTGGTCGCCGGTAATGCCCGCGGCACGGACGAGCGCGGGCCCGGTGGCCGAGATGACGTCGCGGGCCACGGCGTGGTAGTCGCCCAGCGCCCACATCGCGCGGTGCTTGGCCTTGAGCTCGCGATCCGCGTCGAGCTGGGTGTCGATGGTCATGGTGGTGCTCCTCGTTCTCTGGTGTGTCTGTGACGGTCACCAGAGTGGAGGCACGGCCTTCCCCGAACCTTCCGCACGGGGAACGGTTCCGGCCTGCCGTCGCCGGAGGCTTACCCCTCCCCGCTTCGGTCCTCGCTGAAGACCGGCTCTCCGTCCACGCACTCCGCCTCGACCCGGATTCGTGAGTCGTCGGTCTCGAACTCGACCCGCACCCGGTCCGGCCCGACGTCGTCCCTCTCCAGCAGGTAGCCGCTGTAGGCGATGGCGCTGTCGAGGGTGATGGCCCCGCCACGGCACGACGCACTCACGACACCCGCCTGTCCCTGCCAGGTGCGGCTGACCGGTGTCTCGGTCGATCCGCCGTCGCCGGAGGACGGCGAGGGGGCCGCCGTGGTCGGAGACGGTGACCTGGTTCTGCCGGTGGCGGTGTCCGTAGCGGTGTCGGTGGGCGTTCGGGCGACGCCGGGCGGCTCGGAGACGGTGTCGAGACCGCCGGAGACCCCGCCGCCGGCTCGGGAGATGACGCCCCAGGCGAGCGTGGCGCCGGCCACCGCGACCACGACCCAGCCGACGACCCACAGGGCGACGACCGGTCGGGCTGTCATGGCGTCATCCTCGCACCGGGACGTCGCACGGACACCGCGACACCGCGCGGGCTAGCGTGCGTGGCATGACGAGCATCCTCGTGGTCGAGGACGACGAGGCCATCCGCAGCGCCTGCCGACGCGGCCTCGACGAGCGCGGCTACGCGGTCGCGACCGCCGCGACCGGCCTGGCCGGGCTGGAGCTCCTGATCAACACCGGAGCCGACGTCGTGCTCCTCGACCTCGGGCTCCCGGACGTCGACGGCCTGGCGCTGATCTCGATGATCCGCGCCGCCGCGGCGCACGTACCGATCATCGTGATCACGGCGCAGGACGACGACCCCACGATGATCCGGGCACTCGATACCGGTGCCGACGACTACGTCGTCAAGCCGTTCGGTACCGACCAGCTGGCGGCGCGGATCCGGGCCGTGCTGCGCCGAGCAGGCGCGTCCGGCGGCCCGGTCCCACCGGTGCGCGTGGGAGAGCTGGTGATCGACGAGCGGGCCCGGACCGCGACGCTCGCCGGCGAGCCGCTCGAGCTGGCGCGCAAGGAGTTCGACCTGTTGCTCGCGCTGGCCTCGCGGCCGGGCGAGGTCGTCACGAAACGCGAGCTCCTCGCCGAGGTGTGGCGAGATGCGTACGGCGGGTCGGACCGGACCGTCGACGTGCACCTGTCGTGGCTGCGCCGCAAACTGGGCGAGACCGCAGCCGAGCCGCGCTTCCTGCACAGCGTGCGCGGGGTGGGTGTGCGGCTGGTCGACCCCGGCGCCGACGAGCAGGCCTGAGGTCGTGCGCCGCCGCATCTTCTGGTTGGTCATCGCCACCACGTCCGTCGTGGTGGTGTCCTTCGTCGTACCGCTGTGCCTGCTCGTGCGGACGATCGCCCAGGACCGGGCCATGACGGCGGCGGACCAGGAGGCGCGGAGCGTGGCGATCCTGGTGACCCGGATCAGGAACGAGCAGCAGCTCACGGAGGTGGTGGAGGGACTGGACCCGCGCGGGGTGGCCCGGACCGGCGTGCTCACGGCGACCGGGACGGTCGTCGGACCGCTCGACGTCCCGCCCACGGACTCCGAGGTGCGCCGGGCGGCCCGAGGCGAGGCCTTCACCGTCGTGGACGACGCAGGCGGACGGGTCCTGCTTCCCGTGGTCACCGGCGAGGGCACGGCGGTCGTGCGCTCCAGCGTGACCGCCGACGACCTGCGCCGAGGCGTGACGGCCGCCTGGCTCGGGCTGATCGGGCTCGGCGTCGCACTGCTGGCGATCGGGGCGACGGTCGCGTCCCGGCTGGGTCGGCGGATCAGCGAGCCGTTGCACGAGGTCGCCGGGGTCGCCCACCGGCTCCGCGAGGGCGACCTGGCCGCGCGCGCCGACGTCCGGGGCACCGAGGAGACCGAGGAGCTCGCGCGGGCGCTGAACGGGCTGGCCGAGCGCACCACCGAGCTGCTGGTCGAGGAGCGGCTGGCGGTCGCCGACCTGTCCCACCGGTTGCGGACCCCGGTCACGGCGCTACGCCTCGACGCGGAGGCGGTGCCCGAACCCGGCCTCGCGAGCCGGCTCCAGGACCACATCGGGGTGCTCCAGCGGACGATCGATGCGATCGTGCGCGAGGCTCGTCGGCCGGTGCGGACCGACCTGCCGGCCCGGACCGACGCGCTTCCCACGGTCCGGGACCGTGCCGACCACTGGCAGGCGCTCGCGGAGGACCAGGGGCGCCCGACCCGGGTGGTGCTCGACGACGGACCGCTGATGGTCTCCCTGGCGACCGAGGACCTGATCGATCTGGTCGACGTCCTGATCGACAACGTCTTCGCGCACACGTCCGAGCCGACCGGTTTCGCGGTGCTCCTCGAGCGGCAGGGCGCCGACGTCCGGCTCCGGGTGGAGGACGACGGCGCGGGTCCGATGGCCCGGGACGAGCAGCGGCCGGGCAGCACCGGACTCGGGCTGGACATCGCCCGGCGCACGGCCGAGGCCGCCGGCGGTCGGCTGTCGCTGGGGCCTCGGCCCGGCGGGGGCACCCGGGTCGAGGTGGTCCTCCCGCTGGTCCCGGGCTGACACGGTCAGCCGCTCGTGCCCGAGTGTCCCGTCCGAGTCCGGGTGCTGGTGCCGGTGCCGCCGGTGCTGGTGTGAGTGCCGGTGGCGCCGCGGGTCCTGGTCCGGGTGTGGGTCCCGTCGTCGTCGAAGTCGTCGAAGTCGTCGTCCGAGACCACCACGAGCTCGTCGTCGTCGAGGTCCCGGCGGGCGTCGTCGCTGCGATCGGAGGTCACCGCGCCACCTTGACGGGGTGCTGCAGGGCCACCCGGTGCGGCAGGCGAGGCCCCGGGAAGGACCACGGTCCGAGTCAGGTTCCTCACGCACCGTCCGTCCTTCAGCCGGGCGGGCTTCGTGCAGGGGGCGAACCCGGGACGGTCGGCACCGGAGTCCTGGGCGGTCGTCGCGATCTCGGGTGCCGACGCAGGCTCCGGCGAGGCGAGCTGGTAGGCGGTGACGGCGCCGGCGGTGCCGGCGGCCACCGCGGCGGTGACGGCGAGTGCACTGAGGATGCTCATGCCCACAGTGGACGCCAGCCGGCGTTGTGCGCGCCTCGTCGCAGCGTCAAGAGAGTCTCAAGGTGCCTCTTGACCACCTCTTGACGGTGCGATGACGCGCGGTTGCCCCGGCCGCCCCCACGCTGGCGACCATGACCTACACGAGCAAGGACCGCGACCGGGCGCGTCTCTCCGTCACGGCCGTCACCGGCCTCAGCGCCGTGGGAGCCCTCACGACGACCGGGTGGCTGGCCGGGGCTGCAGCGGCGGACTTCGCGGCTGAGCAGGCCGCCGCGACGGCTGTCGACGTCCCGACCGAGCCCGCAGTGGCTCGACGGGCGGATCGGGGACGCACGCTGCGGCAGCGCCCCTACGTCACGCGGGTCACCGTGCGGTACGTCCGCGGTGCGGTCAGCGCCCCGGCGGCACCCGCGCCCGGTGGCCCGGTCACCAACGTCGCCTCGACGTCGTCCTCGTCGCCATCGGGCCCCTCGGGCTCCTCCGGCTCGGGTTCGTCGGGCTCCGGCTCGTCCGGTTCCTCCGGCTCGTCGGGCTCCTCCGCACCGGCCGCACCGAGCAGCGGGTCGTGACCGCCGTGCGGACCCACGTGCGGCTCGAGGCCCTCGGCAGCTATCTCTTCCTGGCCGTTCGCCGGCCAGCCGGGTTGCGCGCCGCCACCGTGCTGGCGGAAGCGGTGGTCGCCGACGTCGACGCGACGTGCAGCCGGTTCCGCAGTGACTCCGACCTGAGTCGTGCCAACGCCGCGGCCGGGCGCTGGGTCGCGGTCGACCCGCTCCTCGTGGCGGCGGTCGACGTCGCGTGCGCCGCTGCCGCGACCACGGGTGGCCTGGTGAACCCGCTGCTGGGCCGGACCCTGGTGCAGCTGGGGTACGACCGGGACTTCCGGCTCCTGCCGCGACCGGTCGCGACGCTCCTCCCGGGCGACGGACCGGCGATGGAAGCACCGCCGCTGGCCGCGTGGCGCGAGATCCGGACCGACCCCGCCGGCGCGATCCGACTCCCCGCTCGGAGCGCGCTCGACCTCGGCTCCACCGGGAAGGCCTGGGCAGCCGACCTGATCGGGACCGCGATCGAGGAGGAGCTCGGCGAACCGGCCCTGGTGAGCCTGGGCGGCGACGTCCGCGTCGCTGCACCCGACGGCCGGCCCTGGCAGGTCGCGATCTCCGAGGCGCCGGACGGCCCGCTCCAGCAGATGGTCGCCATCGAGGCCGGCGGGCTCGCGACGTCCAGCACCCGGGTGCGGCGCTGGAGCCACCGCGGCGTCGTCCGCCACCACCTGCTCGACCCGCGGACGGGTGGACCCACCAGCACTCGCTGGCGGACCGTGACGGCCACCGGCCCGTCGTGCGTGGCGGCCAACACCGCCGCGACCGCGGCCGTTGTCCTCGGGGACGACGCACCCAGGTGGCTCGCCGAGCGTGAGGTGGCGGCCCGACTGGTCGACTCTGCCGGAGAGGTCGAGAGGACCGGAGGCTGGCCCCACCAGGCCGAGGTCGCAGGCCGGTGGGCGTCATGACCGAAGGCCCCCTCCTCTGGTACCTGAACCGCAGCAGCGGGGTCGTGGGACTGGTCCTGCTCACCGCCGCGACCGTGCTCGGCGTCCTAGCAACGGGTGGCCGGCCCGGCACCCGGATCCCCCGGTTCGTCCTGCAGTCCGTGCACCGCAACGTCGCCCTGATCGCCGTCGTGACCGTGACGGCCCACGTGGTGGCGGCGGTCGTGGACGAGTTCGTCGACATCCGCTGGTGGCACGCGCTGGTCCCGTTCACCGGTCGGTACGAACGGCTGTGGCTGGGTCTCGGCGCGACCGCGGTCCAGCTGCTGCTGGTCGTCACCGTCTCGAGCCTGCTGCGGCACCGGCTGCGGCGGCGCACCTGGTACTCGCTGCACCAGTCCGTCTACCTGCTGTGGCTCACGTCGGTCCTGCACGGCGTCGGCATGGGCACCGACCTCGCCGATCGGTGGTGGCCCGTCACCGTGGGCTGCGTCGCGGCGGTGACGACGGCCGGGACCTGGCGACTGGCCCGCGCGTTGCTCGAGAGCACCGCGCTCGACGACCGGGCGGCCCGCTCCCGCGCCGAGGACGACGCCATGACCATGCCGATCAGGAGGCTCCCGTGACGACCACCTTCATCCAGCCGGCGGCGGCCCCGCGCGACGACCGCCCTCTCTCCCCCGTGCCCCCCGCGACCGAGCTCACGGTCGTGCCGGGACCGTCGTTGCTGGCGGGCGTCGACCGCGGCCCGTCGTTGTCGGCCCACCGGGACCAGTACGGGCCGCTCCCTGCTCCCGACCG
>NZ_DASUTK010000017.1:0-49467 GCF_036374615.1 Nocardioides sp.
GTCCCGGAGAACCCTGCTCCCCGGCCGGTCACGGACCTCAACGTCACCTCGTCGGTGTTGTCACTCTCATGCTACGAGTGCCAGCCTCATGTTTAGCACTCGGGGTGGTCGAGTGCAAACAGTTCCGCGCCAGGCCGGTACGAGCACGAGTGCCGCGGCTACTCGATGAGCCTGACCGGCTCACCCTCGATCTTGGCCGTCCACGTGGTGGAGTCGTTCACAGAGGACCCGGAACCGAAGTCGACCTCCACGCGGAACCAGCAGCCACCAGCACTGCTCGTGTCGCACGTGTACGTGCTCGGGATCGGGACTCGGATCTGCTGGGACTTCCCGTTCCATCCAGCGGCGCTGGAGATACCGGTGATGCGGCAATTCGTCAGCGCACCCGTGACCTTGCCGGTGCCGCGACAGCCCGGGATGTTCGAGGCCATGTTCGAGTCGGTGGGTGGAACGACCCGCATGGTGCCGCCGGTCGCCGCCTCACCGACGTCGAAGAACCCGAACACCAGCGTCTTGCCCGCGGCGGCCGGGATCACGCGGACCAGGTTGAAGACGGTGGTCGCACCGGTGGCGTTGGCATAGATCGGCATCCGCTCCCACGCCGAGACCGAGATCGCGCCTGCCCCCACCCCCGATGAGAACGCGCGGATCGCAAACCGGTTGGCGCCCCCGCCGCCGACGCTGGTGTCGTCGCCGGTCTGGGTGAACACCTGGGTGTTGCCGGAGTAGCCGCCGTTCCCGTCGGGCGTGCTGGTGCTCAGCTCCACGTTGGTCCGCACCTGGATGAAGTGGTCCCCGGCCTCGGAAGGCGTGAAGGTGCACATCGGGACCCACTGGTGGAACACCCGCGCGAGGTTCTGGTTGTAGGCGCTGCTCGTGCTGCGGAGGGCACTGCGGCTGAGGTCGGACGCGGCGTACCCCGGGTACTGGCGCACACAGGACGTGATGGGCGGCGCCTTGCGGGCGTCGTTCAGGTCGGTCGGCCCACGCAGCCCGAAGGAAGTCACCGTCGGCGCGGTGGTCGTCGCTACGTCACCGGTGCAGAACGTGTTGGTCGACGTGCTCGACAGCTTCCTGTACCGGTTGATGGCGTCGGTCGTCGCGTAGGGGTTCCAGTTGTTGTTGTCCACGGCGCTGCCGCTCGGCCCGGTCTCGCAGTAGTCGCCCTGCGCCACGAAGGCGGGGTCGTAGAGCTGGATCGTCACGGGCTTGCCCACCGCACCGGGTCCGATCCGCACCAGGTAGAAGTAGCCCTGGGGATCGAACTCCAGGTTCGTCGTACCGTCGCACCCGTCGACCCCGCTGGTGCAGGTGCGGGTCATGAACTGGTCGCCGTTGCCCT
This sequence comes from Nocardioides sp., assembly GCF_036374615.1. Lineage (GTDB taxonomy): Bacteria > Actinomycetota > Actinomycetes > Propionibacteriales > Nocardioidaceae > Nocardioides. The sequence goes on from NZ_DASUTK010000017.1 coordinate 1,343, forward strand.
TGGGCCAGTCGGGACCTCCGATGTTGCTCCAGAACTCCGGGTTGGTCGAGCACGTCGCGCCCGAAGGCACCAACAACTGGCTCGCCACAGGTGGGCGCCCCGGTGTGCCGGCCGGCTCGTTCCCCATGGTGTTGCACGGGCTGCCCATCGGGGCAGGCCCGTTGTAGTCGGCCACGGCGGTCCGCGCCAGCACCGTGTCCACGACGCCGATCGCAGCACCGAAGCCGTTGCCGACCTTCGATGCGACGGTGACCTCCAGCTGGGTCGGCTTCTCACCGACCGTGACAGTGACGCTGCTGGCTCCCGTGTTGGGGAAGCCGTTGTCCTCGGCGATCTCGATCGCACGTTGTCGCGCCTTCTCGAAGTCGTCGGGCATGTACGTCACCCCCGCGGTCGCCGCGGCGTCGGCCGCGGCCTGGACACGCTCGAGCTCGACGTACCACCGCGCGACGTCGACCGAGATCGCGGCCAGCGGTAGCGCGAGGGCCGCCACGAACGATGCCACCAACACCGCGGCGGCTCCGACCTGGCTCTTGACGCGCCTCCTAGCCATGGCGCTGGTCCTCACGCATGTGCGTTCGCCGTGCCGGGCTTGCACCGGTCGGCCTCGAGCGGCTCGAACTGCATGACGGTGCGCTCCTGCATGGTCATGCCGTCACCGAACATCCCGGTCAGCCAGGTGTGATCTGCCTGCATGCCGATCCCGACCGTGTGACGACCGGGGTCGTTGACGCAGGCATTGACGCTGGCGGAGGCCCAGCTGCCCGATGAGTACCGGAACTTGCCGAGGCCTGCATCCCACACGTAGATCACGCAGTTCGAGCTGCACGTCAGGGTGGACTGGCCCAGGGGGAAGCCGTTCGTGCCGGCTTCGTACACCATCAGCCACTGGATGTCCTCGCGCGGCATGGCAGTACCCGCCTGCTGGATGGTGTCAGCCGCAGCCTGAGCGAACGCGGGGACGCTTGTCGGCGTGCACGGCGGCGGGCTGGGATCGCTCGCCTCACACGTCCCGGGCCCGGCGTCGGCGGCAGCGGACGCGGTGCGCGCGCCGGCGCGGACGCTGCTGCTCAACGAGGAGTAGTCACGCATCAGGAAGGTCATCTCGATGATGCCGAGCAGCAGGATCACCAGGATCGGCACGACGAGCGCGAACTCGACAGCGGAGGCGCCCCGCTCGTCGGTGCGCCTGTCCCCGCATTTGGTTGTTCTGCCCACGCGAGTCTCCCCCGCCAGTCACGGACGACGACCCGCAGGTCGGCGCTCCCACCCGTGAACTCCGAAGGTTAGGGACGCCTCATCCGGCACCGCAGACGAAACCGAGACATTTTGCCTGGCGAGTGAGCACCGGTGCTCAGGCGGGCGGGCAGGGTGCGGCCCATGCTGACCGCATGACCACCTCACCGACTCTGGACCGGCCGCCACTGCGGCCCGCCAGCCCCTCTCAGCTCAGCTGGCTCCGCACCGAGCTGGCCGCCTGGCAGCACGAGGGCCTCATCGACCCTGCGCTCGCCGCTACGCTGGCCGCCCGCTACCACGAGTCCCGGCGGTTCTCGGTCGGCCGGCTCCTGCTCACCCTCGGCGCCGTCTTCGTCGGCGTGGGGCTGATCTGGCTCGTCGCAGCCAACCTGGACCAGCTCCCACCCACCCTGCGGTTCGTCGCCGTCGCCGCCATCTGGGTGGCGCTGCTGGCGGCCGGTGAGGCGTTTGCTGCGCGACACCAGCGGCAGCCGGGCATCCCCCGGCCGCTGGTGTTCTCGGTCCGGCTGTTGGCGGCGCTGGCCCTGGGCGCGGTGATCTTCCAGGCCGCCCAGAGCTTCCAGGTCCCTGCATACGAGCCCCGCCTCGTGGGGCTGTGGGCCGCCGGCGCCCTCGTTCACGCCTACGTCGTCCGCGGTGCGGGTCCGCTCCTCGTGGCGCTCGCCGCCGGTAGCACCTGGTTCGTCTGGCAGGTCCTGTGGGATCAGCCGAGCGGGCTCGGCGCAGTACTGGCGCTCGCCGTCCTCGCGTGCGTCGGCGTGGCGGCGGCGTCGCTCCACACGACCGGTGCTGCGGGCGAGCAGGCCAACGATCGGTTCGCGGCCCCGTGGCGTGAGGTCGGCGCGGTGTTCGCGCTGGCGGCGCTGTTCGTGGCGGCGCTCCCCTTCGTGGGGCTCGCGGACTTCGAGTGGAACGCGTGGCTGGTCGGTGGCCTCGTCGTCGCCGGCGTGATCACCGCCGTGGCGCTCGGCCGGGCCGGAACGGCGATCGACCGGATGGAGGCGGTGGCCGGTGTCGCGGTCGCGGTCGTCGCGATCGCCCTCGCCGCCTGGGAGACCAGCTCGGACGTCGACCTGGTCGGGCCGGCCGAATGGGCCCACGCGGCGGTCAGCGTCACGGCGTACGTCGCAGCGGCGATCGGCGTGGCACTGCTCGGGACCCGACACGACAGCTGGCGGCTGACCGCGTCGGCGACCGGGGCGTTGGTGGTCTTCACGACGTTCCAGAGCTTCGCCGTGTTCGCTCCGATCATCGAGGGCGCCTGGCTGTTCGTCGTGCTGGGCCTGATCTTCCTGGGCACCGGCTTCACGTTCGACCGAGCCCGCCGGCGCCTCGCCGCGGCTCTGGAAGGAGAGGTCCGATGATCAGCATGGTCCGCAAGGTCGGTGTGGTGTCCGTGACCGGGCTGGCGCTGGCTGCGGTCGCCGTCTACCCCCAGCTGTCGGCGCGGCTCACCGGTGAGGAGATCCGGCTCCGGGTCGCGCCGGTCGACCCGATCGATCCGTTCCGGGGCGCGTACGTCGACCTGCAGTACCCGGACCTCCGGCTCGGTGGCCCGGACCCGCGCGGGATCGACGACGGGGACTCGGGCGACGTGTACCTCACGCTCCGCCCGAAGGGCGACGTCTGGGTCGCCGACTCGTGGACCCGCACCCGACCCGAGGACGGCACCTACCTCGCGTGCACCGACCACACCTGGCGGGTGCGGTGCGGGATCGAGAGCTGGTTCCTGCCGCAGGACGAAGCGGCCGAGATGGAGGAGGCCGTCGGCGACGGCGCGATCGCGACCGTCCGGGTCGACGACCGCGGGCATGCAGCGCTGGTGGACGTCGAGGGCTAAACCCCACTGCCTCGTGTGCCTGAGAGTGCGTCAGAGCGCACTCTCAGGCACACGCCGCGGTCAGGGGCTGCGGTCAGGAGCCGCCGGCCACGGCCGGGATCACCGAGATCTGGGTCCCCTCCGGCGTCGGGGTCTTGAGGTTGTCGAGGAAGCGGACGTCGTCGTTGCCGACGTACACGTTCACGAACCGGCGCAGCTCGCCGCTCTCGTCGACGATCCGGCCCTTGAGGCCGTTGAAGTTGCCGTCGAGGTCGTCGAGCACCTCCGCAAGCGTGGTGCCGTCGGCGGTCACTTCGGACTCGCCGTCGGTGTAGGTGCGCAGGATGGTCGGGATGCGGACGGACACGCTCACGGTCTCTCTCCTCTGCTGCGTCGGGTCACGCGATGCCGGTCGCGGCGAACGCGGTGTAGGACGGGTCGATCGTCGCAGCCGCACCGACCTGGTCGGCCACCGCGTCGAGCGTCTTCAGGCCCATCCCGGTGTTGATGATGACAGTTTCCAGCGACGGGTCGAGCTGGCCGGTCTCGACGAGCTTCTTGAGCACCGCCGTCGTGGTGCCGCCGGCGGTCTCGGTGAAGATCCCCTCGTTCCGGGCGAGCAGCAGGATCCCGGCACGCACCTCGTCGTCGGTGACGTCCTCGACCGCGCCGCCGGTCTGCCGGCAGATGTCGAGCACGTAGATCCCGTCGGCGGGGTTGCCGATCGCCAGGCTCTTGGCGATGGTGTCGGGCTTGACGGGTCGGATCGCGTCCACGCCGGCCTTGTACGCCGTGGAGACGGGCGAACAGCCGGCGGCCTGTGCCCCGAACACCCGGTAGGGCTTGTCCTCGACCAGCCCGAGGGCGATCAGCTCCTGGAACGCCTTGTGCACTTTGGTGAGCTGGGACCCCGACGCCACCGGGATCACGATCTGGTCCGGCAGCCGCCAGCCGAGCTGCTCCGCGATCTCGAACCCGAGGGTCTTGGAGCCCTCGGCGTAGTAGGGCCGGACGTTGACGTTGACGAACGCCCAGCCGTCCTCCTCACCGGCGATCTCCGAGGCCAGCCTGTTGACGTCGTCGTAGGACCCGTTCACGGCGACCAGGGAGTCGGTGTACACGGCGGAGTTGACCTGCTTGGGCTTCTCCAGGTCCGCGGGGATGAACACGACCGTCTTGATGCCGGCGCGGGCGCCCGCCGCGGCGACGGCGTTGGCGAGGTTGCCAGTGCTCGGACACGCGAACACCTTCGCGTGCAGCTCGCGGGCCGCGCTCAGGGCACAGGCGACGACCCGGTCCTTGAACGAGTTGGTCGGGTTCGTGGAGTCGTCCTTGACCCAGAGCGTCTCGATGCCGAGCTCGCGCCCCAGGTTGTGGGCCCGGAGGAGGCGGGTGAAGCCGGGCTCGGTGTTGGGCGAGCTCTCGATGTCGGTCGGCACCGGCAGCAACGCCTTGTAGCGCCAGATGTTGCGCGGACCGGCCTCGATCTCTTCGCGGCTGACGGCGCGTTCGCCGTACGCCACCTCGAGCGGGCCGAAGCACTCGGGACAGGCGTAGAAGGGGCCGAGCTCAACCTCGTGACCGCACTCGCGGCACGACAACGCGCGGGCGTTGCCGAAGGCGCCCTCGCGGAGCCCGGGTCGGGTGGTGGTGTCGGCGTCCTGGGTGACCTCGGACAACGTCGCGCTCACGGATTCCTCCTCCTCATCTTCCCCGGACGACTCTCGTCCGGGCCGGAATTGGCACCGTTTCCGCGACCGGATGGATGTGGAGCTGGTCGTGGCGGTTGCCGGGACGTCGACGGGCCGTTCCCTCAGTCCCTCTCGATGAGCTGGTCAGGACTCTACGGGAGCCGTCTCACGATGCGTACGGCGGTCCCGAATGCTGGATAGGCGGCGCTGCCTCGGCCGGTAACGGACCCGTGGTGGCGCTCCGACCCCGTTGCACCGGGGTGGGAGCGCTACGGAGGCGCCGTTACGCAGTGGTGGTGGCGCGCCGGGTCAGGTCGCGAAGCAGGTCCAGGACCCCGGTCGGGCCGGGGACCAGGACGTCGGCGCGGGCAGCGAGGGCGGACTCCTCCTCCGAGAGGGAGCACACGAGGAGGGTCGGCAGTCCCTGGTCGCGCAGCTCCGTCACGGCGTCGAACGCCTCCAGGTCGCCGAGGTCGTCGCCGGCGAACAGCACCCCACCGGCCTCCTGCTCCGACACCAGGGTGTGCACGGCGTGCCCCTTGGTCATGCCCGGAGACCGGACCTCGATCACGTTGCGGCCGGGCTCGAGCGTCAGCCCGTGTCGGTCGGCCAGCGAGCGCAGCGGCTCGAGCAGCCGATCGAAGGCGGCGGTCGGATCGGGCAGTCGGCGGGTGTGCACGGCGACCGCCAGTCCCTTCTCCTCGACGTACGCCGCCGCGGCATCGGACCGGCGCAGCACTCCCGGCAGCTCGCGCTCGAACGACGACAACCCCTGGGGCGGGCGTGGCGACACGATCCGTCGCTGCGTGGACGACCACCGCTCGTTGCCGTACTGGCCGAACACGAAGAGCTCCTTTCCGCCAGCGTGGATCTCACCGCCGACCTCGTCGAGACCACCGAGCGCGATCGCCTGCCGGGCTGGGCGACCGGTGATCACGGCGACGGCGCGCACGACCTCGGCGAGCTGCACGAGGACGGCTGGGGCATCGGGGTGGATGTAGGCCTCCGACGGCTCGTCGACGATCGGCGAGAGGACTCCGTCGAAGTCCAGGCCGACGACGACACGGGCAGCGGCGGCGACCAGGTCGGCGTACCGCTGCTCGGCCTCCGGCGAGGTGAACTCCATGAGCTCACCCAACCACGCGGCCGGGCAGTCGGGCCGAGGGATCAGGCGACGTCGGCGGTGAGGACCACCGTGAGCCGGTCGCGGCGCATCGGCCCGGTGGCCGGCATCGTGCGCTCGAGGCCGAGGTCGAGCGCGAGCAGCTTGGCGGCCGCCTTGAGCCGCTCGGGGTAGTAGACCGTGGACGCCGGGATCGTGCCGTACCAGTTGTCGGACCCGACGACCTGCCAGCCGACGTCGGTCGCGACGCCGGCGACCCGGCTGGCGAGGCCGGAGATCCCGGAGTTGTTGTAGACCTCGACGTAGACCTCGCCACGGACGACCTGCGGCTCGATCGGCTTCTGCTTGGCGGTGGGCAGCGGCTGCTCGGGCGTGGGCTCTGGCGTGGGCTCGGTCTGCGACGGCGTCGACACCGTACGGACCTCACGCTCGGTCGGCGGTTGGTCCTTGGTCGCGACGTAGGCGATACCGGCCATCGCCACGGCGATGACGCTCAGCATGGCTACCGGCGAAGGGAAGGCGACGCCCCGCTGGCCCCGCGTCGACCGGATCCCGGGTTTCCAGGCTCGCTTCGCTCGCACCTCAACCACCAGCTAGACCTCGAAGCCGAGGCGGCGCGCGGAGCGCTGCCGCTGCCGGGCAGCCCGCAGCCGTCGCAGCCGGCGGACCAGCAGCGGGTCGGCCTCGAGAGCCTCCGGCCGGTCGATCAGGGCGTTGAGGACCTGGTAGTAACGGGTCGAGCTCATGTCGAACTTCTCGCGGACCGCGGTCTCCTTGGCGCCGGCGTACTTCCACCAGTGGCGCTCGAACTCCAGGATCTCGCGGTCGCGGTCGCTCAGGCCGGGCTGCTCGCCGGCCGAGTGGCCGTGGAGTGCGTTCGCGGCGTCCATGCGGTGGGTTCTCCTGGTCGGTCCGGGGTCGTGCGCCCACTGTAGGTGACGAACCACAACGATGTCATTCGTTCCGGCGCGAGTCGCCCAGCGGGTGTCGAGCGGGGTCTCGAGCGGGTCTCGAGCGCCGTGCCGATCGGGTGAGCAGGCCGTTCTCGGCGCCCCCTAGGGTGGAAGACGTGACCCAGTCCGACCAGCTCGTCATCGTCGCGAACCGGCTGCCGGTCGACCGGGTCGAGCTCCCGGACGGGTCACCCGGGTGGCGACGCTCTCCCGGCGGCCTCGTGTCGGCGATGGATCCGGTGATGCGCACCCGGAACGGCGTCTGGATCGGGTGGCCCGGCGGTACGGAGACCGACCTCGAGCCGTTCGAGGACGACGGCCTGTCGCTCGTGCCGATCTCGCTGACCGCTCAGGACGTCGAGGAGTTCTACGAGGGCATGTCGAACGCGACCCTCTGGCCGATCTACCACGACGTCGTCGCGAAGCCGGAGTTCCACCGTGAGTGGTGGGACTCCTACGTCGACGTCAACCGTCGGTTCACCGAGAGGGCCGCCGAGGTCGCCGAGCAGGGGGCGACGGTCTGGGTGCACGACTACCAGCTCCAGCTCGTCCCCCAGATGCTGCGCGAGCTGCGCCCGGACCTGCGGATCGGGTTCTACCTGCACATCCCGTTCCCGCCTGCCGAGCTCTTCGCCCAGCTCCCCTGGCGGCGGCAGGTCCTCGAGGGGCTGCTCGGCGCCGACCTCGTCGGGTTCCAGCTGCCCGGCGGGGCGGCGAACTTCGTCCGTCTCGTGCGGCAGCGGGTCGGCCACAAGACCCACCGCGACATCGTCTACCTCCCGGACGGTCGGAAGGTCCGGGCGGCTGCGTTCCCGATCTCGATCGACACCCGGGCGTTCGAGGAGCTGGCCCGCCGCGAGTCGGTCGTCGAGCGCTGTGCGGAGATCAGGAGCGCGCTGGGCAGCCCCACGAAGGTGTTCCTCGGCGTCGACCGGCTGGACTACACCAAGGGGATCATCGCCCGGTTGCGCGCGTTCAGCGAGCTGATCACCGACGGCTCGCTCGACGCGGACGAGGCGGTCTTCGTGCAGGTGGCGACGCCGTCGCGGGAGCGGGTCGCGCAGTACCGACTGCTGCGCGACGAGATCGACCGGCTGGTGGGTCGGATCAACGGCGACCTCGGACGGATCGGGCAGCCGGCGATCCACTACCTCCACTCGTCGTACCCCCGGGAGGAGATGGCCGCGCTCTACCGGGCCGCCGACATCATGGTCGTCACCCCGTTCCGGGACGGCATGAACCTGGTCGCCAAGGAGTACGTCGCCTGCCGCTACGACGACGACGGCGCCCTGGTGCTGTCGGAGTTCGCGGGCGCCTCCAACGAGCTGCGACAGGCGTGGCTGGTCAACCCGTACGACATCAACGGCATGAAGGCCGCCCTGCTCGAAGCCTGCCGCGCCGACGACAAGGCACGGTCGAGGCGGATGAAGGCGATGCGCCGGACCGTCCTGAGGAACGACGTCGCCGCCTGGGCGGACGGGTTCCTCGAGAGCATGGCGGAGGTCGGCCGCAGCGAGTGAGCGCGCGATGACCATCGAGGTCTCCACGGACCCGGACCGGCTCGACGTCGACCGGATCCACCGGTGGCTGTCCGAGGACGCCTACTGGGCGCTGGGCCGGCCGCGCGAGGTCGTCGTGAGGTCGATCGCGGGGTCGGTCAACTTCGGCGCGTACGTCGGGGACGAGCTGGTGGGCTACGCCCGGCTGGTCACCGACCGGGCGACGCACGCCTGGCTGTGCGACGTGTACGTCGACCGCCCGCACCGAGGGCGGGGCGTGGGCTCGGCGCTGCTCGCCGCGGTGGACGAGCAGCTGGCGTCGTACGGCGTCGGGCGGGCCGTGCTGGCCACGCACGACGCCCACGACGTCTATGCCCGGTTCGGCTTCGCGCCACTGACCCACCCGGAACGGTGGATGGCGCGGAGCTACCAGGAACCGCGGCCGTGAGAGTCCCGACCGTGACGCGTGACCCCCGAACCCGGCACAGTCAGACCAGGCTCTGCGTCATCAGCCGCTCGATCTCCGCACGGTCGGTTGCGGAGGGCTGGCCCCACCCGGGTCGGTAGCCGTAGACCTCGCCGAGCGACCTCGACGACAGCACGCCGTCGAGGATGTCGATGTCGTTCACGTCGATCAGCCCGGGGTGGACCACGCCGCACGCCTCCGAGACCTTGAGCAGGTCGCGGCGGAGGGTCCTGATGTAGTTCGCGACCCGGATCGACTTCAGGGTCGGGTCGAGGCCACGGGTCAGCCACGCGTTCTGGGTGGCCACCCCGGTCGGGCAGTGGTCGGTGTGGCACTCCTGCGCCTGGATGCAGCCGAGGGCCAGCATCGCGCCACGCCCGGTGTTGATCAGGTCGGCGCCGAGGGCCATCGCCACGATCGCGTTCTCCGGGAGCCCGAGCTTGGCAGCCCCGATGAACGTGATGTCGTCGGTGAGGCCCTTCTCCGCGAAGAGCTTGTAGACGGTCGTGAAGGCGAGCCGGAAGGGCAGCGCCACCGAGTCGCTGAACACCAGCGGCGCCGCTCCCGTGCCGCCCTCGCCCCCGTCGATCGTGATGAAGTCGACCGCGCGCTCCTTCGACATCTGCTCGGAGAGCTGGTGCCAGAACTGCATGTTGCCGACCGCCGACTTGATCCCGACCGGAAGGCCGGTCTCGCTCGCGACCAGCTCGACGAAGTCGAGCATGCTGTCGACGTCACGGAACACCGAGTGCCGCGAGGGGCTCGAGCAGTCCACCCCCATGGGGATGCCGCGGATGTCGGCGATCTCCTGGCTGATCTTGGCTGCCGGCAGCATCCCGCCCAGGCCGGGCTTGGCGCCCTGGCTGAGCTTGATCTCGATCGCGCAGACCGGCGCGGAGGCCACCACGTCCTTGAGCCGGCCGAGGTCGAACTCACCCTTTTCGTCACGGCACCCGAAGTACGACGTTCCGATCTGGAACATGATGTCGCCGCCGTGCCGGTGGTGGGGCGACAGGGCGCCCTCGCCGGTGTTGTGGAAGCAGCCCGCCAGCTTCGCTCCCTTGTTCAACGCCTCGACGGCGGGAGCGGAGAGCGAGCCGAAGCTCATGCCCGAGATGTTGACGACCGAGGTCGGGCGGAACTTGAGCCGACGGCCGCGGGCGCCGCCGAGCACCTTGGCGGACGGGATCGGGATGTCCTCGCCGATGTGGACCCCGGTGTGCGGGACGACCTCGGAGAACGTGCGGTGCCTGATGATCGGGTAACCGACGGTGTGCTCGACGTCGTTGTCCGTGCCGAACCCGAAGTAGTTGTTCTGCAGCTTCGCGGAGGCGTACACCCACCGCCGCTGGTCACGGCTGAACGGCCGCTCGTCGTCGTTGTCGGTGATGATGTACTGGCGCAGCTCGGGCCCGATGCTCTCGAGCATGTACCGCAGGTTGGCGATCACCGGGAAGTTGCGCTTCAGCGCGTGCTGCTTCTGCACGAGGTCGTGGACCGCGACCGCGCCGATGGCGGCGGCCCCCGTTGCGGCGATGGCCTTCCAGCTCATGGCCTGTGTCTACAGCGGCGCGTCGGCCCTGTCGAGGTCGGGTACCTTGCGAAGCATGGATCTGGTCCCGAAGCCCGATCAGGTCGTGGCCGCGGCGGGGAACGTGGCGCGCCAGGTTCTCTACGGCGGTCTGGCAGACCTGCGCCCGATGCGGCGCGACCTGGTCGGCGAGGGGACGCTGCGCGAGGTCTACCACTACCGACCCGCCGGCACGGACGGGACCGGCGACCCGGTGCTCCTGGTGAGCCCGCTCGCGGCGCCTGCCCGGTGCTTCGACCTGCGCCGGGGCTGCTCGCTGGTGGAGCACCTCGTGGGGGGTGGCCGTCCGACGTACCTCGTGGAGTACGGCGCGGTGTCGCTCAAGGACCGCAACCTCGGCATCGACCACTGGGTCGACGACGTGCTGCCCACGGCGATCCGCGAGGTGTCGGCGCACGCGGGGGGTCGGCCGGTTCACGTCGTCGGGTGGTCCCTCGGTGGGATCTTCACGCTGCTGACCGCAGCCGACGACCCCGGCCTGCCGATCGCGTCGCTCGCCGTCCTCGGTACGCCGATCGACGTCAGCCGGGTCCCCATCGTCGCCCCGCTGCGACCCCTCCTGACCCTGCCGTCCGGGTGGGCCCCTCCGGGTCGCGGGATCGTCACTCGCGCCTACCAGGTGGTCGGGGGCGCGTCCAAGCCGCTGGTGGGGTGGGCCTTCCAGCTCTCGTCGTTCCAGAGGCTGGTGACCAAGCCGCTCGCACTCGCCGTGAACCTCGACGACGCGGACTTCCTGGCTCAGGTCGAGGCGGTCGACCACTTCAGGGACCAGATGGTCGCCTACCCCGGTCGCACGTTCGGGCAGCTCTACCACCGGTTCATGAAGGGCAACGCCCTCGTCGAGGGCGAGCTCGACCTCGGTGACCGGAAGGTCCGGCTCGCCGACGTCACGGCGCCGGTCCTGGTCTTCGGCGGCGCGACCGACGGCATCTCGCCGATCGCGGCGGTGACGCCGGTGGTGCCGCTGCTGAGCGGATCGCGAGAAGTCCGGTTCGAGGTCGTGCCAGGCGGCCACCTCGGCGCCCTGACCGGCCGCGCCGCGCGTACGTCGACCTGGCCGGTCATCGACGAGTGGCTCGACCAGTGGTCGTCCGCGGAGCAGGGAGCGCCCGGCCCGCCGCGGTCGCGTGGACCGTCCCGAGGGACGATCGGCTCCAACCCGAGGCGACGCCACGGATCGGCCGGCTCCCGCGCCCTGTCCCGCTGACGCGGGTGCGCGAATTCACCGAACCCACCCGGCACTAGTCTGCCGACATGCCGGCCAGCGAGACCCTGCCGCGGGGCGTCAGGTTCGGGTACGGGTCAGGGTCGGTCGCGACGGGCGCCTTCGGCACCGTCCCGGGCCTGATGCTGCTGCCGTACCTCACCGACAGCCTCGGGATCGCCGCCGTGTGGGCCGGCGTCATCGTGTTCGCACCGAAGGCCTGGGACGTGGTCCTCAACCCGATCGCCGGCCGGATCAGCGACCGTACCGTCGACGAGCGCGGCCCCCGGCGGCCGTGGCTGCTGAAGGCGGGGCTCGCCCTGGCAGCCTGCTTCGCGCTGATCTTCGCGGGCCCGGACCTCGGGTCGCAGGGGTTCGACGCCCTGTGGGTCCTCGTCTGCTTCTTGGCCGCCGCGTCGGCGTACGCCTTCTTCCAGGTGCCCTACGTCGCGATGCCCGCCGAGATCACCGACTCCTACGACGAGCGCACCCGGCTCATGACCTGGCGGGTCGCCATCCTCGCGTTCACGATCATGCTGGCCGGAGCCACTGCCCCGTTGATCCGGGACGCGGTGGGCGGCCGTGCGGGATACCGGGTGATGGGGGTCGTGATGGCGGCCGTGATCCTGGTCGGCGTGATCAGCGCCTACCGCGGCACCCGCGCGGCTCCGGTCGGTGCCGTCCGACCCGGCGCCGGGACGCTCGCCGACCAGCTGCGCGTCGTCGCCGCCGCACCTGACTTCCGGGCGCTGCTCACCACCTTCGTCATCCAGGCGCTGGCGACCGGCTGCATGCTCGCCGGCGTGGACTACCTGGCGACCGACGTGCTCGGCCAGAAGGGCGCGGGCACGATCCTGTTCGTGTGCTTCGTGGGGCCCGCCCTGGTGCTCACCCCCGTCTGGGCTCGCCTGGGGCGGCGGATCGGCAAGAAGCAGGGGTACGTCGCCGCGTCGCTGGTCCTCGCAGCCGGCGCCGCTCTCGCGGTGCTGGCCGACGATGCGCCGGTGGCCGTGGTGTTCGCGGCCACCGCGCTGGTCGGCGTCGGCTACGCCGGTGCCCAGGTGTTCCCGATGGCGATGCTGCCGGACGCGGCCGCGATCGACTCCCGGCGTACCGGCAGCAACCGGGTCGGTGTCTACACCGGCGTATGGACTGCCGGCGAGACGCTCGGGCTGGCGCTCGGACCGGGCGTGTTCGCGCTGGTCCTCGCGGCCGGCGGTTACGTGTCGTCCACGACCGGCGTCGCGCAGCCGGAGTCGGCCGTCACCGCGATCGTGCTGGGGTTCTCGTTGTTGCCGGCAGCGCTGGTGCTGGCGAGCCTGTGGTGGTTGCGCGGGTACACGCTGGACGCGGCCACGGTCGACCAGGAGGTGGCGGCATGAACGACGTGCTGGCGCGGCTGCGCGCCATGCAGGCCAGGGACCTGCCGGTGCACGGCGGGCGCACCCTCGCCTACGTCTTCGACTCCGGGCTCGCCGACGTCGACGAGGTCGGACGGGCTGCGGTCGCGGCGTACGCGGGCGCGAACGGGCTGGACCCGACCGCGTTCCCGTCGCTGCTCGCGATGGAGAACGAGGTCGTGGGCTTCGCGTGCGACCTGCTGGACGCACCGGCCGGCGCGGTCGGGTCGGTGACCTCGGGCGGCACGGAGTCGTGCCTCCTGGCGGTGCAGGGTGCGCGCGACGCCCGGCCCGACGTGCCCGACCCGTCGATCGTGGTGCCCGACACCGTGCACGCGGCGTTTCACAAGGCGGCGCACTACTTCGGGCTGCGCACCGTCGTGATCCCCGTGGGGGACGACTTCCGCGCGGACGTCGCTGCCATGACCGCAGCTCTCGACGACTCCACCGTGCTGGTGGTCGGATCGGCGCCGTCGTACGCGCACGGCGTGGTGGACCCGATCACCTCACTGGCTGACGTCGCGGCGGCGCGCGGGATCCGCTGTCACGTCGACGCCTGCATCGGCGGGTGGGTGCTGCCGTACGCCGCCCGGGTCGGCCGCGACGTACCGCCGTGGAGCTTCGCGGTTCCCGGCGTCACATCGATCTCGGTGGACCTGCACAAGTACGGCTACGCCCCCAAGGGCACGTCGGTGCTGCTGCATCGCGAGCCCGGGCTGCGACGACCGCAGTTCTTCGCGTGGGCCGGCTGGCCGGGCTACACGATGCTCAACTCGACGATGCAGTCGACGAAGTCGGGCGGGCCGCTGGCCGGCGCGTGGGCGGTGCTGCAGACGCTCGGCGACGAGGGGTACGCCGGGCTCGCCGCTCAGGCCTTCACGGCGGTGGACGAGATCGTGGCCGGTCTCTCGGCGCCGCTCGCGCTGGTCGCGCCCCCCGATTCCACCCTCGTGGCCGTGGCCACCGACGCCAGCTGCGACCCCTTCACGATCTGCGACGAGCTGGCGACGCGCGGCTGGTTCGTGCAGCCCCAGATGTCGTACGCCGGGCGGCCGGCGACCTTGCACCTGTCGGTGTCGGCGTCGACGCCGGCGGCGGAGTTCCTGGCCGCGCTGTCGGAGTCGGTCGCCGCGGCGGTCGCCGCCGGACCCGTCACCGTCGACCCCGAGGTGGTGGCGTTCATCGAGGCGCTCGACCCGGCCGCGCTGACCGACGAGGACTTCGACGGCCTGCTCGCCGCGTCCGGCCTGGTCGGTTCGTCCGAGGACGGCGCCCTGGCGCTCCCCGACCGGATGGCTCCGGTCAACGCGATGCTCGACGTTGCCTCCGCTGCGATGCGCGAGGCGCTGCTGATCGCGTTCCTCGATCGGCTCAGCCGCCCGGCACGTCGGTGACCTCGGCCGACCCCGAACCGCAAGCCAGCCCCGGATCCGGTCACCGGCCGCCGACCTTGACACCCCACCCGACGTTGAGCGGTGCGGTGACGATGGCCGCCTCGTCCGCGCCCGCCCGCTCGCGGATCATCTCCTCCAGGGCCGAGCGGATCGTCGTCCTGTCAGCCTCACCGGCACCGACCTCGTCCAGGATCATTCCCGTGATCGGGTTGCTGTAGAGCATCCAGTTCCACAGGTCGCGCCCGTTCGGCAGCTCGAGCCGTTCCTGGTGTGTGGTGTCCACGTGGACGTCCTGCAAGCCGGCATCGGCGAGTCGCTCCCGCAGTACGGCGGGGTCGGACACCTGGAACTCCAGTGGCGGCGGATCCGGCAGCCCCTCGAAGTCGGGAGCGACGCGCTGGAGGGCGGCGATGAAGAACTGCAGTGCCTCGAACTGCGCGGGCGACCCGTACGCAACGATCAGGACCCGGCCACCGGGCTTGGTCACCCGCACCATCTCGTGCAGGGCAGAGGCCTGGTCGGGCACGAGCATCACTCCGAACTGGGAGCCGGTCACGTCGAACCGGTCGTCCTCGAGATCGAGGTCGTGGGCGTCCATCACCCGTGCACTGGCGTTGGCCAGGTTCTCAGCGCGCACGCGTTCCTCGAACCGGGCCACCATCGCGGGTGCCCAGTCGGTGCTCAGGACCGTCGCCCCGAGCCGAGCCGCGGCGAGACCGAGTCCGCCCGGGCCGCCGGCCACATCCAGGAAGGTGTCGCCGGCGCGGAGGCCGACGAGATCGAGGGCGGCGGCGGAGACCGGCTGTTCACCGGGGGCGACGTGCTCGGCGTACCCGGTTGCGATCGCGTCCCATGCCTCGGGGGGAGCGAACTCGGCGTGCTCGGCGGTCGAGGTCTGGTCGTCGATGGTCATGGTCAGTGCCCTCCCTCCGTGGAGTGGTAGCTGACGCCGTGCGGGCCCTGCGTGCGCACGTCGGCGTCATGGGCCTGGACCACGTCGCGGGCGGTGAGGGGCTCCTCAGCGGTGTGGACATCGAGAAACAACGGCATGGGTTCATCCTTCGCGGTAGTTGGGACCGCCGACACTAGGAAGCGAGCCGGTGCGCACGCATCGGAAGAACGACCCATCCGGGCCGGCAGCCGAGATGGGTCGTTGCACTCAGCGGCACTAGCGTTCTCGCCATGAGCACGCTGGCGGGCCTGGTCGACCGGGGACTGGTGGCCGCCGACTGGGCCGAGGCGCTGGCGCCGGTCGAGGAGCGGATCGCCGCGATGGGCCGGTTCCTGCGCGAGGAGCTGGCGGCGGGCCGGTCGTACCTCCCGAACGGCGACCAGGTGCTGCGCGCCTTCCAGCGGCCGCTCGGCGACGTACGGGTGCTGATCGTCGGTCAGGACCCGTACCCGACTCCCGGGCACCCGATCGGGCTGAGCTTTGCGGTCGCCCGCGACGTGTGGCCGCTGCCTGCCAGCCTGCGCAACATCTACGTCGAGCTGCGCGACGACCTCGGCATCGTCCCGCCGAAGCACGGCGACCTCACGGCGTGGGCCGACCAGGGGGTGATGCTGCTCAACCGGGTGCTGACGGTGCGACCCGGCGAGTCGGCCAGCCACCGTGGTCGCGGCTGGGAGGAGGTCACCGAGTGTGCGATCCGGGCGCTGGCCGGCCGCGGCGGTCCGCTGGCAGCGATCCTCTGGGGTCGCGACGCGCAGTCGCTCAAGCCGCTGCTCGGACCGGTGCCGTGGGTGGAGTCGGTGCACCCATCGCCGCTGTCGGCCCACCGGGGCTTCTTCGGGTCAAAGCCGTTCAGCCGAGTCAACCGGATGCTGGCGGACCAGGGCGGCGATCCGGTTGACTGGGCCGAAGGGTGGGAAAAAGTTGAACGTTGAACTATTGTGGTGGACATGACTGTGACCAGCCCGGGCCGGATGCCCGCCCTCTACATCGGCCATGGCGCTCCGCCGCTGCTCGACGACCCGGTGTGGTCGGGCCAGCTCGCGGCCTGGGCTGCCGACCTCCCGCGCCCGAAGGCGATCCTGATCGTCAGCGCCCACTGGGAGTCGGCGCCGGTGATGCTGTCGGCCAGCGGCGTACCGCTGATCTACGACTTCGGCGGCTTCGCCCCCAAGTACTACAACGAGAAGTACTCGCCCCCGGACGCCTCGGCACTGGCGCAACGGATCGCGGCGATGATGCCGGCGGACGAGCCCGTGCACCAGCACCCGAGCCGTGGCCTCGACCACGGCGCCTGGGTGCCACTGAAGATCATGTACCCCGACGCCGACATCCCCGTGCTGCAGATGTCGCTGCCGACGCAGGACCCGGTCCGGCTGCTCCGGCTGGGCGAGCGGCTCCGTCCGCTGCGGGACGAGGGCGTGCTGATCATCGGCTCCGGCTTCCTCACCCACGGCCTGCCGTTCCTCACCGACTGGCGGATCGACGCGGCCGTCCCGGGCTGGTCGTCGGACTTCGACGCCTGGGCCGGTGAGGCGCTCGCGCGCGGGGACGTCGACGCGCTGGCCTCGTACACCTCGCAGGCGCCGGGCATGCCCTACGCCCACCCGACCGTCGAGCACTACACCCCGCTCTTCGTGACCCTGGGTGCCGCGAGCGACCCGGAGCAGCCCGGCCGGCAGGTGATCGACGGCTTCTGGATGGGCCTGTCCAAGCGCTCGCTGCAAGTGGCCTGACCTCGCGCGTCTGCGAGGATCGACGGGTGCGCATCCTGTCGATCCAGTCCCACGTCGCGTACGGCCACGTCGGCAACAGTGCCGCGGTCTTCCCGCTGCAGCGGCTCGGTCACGAGGTGTGGCCGGTGCTGACGGTGAACTTCTCCAACCACACCGGGTACGGCGCCTGGCGCGGTCCCCTGATCGACCCGGCCGACGTGGCCGCCGTCGTGACCGGCATCGAAGAGCGCGGGGTGCTCGCGACCTGTGACGCCGTGCTGTCGGGCTACCAGGGCAGCCCGGCCATCGCCGACGTCGTGATCGACGCGGTCGCGCGGGTGAAGGCGGCCAACCCGGCCGCGACGTACACCTGCGACCCGGTGATGGGGAACGCGACGTCCGGCTGCTTCGTGAACCCCGAGATCCCGCCGATCATCCGCAAGCGGGTGGTGCCGGTGGCCGACGTCATCACGCCCAACCAGTTCGAGCTCGGGTTCCTCACCGACACGACGCCGACCACGCTCGACGAGGTGCTGAGCAGTGCGGACCTGGCGCGTTCGATGGGCCCCTCGACGATCCTCGTGACCAGCGTCGAGACCGGCGACGGCACGATCGGCCTGATGGCAGTGACCGGCGACGGTGCCTGGCTTGTGCAGACCCCGCGGCTGCCGATGAAGGCCAACGGGTCCGGCGACATCACCGCCGCCCTGTTCGCGGCCCACCTCCACGACACCGGCGCTCCGGACGCCGCGCTGGCACGCACCGTCAGCTCGGTGTACGCCGTCCTGAAGCAGACGTTGGAGTCGGGCGAGCGGGAGCTGCGGCTGGTCGACGCCCAGGCGGCGATCGCCTCGCCGGCCTGCGAGTTCGAGGTCCGCCAGATCCGCTGAGCCGCGCCAGACACCGCCAGACACCGCGGCGTGCGCCTGAGAGTGCGCCATGGCGCACTCGCAGGCACACGCGGCGGTAGTGGAGCCGCGTGACGGGATCGAACCGACGACCTTTCGCTTACAAGGCGAATGCTCTACCAGCTGAGCTAACGCGGCGCGCGGGCCATCGTAGACGCCGCCTAGGGTGATCACCGTGGCCCACCTCGACGACTGGCCGGCGCTGGCCGAGCTCGCCGACCGGTACGGGGTCTCCCGTGAGTACTGGGACTGGCAGGGCCATCACGTGCAGGTGCCGGTGGCGACGGTCCAGGTCGTGCTCGAGGCGCTGGGTGTCGACGCAAGCACCGAGGAAGCGGTCCGTGCCGCGCTCGCAGACGTCGACCTCGGGCCCTGGCGGCGGATCCTGCCGGCGGTGACGGTGGGGCGGGCCGGTCATCCCGTGGAGGTGCTCGGGCACGTGCCGCACGGGGAGCCCCTCTCGATCCAGGTGGTGACCGAGGACGGCACGACGGTCGACGCGATCCAGGTCCAGCACCTCACCGGGCCGCGCGAGATCGACGGCCGGGTCGTCGGAGAGGCCCGGTTCGTGCTGCCGCCTGACCTGCCCACCGGCTACCACCGCTTGCGCGCTCGAAGCGGAGCGAAGACCCGGGAAGGGCTGCTGATCCTCGCCCCCGAGCGGATCGACCTTCCCGCTGGCCTCCCCCCGCAGGTGTGGGGACTGATGACCCAGCTCTACTCGGTCCGGTCACGTGACTCCTGGGGCGTCGGCGACCTCGCCGACCTCGCCGCTCAGGCCCGGTGGGCCGCCGGCCTCGGCGCCGAGTTCGTGCTCGTGAACCCGTTGCACGCGGCCGAGCCGGTGCCGCCGATCGAGGACTCGCCGTACCTGCCGACCTCGCGCCGCTTCCTCAACCCGCTCTACCTGCGTGTGACCGACGTCCCCGAGCTCGCAGGGCTGCCGCCGGAGCAGCGCGCCCGGGTCGAGGCGTACGCCCGCGACTACGACGACGCCGACGGCCTGATCGACCGGCAGCCGGCGTACGCCGCCAAGCTCGCCGCCCTCGAGCTGATCCAGACCGCCGCGCGATCCCCCGAACGGCAGCGGGCGTACGAGCAGTTCCTCGCAGCGCAGGGGCCGGAGCTGCGCCAGTTCGGGATCTGGTGCGCCCTCGCTGAGCAGGTGGGCAGCGCCGACTGGCCCGAAGAGCTGCGCGAGCCTGACTCGCCCGCCGTAGCGGTGATGTCCGAGCGACTCGCGGACCGGGTCGAGTTCTTCTGCTGGCTCCAGTGGTTGTGCGACCAGCAGCTGGCGGCAGCTCAGGCCGCCGCTCTCGACGCGGGCATGTCGATCGGTCTCGTCACCGACCTGGCGGTCGGCGTCCACCCGGCCGGCGCCGAGGTCTGGACGCTCGGGCCGGCGCTGGCCCGCGGGCTGTCGGTGGGAGCGCCGCCGGACGCGTTCAACCAGCGCGGCCAGGACTGGTCGCAGCCGCCGTGGCGTCCGGACGTGCTCGCCGAGCTGGGCTTCGCGCCGTACCGCGCTGTGCTGCGGGCAGCGCTCCGTCACGCGGGCGGCGTTCGGATCGACCACGTCATGGGACTGTTCCGCCTCTGGTGCATCCCGGAGGGCGCCGCGCCCGCAGAGGGCGCCTACCTGCGCTACGACCACGAGGCGATGGTCTCGATCCTGCTGCTCGAGGCCGAACGTGCCGGGGCCTTTGTCGTGGGGGAGGACCTCGGGGTCGTCGAGCCGTTCGTGCGCGACTACCTCGCCAGCCGCGGCGTGCTCGGTACGTCGATCCTGTGGTTCGAGGCCGACGGTGGAGCGCCGCGCCCGCCCGAGTCCTGGCGTGAGCTGTGCCTCGCGACCGTCACCACCCACGATCTCCCGCCGACCGCCGGCTACCTCGCCGGGGAGCACGTCCGATTGCGCGACTCGCTCGGGCTGCTGACTCGGTCGGTGCAGGACGAGCTCGCGGTGGCCGTACACGAGCAGCAGGCGTTCCGCACCCTGCTGCGGGAGCGCGGGCTGGTGTCCGACGACGCCGACGAGGAGGAGATCGTCGCCGGCCTGCACGTCCTGCTCACGCGGGCGCCGAGCCGCCTGCTCGGCGTCTCCATCGCCGACCTGGTCGGCGACCGGCGTACCCAGAACCAGCCGGGCACCCACCGCGAGTACCCCAACTGGCGGGTCCCGCTCTCCGGTCCCGACGGCACCCCGTTGCTCCTGGAGGATGTCGTGGCGAACGACCGCGCCCGCCGGCTCGCTGCCCGGCTACGCGCGGCTGGCTAACGGTGCCGCGGGTGCGCTCCCACCCCGGTGCAGCGGGGTGGGAGCGCAGCGCAGGCACCGTTACCCGCGACCTGATCGCCACACGCCGCCGCTGAGTAGGGTCGACGCATGGCCCTCCGGATCGTCGCGAGTCGGCCCGACCCGGCGATCGTGACGTTGCCCTGGTCGAGCCCGCTCGAGGAGTGGGGTGACGAGCACGTCGTGCCGCTCCCCCGGGGTCTCTCCCGCCACGTGGTGCGGATCATCCGGCTGCGCGACCGCGTGTACGCGGTGAAGGAGACGCAGGAGGACATCGCGTTCCGGGAGTACCGGCTGCTCCGCGACCTGCAACGGATGGGGTTGCCCGCCGTGGTGCCGCAGGGAGTCGTGACCGGCCGCGAGGACGAGGACGACGAGCCGCTGCCCGCTGCGCTGCTGACCGAGCACTTGCGGTTCTCCCTCCCCTACCGCAGCCTGTTCTCCCACGGCCTGTCCGCCGAGAGCCTGCCGTCCCTGATCGATGCGCTGGTGGTGCTGCTGGTCCGGCTCCACCTCGCGGAGTTCTACTGGGGCGACGTCTCGCTCTCGAACGTGCTGTTCCGCCGCAGCGCGGGTGGCTTCTCGGCGTACCTCGTCGACGCGGAGACCGGCGAGCTCCGCCCCCAGCTGTCACCGTCCATGCGCGAGTACGACGTCACGCTCGGCTGCGAGAACGTCTACGCCGAGCTGCTCGACCTCCAGGCGAGCGGCTCCCTCGAGCCCGACGTCGAGGCGGCGGACGTGGTCGAGATGATCCGCACCCGGTACGACGCGCTCTGGGGCGAGCTCACCGGTGAGGAGGAGTTCCCGGCGAGCGAGCTGTGGCGGATCGAGGAACGGATCGAGCGCCTCAACGACCTCGGCTTCGACGTCGAGGAGCTCGACATCATCACCGACTTCGACGGCGACCGGGTCGTCATCCGACCACGTGCGGTGGAGCTCGGGCACCACACCCGCGAGCTGCACGGGTTGACCGGGATGTACGCCGAGGACGCACAGGCCCGCCGGATGCTCAACGACATCGCGAGGTTCACTGCGGCCCACGACCTCGGTCGCGAGGATCGGGCGCTGGTGGCGAACCGCTGGCTGACCGAGGTCTACGAGCCGTTGGTCGCGATGGTGCCGCCGGAGGCGCGCGGAAAGCTCGAGCCCGCCGAGCTGTTCCACGAGATCCTCGTGCACCGCTGGTACCTCTCGGAGCGCGCCGGCGCCGAGGTCGGCTTCCGCGAGACCGCCCGCGACTACATCGACACCGTCCTCGCCACGAAGCCGGACGAGGCGGTCGCTGCGCCGGGCCTCACCGCCGAGCAGAACCCGGGCGCGTGACGAGTCCCGCACCCTCGGGCTCGCTGTCGGTCCCGCTGTCCGACTCCGGGTCCGGTTCGCCGGGCGCGATCTCGACGTAGTCCCCGACCTCGAAGGTCCCGTTGGTCTGCAGCGTCACTGCCTGGATCGCGACGGGGGCCCCGTCCCGGTAGGTGATGAGCGAGACCATGGCGTCGCGGCGCGGCTTGCTCCCGATCGCGATGGCGTACGCCGCTCCGCCGGTGGTTCCGGTCGTGTACTTGTAGCCGACCGCGCCGTTCTCGCCGTCGATCCGATCCGGTCCGATCTTCACGTGCACGTGCCCGCCGACGACCAGGTCGACGCAACCTCGCGCCAGCGCGTCGGTGGCGAGGTTGGCGTCGTGGACGAGCACCGTGTTGATGCGCTCGTCGGCGGTGCACAGCTCCTCGCTCAAGAGCTCGCCGACCTCGGCGAAGCTCAGGCCGGTCTCGTCGCGCCAGTTGCCGAGCCCGCTGGACCTCGGGTCGGGTGCGCCGACCAGGGTCCCGCCGCCCGGCCCTTCCTCGACGTCACCGTCGAGCACCGTCCACCCCAGCTCGCCGAGGTAGTCGGCGACGAACCCGCCCCCGTCGTGGTTGCCGGTGGCGACGAGCTTGTCGTAGCCGTCGAACGCCGCGGTCACGGAGTCGAGGCTGAAGGCCTCCCATGCCTCGCCGGTCGACGTGTCGTCGCCGGCGTCCATCACGACGGTGGCGCCGGCGCGGTCGCCGATCGCCCGCGCGACCCGGTCCATCCCGATGTTGTCGTGCCGGTCGGAGACGACCAGCGCGACGGTCTCGTCCTCCTCGGGCTCCCGCAGCACGAGGTCCTCGGCAGCCGCGGCCGCCTCGTCGTAGAACTCCTTGCTGCGGTCGTACGTCGAGACGGCGCTCTCGATCAGGCGGCGCGAGTCGATCGCGCCCGTGTCGGTGCGGACCTCCACGCCGGCCACCGCCTCCGGAACCGCCACCGCGCCGGCGAGGTACTCGGGCAGGGTCACCCACGACTGCTCGTCGCGGATCGCCTCCTCGTCGCCCTCCCACGGCTCCCACGCCAGCACCCCTGTCACGACGGCCACGGCGATCACCGCCACACCGCTCGGGGTCCGGGCCGCCCGCCAGAGCTCACGGCGACGAGTCCGCCCCAGCAGCAGCCAGAACGCGACGGGCACCAGACCCACGACCATGCCGCGAACCGCCGCGTCGGTGGCCATGTCCCCGACGGCCGCCTCGACGCGTGCGATCGACCCCTCGGGCTGGCTCGCGATCAGGGCGTAGCGGTCGACCAGCTCGCTGAGGGTGTCGGAGTTGGTCTTGCCGAGCGTGACGTCCACGCCGATCCGACGCCCGGAGTCGACCCGCAGGTCCGGCAGCACCGGCCCGCTGTGCACCTCGACGTACCCGCCGAGCGTCGGGCGGATGACCGTGTCGTGACCCGCGACCACCGCCTCGCGCTCGGAGTTGAGGAAGAACCCGATCCCGGCCATCACTGCTACGGCAGCCCACACCACAGCCAGGCCGAGGCCGTGGAGGACCGGCACCGCGGCGCGCTTCACCGCCTCGTCCGGGCCTGCGCGATCGCGTAGAGCGTCACCGACGCGGCGACGCCGGCGTTGAGGGACTCGAGGTCGTTCGCCATCGGGATCGACACCAGCTGGTCGCACGTGTCGGCCACCAGCCGGGAGAGGCCGCCGCCCTCCGCGCCGACGACCACCACGAGCGGTCCTTCGGCCAGCCCGTCCGGCGCCGTGAGATCGGTGAGCGACACGTCGCCGTCGGCAGCCAGACCCACCACCATGCAGCCCGCCTCCTGGTAGGCCTTCAGCTGACGGGTGAGGTTGACCGTCCGCGCCACCGGAATCCGCGCTGCCGCACCGGCGCTGGTCTTCCACGCGCTCGCCGTCATCGTGGCGGCCCGCCGCTCGGGGATCACCACGCCGTGCGCACCGAAGCCACTGGCGCTGCGGACGACGGCACCGAGGTTGCGCGGGTCCGTCACCTGGTCGAGCGCCACCACCAGCGGCGGCTCCAGCTCCTCGGCCGCGCGTGCCAGGAGATCGTCCGGGTGGGCGTACTCGTACGCCGGGATCCGCGCCGCGAGGCCTTGGTGCACCGCCCCGTCGGTGAGCCGGTCGAGCTCGGTCCGGGTGATCTCCAGCAGGCTGACGCCCTGCTCGGCCGCCAGCTTGAACGCCTCACGCAGCCGGCTGTCGCGATCGGAGCCCTCGGCGACGTACACCGCCGCGACCGGGACTCGTGCCCGGAGCACCTCCACCACGGAGTTCCGGCCCGCCACCCACTCGGCGTCCGAGACGACCGGGCGTCGTCTCGGGCGTGCGGACTGTGCCCGCTCCGCCTGCTGCTTGGCCTTGAATGCCTTGTGGTTGGGGCGATCCTTCGCCTTCGGCGTGGGCCCCTTGCCCTCGAGCCCGCGGCGGACGCGGCCACCAGACCCCGCGGTCGGCTTCTTGCTGCTCTTGCGGACCGAGCCCCTGCGTTGTGAGTTACCAGGCATCGGTCACACGCTCCACTTCGGGCCGTCGGGGGTGTCCTCGATCTCGACGCCGGCGGCCTTGAGCCGGTCGCGGATCGCGTCGGCACGCGCCCAGTCCTTGTCGGCTCTCGCCTGGGCGCGTTCCTCGAGCAGACCCCGCACCAGCGAGTCGACGACGCCGGTGAGCTTGTCGTCGCCGCCGTTGGTGGCGAAGTCGCGCGGATTCAGACCGAGCACGTCGAGCATGCTCACGACCTGACCGTAGGCGGCGCCGAGCTCGGCGGACGGTCCGTTCGCCAACAGCCGGTTGCCCTCCCGCACGGTCTCGTGGATCACCGCGACGGCCGCGGGCGTCCCGAGGTCGTCGTCCATCGCGGCGACGAAGCCGGGCGGGTAGTCGGCGACCCAGCCTTCGACGTGCGGAGCGGCGCGGTCGAGGAAGGACTCGATCCGGCGGAACGACGTCGCCGCCTCCTCCAGCGCCTCGAACGAGAACTCCACGGTCGAGCGGTAGTGCGCGCTGACCATGTAGAACCGCAGCTCGACGCCGCGCACGCGCTGGAGCACGTTGGGCACCAGCAGCGAGTTGCCGAGCGACTTGCTCATCTTCTCGCCGGCAGTGGTGATCCAGGCGTTGTGGAGCCAGTACGACGCGAACGGGTCACCGGCCGCCCGCGACTGCGCCTGCTCGTTCTCGTGGTGGGGGAACCGCAGGTCGACGCCGCCACCGTGGATGTCGAAGGCCGGTCCCAGGTACTTGCGCGCCATCGCCGAGCACTCGATGTGCCAGCCCGGTCGGCCGGGTCCGTAGGGCGACGGCCACGCGGCCGTCTCCGGCTCGGACTCCTTCTTGTGGCCCTTCCAGAGCGCGAAGTCGCGCGGGTCGCGCTTGCCCCGCGGGTCCGCGTCGCCGGCCGGCTCCATGTCGTCGATCCGCTGCCGTGTGAGCTCGCCGTAGTCGGGCCACGAGCGGACGTCGAAGTAGACGTCGCCGGAGCCGTCCTCGGCGGCGTAGGCGTGCCCGGTCGCGACCAACCGGCCGATCAGCTCGAGGATCTCGGGGACGTGACCGGTGGCGGCCGGCTCGTAGGTCGGCCGGCGGACGTTGATCGCGGCCAGCACGTCGTCGAGCTCGTGGTGCATCCGCTGCGCGAGCTCGTACCAGTGCAGGCCCTGGTCGGCCGCCTTGGCCAGGATCTTGTCGTCGATGTCGGTGACGTTGCGGATGAAGTCGACCTCGTAGCCCGACCGCTCCAGCCAGCGTCGCAGCACGTCGAAGTTCACGGCCGACCGGACATGGCCCACGTGTGGCTCCGACTGCACCGTGAGACCGCAGACGTAGATGCCCGCCTTGCCCGGCCGGAGCGGGACGAAGTCGCGGACGTCGCGTGTCGCGGTGTCGTAGAGGCGCAGGGTCACCGGGCGATTCTACGGGCGGGGCCGCGATTCCGATGATCGTCGGAATCTGTGACTCGTGGGACAGGAGTGAACGATCGGCGTACCCTCGACGGGTGCTTCCCCTCCTCCGTCGGCTCGCCCCCGTCCTCGCGCTGGCGCTGGTCGTCCCCGTGCTCATGACGACCGCCGCCGAAGCCGCTCCGGCGAGACGCAAGATCCAGTACGCCGAGTGGCGGGGGGCGACCCTGTCCGAGGGAAGGTTCGCCGGCACCGTGCTGCACAAGGGCCGGGTCCGGATCGCCGAGCCGGTGGCGAGGCGCACCTACGGCGGCACCACGTACGACGTCGGCCGGTGGGTCTCACCCTGGCACGAGCCCGGCTTCGCCCTGACCGAGCTGATCGCGTCGTGGCAGGCGACCACGCCCGGCAACAGCTGGGTCGAGGTGCAGGTCCGCGGCCGCACCGCACAGGGCAGGCGCTCGAGCTGGGACACGTTGGGGCGCTGGGCCGCCGGCGACCGGCACGTCCGACGTACCTCCGCGGGCGCGCAGGGTGACGACCTGGCTGACGTCAACGTCGACACCTGGCAGGTGCCCGGAGGCGTCACCGCATGGCAGCTGCGGATCAGCCTGATGCGCGCCGGCAAGGCCCGCCCGACGGTGCGGGCGCTCGGGGCCGTGGCCTCGCGGCTCCCGGACGTCGACGACGTGACGACCTCGCAGCCTGGAGTCGCCAGCGGCCGCGACCACGTCGTGCTCGACGTGCCCCGCTACTCCCAGATGGTCCACTCCGGTCACTACCCGCGGTGGGGTGGCGGCGGCCAGGCGTGGTGCTCCCCCACGTCGCTCTCGATGGTGCTGGGCTACCACGACGCCCTGCCCCGGCCGGCGGCGTACTCGTGGGTGCCGGACGGTCACCCGCAGCCGTGGGTCGACCACGGGGCGCGGATGACGTTCGACCACGCGTACGACGGAACCGGGAACTGGCCGTTCAACGCGGCCTACGCCGGCAACCGGCTCGGCGTCACGGGGAGCGCCTACGTGACCCGGTTGCGCACCCTGCGCCAGGCTGAGCGGTTCGTCGCTCGCGGAGTGCCGCTGGTGGCGTCGATCTCCTTCGGTGCCGGGGAGCTGGACGGTGCCCCGATCTCGTCGACGAACGGCCACCTGCTGGTGATCGTCGGGTTCACGAGGTCCGGGAACGTCGTGGTCAACGACCCGGCCGCGCGGCGGAACAAGGGCGTGCGGCGGACCTACGACCGCGGCCAGTTCGAGGACGCCTGGCTGCCGACCTCCGGTGGCGTGGTCTACGTCGTCACTCGGGACGCGGGCTGACCGGAGCCCTTAGCGCCCCTCGGCGCTGAACTCGACCTCGTGCCAACCGGTGGCGCCGTCGGGCACCACGTCGCGCTCGACGCCGGTCTGGACCTCACCGTCCGCGCTGATGGCCCGGACCCGCAGGACGTGGTCGCCAGGTGCGACCGTGATGGTGCCGGCCCACTGCACCCACGTGTCGATCGAGGGCGCCTTGCCCAGCGACGTCGCCTCCCAGCCGCCACCGTCGAGACTGATCTCGACCTGGCGGATGCCGACCTGCTGCTGCCATGCGACACCGCCCACCCGGAGCTCGCCGGCCTCGACGCTCGCACCGTCCCTCGGCACATCGATCCGAGAGGCGAGCCGGACCGGGGCCTGCTCGGCCCAGCCCTTGCCCGTCCAGTACGCCTCGATCCGGTCGAAGCGCGTGACCTCCAGGTCGACGACCCACTTGCACGCTGACACGAACCCGTAGAGACCGGGCACGATGGTGCGGACCGGGAATCCGTGCTCGACCTGCAGCGGCCGGCCGTTCATGGCGATCGCCAGCATCGCGTCGCGTCCGTCGGTGAGAGCCGCGAGCGGCGTACTGCACGTCCACCCGTCGTCCGACGTCTGCAGCACCGCGTCGGCATCGGAGCTGACCCCCAGGTCGTCGAGGATCGTCGCGAGCCGGACGCCGCTCCACCAGGCGTTGCCGATCAGGTCGCCGCCGACCAGGTTCGAGACGCAGTTCAGCGTCACCCACGCCTCCGTGCGCTTGCGGGCCAGCAGGTCCTGGAACGTCAGCGTGACCTCGCGATCGACCATCCCGTGGATCCGCAACCGCCACTCGTCCGGCACGATCGTGGGGAGGGCGATCGCCGTGTGGATCAGGTAGAAGTCGTCGGCGTGCGTCAGCCAGGGTGAGACGCCGTCGAGGCCGACCTTCGTCGCGGGCGGCACGGACGGCTCGCTGACACCGGTCAGCCGCAGCAGTCGGCGGCTGGCCTCCACCCGACGCCGGCCACTGCCCCAGAGCCGGCCCAGCACACCCAGGCCGAGCGAGATCACCGCGACCCCGGCGGCGCCGAAGAGGAACCCGCGGCGGGTCCCGAGCCCGGCGGCCGATTCGACCGGCTCCGGCGCGGGCGACTTGATCCGAGCGGTCAGGGCGCTCAGCACCAGCAGCCAGGTCACGAAGCCCACGGCGACCGGCAGGTACGACGTCGTGGTGGGCGCCTCCTGTGTCGCCACCGCGGCCGCGCCCACTGCCGCGAGAGCGCCGAAGAGCAGCACCGGCGCCCACCAGCGCCGGGCCGCCAACCGGCCGGCCCAGGCGAACAGCGCCGCCAGCACCACGAGGACCCCCGCCACCAGCACCGGCTTGTCGTTGAAGCCCAGGAAGCCGATGGCTTGCTCGACCACCTCACCGGGCGTCAGCCGGATCACCAGCTCTGCCACAGCGACGACGGGTGAGGTGCGCACCGACATCACGTTCGCCACCGCGTAGCTGGTGGCGAGCCCCGCCGCACCGGCCACGAGCCCGGCCAGGGACCACGCGCCGCGGATGGTGCTCATGAGGGCAATTGTGGCTCAGGCATGATCGTGCTGTGCAGAACGACCCAGGGAGCCCGCCGCCCTCCGTGGCGCGCGTCGGGATCGGCACTGACGTCCACCGGCTCGTCGACGGCGCACCCATGCACCTCGCGGGGCTCGCCTGGCCGGAGGAACCGCAGGGCCTCGAGGGCCACTCGGACGCCGACGTCGCGGCCCACGCCGCCTGCGACGCACTGCTGTCCGCGGCCGGGCTCGGTGACCTCGGCAGCAACTTCGGGACGGCCGAGCCGAGGTGGGCCGGCGCCTCGGGCGTCGTACTGCTGGCCGAGACCGCGCGCCGCGTGCGCGAGTCCGGCTTCGAGATCGGCAACGTCGCGATCCAGGTGGTCGGGAACCGGCCCCGGCTCGGACCGCGCCGGGCAGAGGCGGAGACCGCCCTCGGCGACGCCGTCGGTGCGCCCGTGTCGGTCTCGGCCACCACGACCGACGGGCTCGGACTCACCGGTCGCGGCGAAGGAGTCGCGGCGATCGCCACCGCCCTGCTCCACCGCCCCGCCTGACCGTCGACGCAACCCGCCCCGACCGTCCACTCCCAACCGGCGCCTCTGGCGCGGACACCGAGGTCGATGCAGACTGTGCAGCCTGATCAGCCGTTCAGCCGTAGCTCGGGTGGCCGTCGCGTGACGTTCGAAGACACCCGGGAGGCGCCGTGTCGATGTTCCTGTTCCACCTCGGCGGCCGGATCGCGAGGCACAGAGGCGCCACGGTGGCTGTCTGGTTCCTCGTGCTGGCGGCACTCATCGGTGGCTCCCGCACCCTCGGCACCGACTACGACGACACGTTCGTCCTACCGGGGGCCTCCTCCCAGGCCGGCCAGGACGTGCTGGCCGAGCGGTACGGACTGACCGGCACCAGCGGACAGGTCCTGGTGACCGCCGGCGCCGGCACGATCTCGGACGGTCGCAATGCCGACGAGGTGGCCGACCTGGCCACGGCGATCGACGCCCTGGACGATGTCTCGGCAGGCAACCCCCTCGTCGGCGACTACCCCGTCGTCTCCGACGACCAGCGACACACGATCATCCAGGTGCGGTTCGCCTCGCAGAACCCCGAGGACCACCTCCTGGACGAGGTCACGGACGCCGCAACACCTGCCGCCGGCAGCGACCTGGACACCTCGATCGGTGGTGACGCCTTCAAGGACAGCTCCGAACCGAGTCGAGTCCCCGAGCTGCTCGGGCTCCTGGTGTCCTACGTGATCCTGGCCGTCACCTTCGGCTCCCTCCTCGCGGCCGGCATGCCGATCTTCTCCTCGCTCGTGGGAGTCGGGGTGACGCTCAGCGCGGTCGTGGTGATCACCCACGTCACGACCGTCTCGAGCAGCGCGCCGACACTGGCGGAGATGCTCGGTCTCGCCGTCGGCATCGACTACGCGCTGTTCATCCTGTCGCGGCACCGGCGCAACCTGGCCGACGGACACTCCCCGACCGAGTCGATGTCGCGGGCCCTGGCGACGGCCGGGAGCGCCGTCGTCTTCGCCGGCGCCACGGTCGTCATCGCGCTGATCGGGCTCACGGTCGCCGGCATACCCGTGCTGACCGTGATGGGGCTGGCCGCCGCCGGAGCGGTCTCCACCGCCGTACTGGTGGCGCTGACGCTGTTGCCGGCCATCGCGCTCCTGCTCGGCGAGCGGTTGCGACCCAAGCCCCGCAGGGCACCCAAGCCGCGCAGGAAGGGCAAGCCGCCGAAGGTCGGCTTCGGCACCCGTTGGGTGCGAGCCGTGACGCGGGTCCCGCTGCTCACCATCGCCGCCGTCCTGGTGCTGCTCGGTCTCGTCGCCCTCCCGGCGGCCCAGCTCGACCTCGCGCTCCCCGACAACAGCACTGCGCCGGGGGAGAGCCAGGCCCGTCAGACGTACGACGAGATCACGGCGGCATTCGGAGCCGGCTACAACTCCCCGCTCTCCGTGACGGCCGACATCATCACCAGCACCGACCCGACGACCACGGTGGACGACCTGGCCACGAAGGTCAGCGAGGTACCCGACGTGGTCGCCATCCTGCAGGCGACTCCCAACCCTGGAGCCGACACCGGCCTGGTCGCCCTGATCCCCCGGGAGGGTCAGACCGCGGAGTCCCCTGCCGACCTCGTGCAGGAGCTGCGTGATCGCGGTCCGCAGTGGGAGAGGGAGCTCGGACGGGTGCCCGGGACGGCGCAGGTCTGGGAACGGCGACCGGCTGAGTCACCTCACGACGCACGAGACCCCCGGGTCGCCCCGGGGGTCTCGTGGTCGTTCGTGGCTCGGTGAGCCGTGGGTCAGGAGGCGAGCACCTCGTCGAGGATGGCCTCGGCCTTGTCCTCGTTGGTGTGCTCGGCCAGCGCCAGCTCGGAGACCAGGATCTGCCGGGCCTTGGCCAGCATCCGCTTCTCGCCCGCCGACAGGCCGCGGTCACGCTCGCGGCGCCAGAGGTCGCGCACGACCTCGGCGACCTTCATGACGTCGCCGCTGTGGAGCTTCTCGAGGTTGGCCTTGTAGCGGCGCGACCAGTTGGTCGGCTCCTCGACGTGCGCGGCACGGAGCACGTCGAACACACGGTCGAGGCCCTCCTTGTCGACGACGTCACGAACACCTACGAGATCGAGGTTGCAAGCCGGTACCCGGACCACCAGGTCCTGCTGGGCGACGATCCTCAGAACGAGGTACTGACGGTCCTCTCCCTTGATCTTCCGCATCTCGATGTCCTCGATGACTGCGGCCCCATGATTTGGATAGACAACCGTTTCGCCGACGGTGAAAGTCATATGTGAAGTACCCCTTTCCAGGCCTCCATCGTAACACGGCACCGGTTGGACCTCCGAAGCGTTTGTGCAGGTCAGGACGGCAATCAGGGCTTGACAGAACGGCTCCTGGTGTGGTGGAGCCACCGTCGCGACGGGGAGCTGGCAGGTCCCGTTGGCCGGGACCGTCGACTTCTGTGACCGCCGCAGCGCCGGTGGTCGATACTGCGGGGCATGGCCAGCACGAGCTCGGACGGTCCGGCCGTCGACGGCGACACCCGCAGGTCGTGGCGTCACTGGACGCCGCTCCTCCTGCTGCGCGCGTCCCACCCCCGGCTCGGGCTGATCAGCGCGCTCGGGCTCGCCGGCGCCGCCGCTCTCAGCGGTCGGCCGACCCGTGAGGTGGGGATGGTCCTGGCCACCGTGTTGGCCGGGCAGGCGATCCTCGGCTGGCAGAACGACCTGGTCGACCGTCACCGCGACGCCGCCGACGGCCGCGACGACAAGCCGATCGGGCAGGGGCTGCTCGCGCCCGGAGACGCGACGTTCGCGATGGCGTGCGCCGCCCTGGCGGTCGTGCCGCTCGCCGTGTCGCACGGCGTGTGGGCCGGGCTGAGCTATCTGGGCTCGCTCGTGATCGGGCTGATCGGCAACGTGTTCCTCCGCAACGGTTGGCTCTCGTGGCTGACGTGGGCGGCGTCGTACGGGCTCTACCCGGCGTTCCTGGCGTACGGCGGCTGGGCCGGAGAGGGCCGCACCAGGCCGCCCGAGTTCTCGGTGCCCGTGCTCGCGGCGCTGCTCGGGGTCTGCGTCCACGTGCTGGTCTCGCTGCCCGGGCTGGTGCGCGACCACGAGCACGGCGTCCGGCACCTGCCGCTGCGCCTGGGGCTGCGGATCGGAGCGGCCAGGCTGCTGTGGGCGACGATCCTGGTGACCGCGTTGGTGCTCGCCGGTCTCTTGGCGACGGGCGCGCAGGTCGGCCTGCGGCAGTGACACCGGCGCGGCCCGCTAGCATGCGCCCATGCAGAAGACCCGACGCTCCTGGGCGCTGGCGGTAGGTGCACTGCTGCTGGCGGCGCCGCTGTCCTCGTGCGGCTTCGACAACGCCACCGAGAGGGTCTACACACCGGCCGTCGGAGCCAACAACCGGGACGCGTCGATCGACGTGCTCGGTGCGGTGATCGTCTCGGCCGAGGAGGGCTCCGGCACGTTCGTTGCGACGTTCGTCAACAACGACCAGGAGGAGGACGGAGTCGTCGAGGCGATCACGCCCGACGACGACACTGTCCAGTTCGACTTCTCGCCGATCACGGTCGAGCCCGGCGGCCTGGTCAACCTGGCCGCCGAGGACGAGGAGGGCGTCCCGGTCGAGGGTGAGATCGCGGCGGGCGACATGGTGCCACTGAGCATCCAGATCTCCGGTGGCGACCTGCTGCAGATGATCGTGCCGGTCGTGTCCAACTGCAACGAGTTCGAGGGCATCGACGGCACCGGCGGCGAGTGCGAGGTCGCCGAGCCCGAGGGCGAGCACTGATGACCCACACGCTGATCCTGCTTCGGCACGGCGAGAGCGAGTGGAACGCGAAGAACCTCTTCACCGGGTGGGTCGACGTCGACCTGACCGAGAAGGGCCGGGCGGAGGCCGTCAGCGGTGGGCGACAGCTCCGCGAGGCCGGGCTGCTGCCCGACGTCGTCCACACCTCGCTCCAGCGGCGCGCGATCACGACCGCCCACCTCTCGCTCGACGCCGCCGATCGGCACTGGATCCCGGTGCGGCGGTCGTGGCGCCTCAACGAGCGGCACTACGGCGCGCTCCAGGGCAAGGACAAGAAGCAGACCCTGGAGGAGTACGGCGAGGAGCAGTTCATGACGTGGCGGCGCTCCTTCGACGTGCCGCCGCCACCGCTCGACGACGACAACGAGTACTCCCAGGTCGGTGACCCGCGGTACGCCGATCTCGGCGACGAGATGCCGCGCACCGAGTGCCTCAAGGACGTCATCGTGCGGATGCTGCCCCACTGGGAGTCGTCGGTCGTGCCGGATCTTCAAGCGGGCCTGACGGTGCTGGTCGCGGCGCACGGCAACAGCCTGCGCGGCATCGTGAAGCACCTCGACGGCATCAGCGACGACGACATCGCCGGCCTCAACATCCCCACCGGCATGCCGCTGGTCTACCGCCTCGACGAATCCCTGCGGCCGACGGTCGCCGGCGGGGAGTA
The DNA here is from genome assembly GCF_036374615.1 of Nocardioides sp. Taxonomy (GTDB): domain Bacteria; phylum Actinomycetota; class Actinomycetes; order Propionibacteriales; family Nocardioidaceae; genus Nocardioides. The sequence continues at coordinate 34,683 of NZ_DASUTK010000017.1, forward strand.
CCTCGACCCCGAAGCGGCCGCTGCCGCTGCGGCCGCCGTCGCCAACCAGGGCCGCTGACACCGTCCGAGCCGGAGCGTCCCCGTCGGGCCGGAGTTTCGAGGCTCAGGCCTCGACGGCCTTCGCAGGTCAACCGCCGGCAGAGTGGGGGCGGCGGAGGAGGCGCGGCAGTCGCGCGGCTCCCGGCGCCCGCTCGTCGGAGGCGAGCACGTCCCCGGGGTTGTAGATCGAGCAGCGCTGCAAGGACAGGCAGCCGCACCCGATGCAGGAGTCGAGGCCGTCGCGCAGGCTCTCGAGCGCTGCGATCTGCTCGTCGAGGCGACCGCGCCAGTGTCGACTGATCCGGGACCAGTCGGCCTTGGTCGGCGTCCGCTCACGAGGCAGCTGCGCCAGCTCCTCCCGGATCTCGTGCAGCGTCAGACCGACGTTCGCCGCGGCACGGATGAACGCGAGGCGGCGCAGCGTGCTCCGCTCGAACATCCGCCGGCCGCCCGGCGAGCGGCTGGCGTGGATCAGCCCCTCCGCCTCGTAGTAGCGCAGCGCAGAAGCCGCGAACCCCGAACGATCGGCCACCTCACCGACGGACAGTAGTTCTCGAGAATTCATTGGCTGCTCCTTGAACTCAAGTTCACTTGAACTTGAATACTCACAGTCATGACTCGAGAACTCAACCCCAAGACCGCACTTGTCACCGGAGGGTCCGAGGGCCTCGGCCTGGAGCTGGTCCGAACTCTGAGCGACCGCGGCTGGGACGTCGTGACCGACGCACGGAACGGAGATCGGTTGCACGCCAACCTCACGGACCTGCCGGCCCGTTCCCGGGTCCGGGCGATGCCCGGAGACGTCGCGGACGCGGTCCACCGCGGCCTGCTCGTCGACCTGGTGGCCGAGCTCGGTGGCCTCGACCTGCTGGTGCTCAACGCCAGCACGCTGGGGCCGCTACCGATGCGGCCGCTGCGGGACCTGACCGCGGTCGAGCTGGGCGACACCATCCGAGGCACGGCGGGCGCGAACGCGGCCCTCATGATCGAGCTGACCGACCAGCTGTTGCGCCGGGACGGCGTCGTCGTCGGGATCTCCTCCGATGCCGCCGTGGAGCACTACGAGACCTGGGGTCCGTACGGCGCCGCCAAGGCGGCCCTCGACCACCTGGTCCAGACGTTCGGCGCCGAGACCGGCCTGGCGGCGTACGCCGTCGACCCCGGCGACATGCGCACCCGGATGCAACAGGACGCCTTCCCGGACGAAGACATCGCCGACAGGCCGCTGCCCGCCACAGTCGTCCCTCGGCTCCTCGCGCTCGTGGCGCAACGTCGACCGAGCGGGCGTTACCGGGCCTCCGACATCGAGCTGCCCGCCCGCGAGGACGTGGTGGCGTGACGACGCTGACGCTGCGTCCCACGACCACCTTCCAGGTGCCGACGACCGCCTTCGCCGACGCGCCCGCGGAGCGACGAGGTGTGCCCCGGGACGAGGTCCGGCTGCTCGTGGCCGGCCCCGGTGGGGTGCGACACTCGCGGTTCGCCGACCTGCCAGACCACCTGCGACCGGGTGACCTCGTCGTGGTCAACAACTCGGCCACGGTCCCCGGTCAGCTCGACGCGACCTGGGAGCGGGGCGAGTCGAGCGTGCCGGTCGTTCTCCACGTCGGCTCCCGCCTCGACGACCTCACGCGGGTGGTCGAGCTGCGCACGGCGCCGGACGCGGGGCGCGCGGTGCTCGACGCCGAGCCCGGCGAGGTGGTGCGCGTGGGGGGCGCGACCGCGACGTTGGTGGCGCCCTACCCGGAGGCCGACTCCTCCCCCACCGGGTCGGGCAACCGGCTGTGGCGCGCCCGGGTGGAGGGCGACCTGGCCGGCCTGCTGCGGCGCCAGGGTCGACCGATCAGCTACGGCTACCTCAGCGACCACTTCCCGTTGTCGGCGTACCAGTCCGTCTTCAGCACGGAGTCCGGCAGCGCCGAGATGCCGTCGGCCGGGCGACCGTTCACACACGAGGTGATCACCAGGCTGGTCGCGAACGGTGTAGGCGTCGCTCCGATCACCCTGCACACCGGCTTCTCGTCGCAGGAGGCCGGCGAGGCACCCCAGCCGGAGTGGTTTGCGGTGCCGGCCGCGACTGCGCGACTGGCGACCTCGACCCGGGCCGCCGGCGGCCGGGTGGTGGCCGTGGGCACGACCGTGACGCGCGCCCTGGAGTCGGCCGTCGACGGGGATCGTGTCGTCGCACGGCACGGCTGGACCGAGCGAGTCGTGACCCCGGCGGACCCACCGCAGGTCGTCGACGGCCTGGTCACGGGTTGGCACGACCCGGGCGCGTCACACCTGCTGCTCGTGGAAGCCGTGGCCGGCCCCGCGCTCACGCAGGTTGCGTACGACGCGGCGACCGCCGAGGGGTACCTCTGGCACGAGTTCGGTGACGCGGCCCTGCTGCTGCGGCGGTGAGGCGGTCAGGCGTCGACCGGCTGCTGGCCGGTGACCACGAAGACGATCCGGTGGGCGACGGACACCGCGTGGTCGGCGATCCGTTCGTAGTAGCGGCCCAGCAGCGCCACGTCGACCGCAGGCTCCACTCCGGAGGACCACTGGCCCGACAGCAGGTCGCGGAAGCTCTGACGCCGCAGCCTGTCCATCTCGTCGTCGTCGCGACCGAGCGCCATCGCAGCCTGCACGTCGCGATCGGTGATGATCTGGGCGAGTCGGGCCACCATGTCGCGCGCGACATCCGCCATCTGGGACATCGTGGGCCTGATCTCGTCCGGCACCGCGAGCTCGGGAACGCGCAGCCGCGCGATCTTCGCGACGTGCACCGACAGGTCGCCCATCCGCTCCAGCTCGCTCACGATCCGCAGCGCGGAGATGACCACCCGGAGGTCGCCGGCGACCGGTTGCTGCAGTGACAGCAGGGTGAAGCAGGTCTCCTCGACCCGCTCGCGAGCCGCGTCGATCTCCGCGTCGCCGCTGATGACCTGCTCCGCCACCCGGGCGTCGCCCTCCAGCAGGGCGATGCTCGCGAGCGCGACCGCGTTCTCGACGCGCCGGCAGATGCCGGCGAGGTCGACGAAGACCGCGTCGAGCTGGTCCTGGAACGCGTTCCGCATGGCCGGACCCTAGGGCGCTCAGGTGAAGGGACGGGGCCGCTGCGTGAACGCACGGTGAACAGTCGTCGATGGTCTGGCCCGAGCCCGGGGTCCCGGCGGAACGGCTGCGTACGCTTGACACCGTGGACGGCACGCTCTCGACGCTGCTCGCCGCGCTGCTCGGCGCCGGCGTCGCCGGGGTCGCCGTGTACGCGTGGTCGCTGAGCGACCGGTTGCGCCGCCAGGCTCCGCCCGTCCCGGATCCGGTCCTTCCGCCCGGGATCGGCACCGTGCTGTCGGTGCTCCGCAGCAGCGCGGTGGTCGTCGGTGAGGACGGCGTCGTCGTCAAGGCGAGCGCCCCGGCGTACAGCCTCGGGCTGGTCCAGGGCCACCGGCTGGCGCCGGTCGAGCTCGCCGAGATGGTGGAGCAGGTACGCCGCGACGGTGACATCCGCGAGACCGAGCTGCTGTTGAGCCGACCCGACGGGCTGTCGGCCCGCAACGTCGAGGCCCGGGTGGCGCCGCTCAGCTCCCGCCTGATCCTCGTGCTGGTCGACGACCGCACCCGGGAGCGGCAGGTCGAAGCGGTGCGCCGCGACTTCGTCGCCAACGTGAGCCATGAGCTGAAGACCCCGGTCGGCGCGATCCGGCTGCTCGCCGAGGCCGTCCGCGACGCTGCCCACGACCCCGAGGCGGTGCAACGGTTCGGCGGCCGGATGATGACCGAGTCGGACCGGCTGACCCGACTCGTGCAACAGATCATCGAGCTGTCCCGGCTGCAGGCAGCCGACCCGCTGGGACAACCGCTGCCGGTGCAGATCGATGAGGTCGTCAAGAACGCGATCGACACGTGCGCGATCGACGCCGATGCCGCCCGGATCACCGTCGTCAGCCGTGGCGCCTCCGGCCTCGAGGTGCTCGGCAACGCCGAACAGATCACGGCCGCTGTCGCCAACCTGGTCGCCAACGCGATCGCGTACTCGGAGGCCGGGTCCACGGTGCTGGTGTCCACGAAGGGACAGCCCGAGAGCGTCGAGGTCTCGGTCGTCGACCAGGGCATCGGGATCCCCGAGCCGGAGGTGAGACGGATCTTCGAGCGGTTCTACCGGGTCGACCCGGCTCGCCACCGTTCCACCGGCGGCACGGGTCTCGGCCTGTCGATTGTCAAGCACGTCGCCGCCACCCATGGTGGCGACATCAACGTCTGGTCCGTGGAGGGGCAGGGCTCGACGTTCACCCTGACGCTGCCCCGCAGGAAGCAGGAACATCGACCGTGACCCGGGTACTCGTCGTCGAGGACGAAGAGAGCTACAGCGACGCGCTCTCGTACATGCTGCGCAACGAGGGGTTCGAGGTCGCGATCGCGACCAACGGCCACGACGCGCTGGCCGAGTTCGACCGCCACGGCGCGGACATCGTGCTGCTGGACCTGATGCTCCCCGGTATCCCGGGCACGGAGGTCTGCCGTCAGATCCGGACCACCTCGAGCGTGCCGGTGATCATGGTGTCGGCCAAGGACGACGAGGTCGACAAGGTGGTCGGCCTGGAGCTCGGCGCCGACGACTACGTCACCAAGCCGTACTCACCACGTGAGCTCGTGGCGCGGATCCGCGCCGTGCTCCGACGCGGCATCGAGCCTGACGCCGCGCCGACCACGTTGGAGGCCGGGCCGGTCCGGATGGACGTGGAGCGCCACGTCGTCACCGTCAACGGCGAGCAGCAGCGGCTGCCGCTCAAGGAGTTCGAGCTGCTGGAGATGTTCCTCCGCAACGCCGGTCGCGTGCTCACGCGGGGTCAGCTGATCGACCGGGTGTGGGGCTCCGACTACGTCGGCGACACCAAGACCCTCGACGTCCACGTGAAGCGGCTCCGCGCCAGGCTGGAGCCCAACCCCTCGGAACCGCGGCACCTCCTGACCGTCCGGGGGCTCGGCTACAAGCTCGACCTGTGACGGGGCGCTCGTCGGGCGGGGTACGGGGCGTCCGATGAGGCGGGTTTCGAGGCTCGGGCCTTGACGGCCCTCGCACCTCAACCACCGCAGGGGCCTTGACGGCCCTCGCACCTCGACCACCGCCGGGGTCGAGTGGCCGGAAGTCGTGGTGCGCCGTCCGAAAACCGCGTGTCGGCGCCCGGTCGTAATACCTAGGCTGGACCGGTGACCATAACTGTCCGCGACCCCGTCGCCGCGGTCCGTACGCCGGTGTGGAAGCCAGTCGCCGCGGCCTCGTTCACGTTGCTCACGTGGTCCTCCGCCTTCGTGGCGATCCGTCACCTCGGCCACGAGGTTCCGCCCGGCTCGCTCAGCCTCGGCCGGCTGCTGGTGGCCGTGGCCGTCCTCGGTGCCATGGTGATGGCGCAGCCGCGGCGCCGGGTGCCCACCCGACGCGAGTGGCCGTTGATCATCCTCGGCGGGATCAGCTGGATCGGCATCTACAACGTCGCCCTCAACGAGTCCGAGCGGCGGATCGACGCAGGCACGGCGGCGCTCATCATCCAGGTCGGCCCGATCCTCGTGGCGCTGCTGGCGACGTTCCTGCTGGGGGAGCGCCTCACTTCCTGGCTGGTCGCCGGGCTCGCCGTCGGGTTTGCGGGTGTCGTCCTGATCGGGCGCGTCTCGTCCTCCGGCGACAACGGCGACCTGATCGGCGTCGTGCTGTCCCTCGTGGCCGCCCTCACCTTCGCGGTCGGGGTGATCACGCAGAAGAAGCTGCTCGGGTGCGGCATGACCGCGTTGGAGATGACGTTCTGGTACTACGTCGTCGGCGCGGTGGCGTGCCTGCCGTGGGCGGTCGAGCTGGTGGGCGTCACCCAGCGCGCGTCGGCCGTCGACCTTGTGTGGATCGTGTATCTCGGCATCGTGCCGTCCGCGATCGCGTTCACCACCTGGGCCTACGCCCTCTCGCACTCCGATGCGGGCAAGTTCGCGATGACGACCTTCCTGGTGCCGTTCATCACCACCCTGATGGCGTGGTTGGTGCTCGGCGAGGTACCCGCGGCGCTCGCGTTCGTCGGCGGCGCTATGTGCATCGCCGGCGTCGTGCTCACCCGGCGCACGCCACGGCGGCGCCAACCGGCTGCAGCGGGCTGACGGCCGTCATTCGGACTGGGCTTCGAGCCAGCCACGGAAGGCGTCGAGGTTGCGGGTCGACTCGCCGCGGGCCGTCCGCCACTCCCACTCCTTGCGGATGGCGGTCCCGAAGCCGAGCTCGAGGATGGTGTTGAACGACTCGTCGGCGTAGGTCAGCACGGCCCCGAGCAGCCGGTCGAGCTCGTCGGGGGTCACGGTGGCCAGCGGCAGCCGGGCGTCGAGGTAGATGTCGCCGAGCGGGTCCAGTCCGAATGCCACGGCGAACATCTTGAGGTTCTGCTGGAGCAACCAGCGGTACACGACCTCGTGGTTCTCGTCCGGACGTCGGCAGACGAACGCGTGCACCCCCAGCGCGTGCGGTCCGACGTCGAGCCTGACCGGCACCTGGAGCTTGCGCTCCCCCGGCATGGTCACGCTGAAGATCCCGTCGCCGATCTCCTCGTGGTCGAGCTCGGCGTCCGCGAGGTACGCGCGCAGGAGGCCGGCGACGCCGGCCTGATCGGTCACACCCATACAGCCATGGTCTCGCGCGCGCGTCGGTAGACGTCCAGCGTGCGATCGGCCGTGTGCTCCCAGGAGAACGAGTGGGCGTGGTCGACGGCACCGGCGGCGAGCCGTTCGCGCAGAGCCTCGTCAGAGATCACGCGTCGCAGCGCGTCCGCCCACGCGGACGCGTCGTGGCTGTCGACGAGCAGACCGGAGACCTCGTCCTGGACGACGGTGGTGAGTCCGCCGACTGCGGCGGCGACCACCGGCGTACCTGACGCCTGCGCCTCGACCGCGACCAGTCCGAACGACTCGTTGTAGGACGGGACGGCGACCAGGTCCGCCGCGGCGCACCAGCGGCTGAGATCGGGCTGGGTCACCGGCGGCACGAAGCGCACGACGTCGTCCAGGCCGAGGTCCCGCGCGAGCTCCGCCAGAGACTCGGGATGCTCCAGCCCGCTCCCGGACGGACCGCCCACGACTGGCAGCACGAGGCGGGAGCGTAGCGACGGGTCGCGCTCGAGCAGCTCGGCCACCGCCCGCAGCAGAACGTCGGGGGCCTTCAGCGGCTGGATCCGGCCGGCGAACATGAGGACGTGCGCGTTCTCGGGCAGGCCGAGCTCACGCCGGGTCCGCACGCGGTCGTGCGGGCGGAAGACGTCGAGGTCGACACCCGGGTGGACCACCTCGACCCGGCCCGGGTCGGCGTCGTAGAGGTTGATGAGCTGCTTGGCCTCGAGGTCGGTGTTCGCGATCAGCATGTCGGCCGCCGCCACGACCTGCTCCTCGCCGATGATCCGGCCCTCGGGCTCGGGCTTGTCACCGTCGGCCAGTGCGTCGTTCTTGACCTTTGCCATCGTGTGCATCGAGTGGACCAGGGGTACACCCCAGCGGTCACGGGCCAGCGCGCCTACCTGGCCCGAGAGCCAGTAGTGGCTGTGCACGGCGTCGTAGTGGCCCAGCGGATGCCCGGCCTCCGAGCGGAGCACCTCGCGCGCGAAGACGCACAGCTGACCGGGCAGCTCGGCCTTGGTGAGGCCCTCGAACGGGCCGGCGTGGATGTGCCGGACGGTGACCCCCTCCCCCGCGGGGGCCACCGGCGGCAGCTCGGAGGTGGTGGCGCGCGTGAAGATGTCGACCTCGACCCCGCGGCGTGCGAGCCGCTTGGAGAGCTCGAGCACGTACACGTTCATGCCACCGGCGTCACCCGTACCGGGCTGGTCGAGCGGCGACGTGTGCAGACTGATCATCGCCACCCGCTGCATGCCGTGCTCCACACCGCCTCCTGACGTCCGGTCCGGTCGGTCCGGACACAGTGACCCGGAGGCGTAACCACTACTCGTGACGAATCATTCCGTCCCGCGTGTCGGGCGGAATGCCGGGTCAGTCGCGTGTCACCGCGCGTGGGAGCCGGGTCGACGGCGAGGTGCCGCGTCCTCGGTCCGGCGGCCTCCGGTGAGCGAGTACAGAGCCAGCGAGCCGACCAGCGCGACCGCGCCGAGCACGCCGTCGAGCATGATCGCCTCGGAGTCGCCCTTCACCACGGCGTACACCGACCAGACCAGCAGCGGGAACGCTGCCGCCACGATCAGGCGGAGCCAGGTCGCGCTGCGACTCACCAGCCCGCCGCCGGCGCACGCGAGGGCCAGTCCGAGCAGCCCCAGCCCGACCCAGTAGATCGGGTCGGACCAGGTCGGTTCATCACCCGCGAGGTCGGCCCCCCACCGTGCCACCCAGCACGCTCCACCGAGCAGTCCGGCGACCAGTGCGAGGACACGAAGAAACATGGCGCTCCTGGGGGTTGGCGACGCTCGATTCTGCCAAAGGGCAGAATCGCGCCCATGAGCGTACTCCGCACCGCCGTGGTCACCGGAGCCAGCAGCGGCATCGGGGCAGCCTCTGCCCGCGCCCTCGCGGGAGCGGGCTTCCACGTCGTCTGTGCCGCCCGCCGCAGCGACCGGATCGAGTCACTGGCGCAGGAGATCGCCGGGACCGCAGTGGCGTGCGACGTGACCGACCCCGCCTCCGTCGCCACGCTCGCCGAGGCTGTCGGCGACACACTCCACGTACTCGTCAACAACGCCGGCGGCGCGTTCGACGCCGACCCGGTCGAGCTGGCAGACGCCGAGACCTGGCGGGCGATGTACGACGTGAACGTGCTCGGCACGCTCCGCGTCACCCAGGCGCTGCTGCCCGCGCTGCGTGCGAGCGGAGACGCGCTGATCCTCAACGTCGGCTCCACCGCCGGCCGGGTCGCCTACGAGGGCGGCGGGGGGTACACCGCCGCGAAGCACGGGACGAAGGTCCTCACCGAGACGCTGCGGCTCGAGCTCTGCGGCGAACCGGTCCGGATCTCGGAGATCGCACCGGGCATGGTGCGCACCGACGAGTTCGCCCTGGTCCGCTTCGGCGGCGACGCCGCCAAGGCGGATGCCGTCTACGACGGCGTTGCCGAACCACTGGTCGCCGAGGACGTGGCCGACGCCATCGCCTGGATCGCCACCCGACCCTCCCACGTGAACATCGACGAGCTGGTGATCCGACCGCGGGCCCAGGCTGCCCAGCACAAGGTGCACCGCGTCACCTGACCGCGGCCCCGGAACCCGGGTGGCAGACTGCCACCGTGCAGACCATCGGACTCGTCGGCGGGATGAGCTGGGAATCAAGCCTCGTCTACTACCGCGACCTCAACCTCGGGGTGCAGGAGCGGCTCGGCGGCCTCTCGTCGCCGAAGCTGGTGCTGAGCACCGTCGATTTCGCGGAGCTCACGGCGCTCGAGGATGCCGAGCGCTGGGACCGGATCGGGCAGCTGCTCGGCGAGGCCGCCCAGGGGGTCGAGCGTGCGGGCGCGGACTTCCTGCTCCTGTGCACGACCACCTTCCACAAGGTTGCGGACCAGGTCGCCGCCGCCGTCGACATCCCGCTGCTGCACCTCGCCGACGTGGTGGCCGAGGCGGTCCGGGCGGCCGGCACGACCAAGGTCGGGCTGATCGGCACGGCGGTCGCGATGTCCGACCCGTTCTTCATCGACCGGATGGCCGGGCACGGGGTCGAGGTGGTCGTCCCGGCCCCGGCCCACCACGACTACCTCAACACCGCGATCTATGACGAGCTGGTCCACGGTCACGTGATCGACCGCACCCGCCGCCGCGTGGTGGAGATCATCGACGAGCTCTGGGACGACGGCGCCGAGGGGATCCTGGTCGGTTGCACCGAGCTGGAGCTGCTGATCCGTCAGTCGGACATCGAGCTCCCGGCGTTCCCCTGCACGACGCTGCACGTGAACGCCGCCCTCGACCGCGCCCTGGGGTGACGAGTCGCGCGTCAGGCAGCTGTGGATGACGCGCTCCTGCTCCCCGCCGTTCGTGCTGTGCTGCGCCCGTGGACCCGTTGCGACACCTCATGCTGGCGCCGGACTCCGCCGCGCGCATCGACCTGGTGACCGATCTCGCCATCCCGCTCGTCGCTGCCGAGGGCCTCGTCGCCGCCACACCACGCGCCATCGCCGAGCTCGCCGGATGCACGCGTCAGGCAGTTCACCAGTGGTTCGGTGACCAGACCGGCCTCCGCCACGTGGTGGCAAATCGGTTCACCGGTCGCTGGGCGCGGTGGGCCGAGATCCGCGTCCACCACTACGGCGTGCTGGGTCTCCTCCCGGACAGCCCCGATGTGCGCGACTGGACCCGCGTCTGGCTGGCACTCGCGGAAGCCGCGGGGCGGGACCAAACCGTCGCCGAGTGTGTCGCCGCGGGACGTGCCACGGAGCTCGACCTGGTCCGTGCTCGAGTGGGACAGACCACGGCCGACGCCGTGCACGCGCTCGTGGAAGGGCTGCGGTGGCGGACTGCGGCCGACAGCGACGACTTTCCGGCTGCGCGAGCCGTGACCATCCTCGCCTCCACTCTGGCGAGGCTCGGGCCCGAAGGGGCCCTCGGTCAGCTTGCTTGACGTCAAGCAAGTTCCGCAGGAGGGGGTCCGCGGGGCGCGCAGCCGCCAGACCATCCCCGCAACGCCGGCGGCGCACGGATGCGTCAGGGGTCCACAGGGCCCTCAGTCAGCTTGCTTGACGTCAAGCAAGTTCAGCCAAAGGGGGTCAGGTGTCCGACAGCAGCAGGTCCGCGAGCTCGGAGAGGTCGCGTGTGAGGTCCTGCTCGGGCACGTCGACCGGACCGTCTCCGCACAGCTCGAACCGGTACACGAACCGGTCGGGCTGCGGAGCTCCGCGAGCGAGAGCGGTGAGGTCGATCCGGTCCACGAGCAGCTGCACTTCGGGGACCCGGGGATCAGCGGAGTCGAGATCGAGCGCACCCCGGACGGTCAGCCCAGCGAACCCGCCGGACCGGCTGACGCGCACCAGCCGGTCATCAGGCGCGGGCGGAGGGGTCGTGCGTCTCGAACCGGGGGTCACGCCCACCTGCTCCCACGCCTCGCGGACCACCGTCTCGTGCTCCGCCCCACCGGTCCGGCGCGCGGCCGCGGTGGTGGCGGCGGCGAACGCGGAGAAGGCGGTGTCGGGGCCGACCGAGCCGCCGGTGAGCGCGTCGTACCAGATCCGGCCGGCGCCCTCGGCGGCGCTGCCGCCCGCGGAGAGGGCACCGATCGCGCGGGCGGCGAGGACGAATGCCCGGTTGGGGATGCCCGAGTTGATGTGAACGCCGCCGTTGTCCTCGGTCGTGTCGACGTAGTCGTCCATGTGCCTCGGCTGGGGGTCACGGCCGAGCCGTGGGTCATCGTAGGCGGTGCCGGGCTCGGCCATGTCGCGCAACGCACGGGCAGAGACGCCCTCGACGAAGATCTCCTGCCCGATCAGCCACGTCCCCTCGGCCGCGGACTGCCCGAGCACCCGCTGCTCGAGGCAGGCGGCGAACACGTCGGACACCGACTCGTTCAGCGCTCCGGACTGGCCCTGGTAGACGAGCCCCGCCGTGTGCCCGGTCACCGCGTGCGCGAACTCGTGCGCGAGCACGTCGACGGCTCGGGTGAAGGGGCGGAAGATCCGGCCGTCGCCGTCGCCGAAGACCAGATGCGTGCCGTCCCAGAAAGCGTTGGCGTAGGAACGGCCGTAGTGGACCGTCAGCAGGACCTCGGCGCCCTCGCCGTCGAACGACGCGCGTCCGTAGACCTCGTCGTACATCGCGAGCGTGGCGCTGATCCCGACGGCGGCCTCGTCGACGCCGGCGTCACCGCTCTCGGGCTGGCCGTCGCGGCGCACCGGCCGCCCGGGCAGCTCGGTACGGCCACCGGCGTCGTGCACGGCCCACCGGGCCCGCGCGGCCCGTCGAGGGTGGTCCGGGTGTCCGGGGGCGTCCGTCCGTCGGTGGCGCAGCTCGCTGTCGAGCCGACGCTGGTGCTCCACGAGCTCCGCGGACAGACCTCCACGACGGCCGATCTCCTCGAGGAGGTACGGAGGGATGAAGCGGCAGGTCCCGAGCGGAGTCATGGCTCCTGCCTAGTCGCGACCACCGACAGGAGCAAGCGGAGTCGGCGCCGCTCAGGCCTCCGCGGTCCCCTGGTGGTACCGCTGCCGCCAGCTGCCGCGCTCCCGCACCCACCACGAGCTGCGCAGCGTGCTCTCCCCGGACGCGGCGATCCCGCGCCACAAGAGCAGCACGGTGTCGGGCGCGACCCGGTCGACACGCACCACCTCGAGCTCGACACGCGTCGGCAGGGGTCCGATCTCGGCGAGGATCTCCTCGCGGGACCACAGCCGACCGGACCGGCCCACCTCCTGCCAGTCGGGATGGAGCAGAGCGGCGACCGCAGCCGGGTCGCCGCGCACCTCGTCGGTGAGCAGCGAACGCTCCAGCGCGACGATCCGTTCCTCGTCGGTGGCGGGCACGTCCTCGGCCAGTGAGAACAGGTCAGGGTCGGGCTCTGGTTCGCGCGTCACCTCGAAGGCGTGGGCAGAACGGCCACCCCCCATACCGGGACCCGGCTCGGGCTCGCGCCCTTCCTTGCAGGCGTACGCCGCGGCGTTGGCCAGTGCGTCGGCCTTCTCGTTCAGCTCGTGACCGGCGTGGCCCTTGACCCACTCGAAGTGCACGCGGTCGCGGCGGCCGTCCATCGCCGTGTCGAGCTCCTTGAGGATCTCGACGTTGGCGACCGGCTTTCCGTCCCGCTTCTTCCAGCCGCGTCGCTTCCAGCCGGGCATCCACTCCCGGATCGCCTTGATGGCGTACGTCGAGTCGCAGATCACCAGGAGGTCGTCGTCGAGGTCCGCGGTCTGCTGGAGCAGGTCGAGCACCGCGGTCAGCTCACCCATGTTGTTGGTGCCGTGGGCCCATCCGCCGCTGGCCCACCGGTCCTCGTCGACGTACCAGGCCCACCCGGCCGGACCTGGGTTCCCGAGCGCGGACCCGTCGGCGGCGGCGATGAGCGTCACCGCGGCATCGTGCCATAGCCTGTCTCGGCTATGCCGACCACTCACTCAGTCCCTCGAGGGTCCGTCCGTGCGGACCTGCGCAACGTCGCCATCGTCGCTCACGTCGACCACGGAAAGACCACCCTCGTCGACGCGATGCTCCACCAGGCCGGCGCGTTCACGGCGCACCAGGCCGAGGGGGTTGCCGACCGGGTCATGGACTCCGGCGATCTCGAGCGCGAGAAGGGCATCACGATCCTCGCCAAGAACACCGCCGTCCACTACACCGGGCCGAGCGCACCCGAGGGATTGACGATCAACATCATCGACACCCCCGGACACGCCGACTTCGGGGGCGAGGTCGAGCGCGGGCTGTCGATGGTGGACGGCATCGTGCTGCTCGTCGACGCCAGCGAAGGGCCGTTGCCGCAGACCCGGTTCGTGCTGCGCAAGGCCCTCAACGCCGACATGCCGGTCGTCCTGGTCGTCAACAAGGTGGACCGCTCCGACGCCCGGATCGCGGAGGTCGTCGACGAGACCTACGAGCTCTTCCTCGACCTCCTCGACGACTCACACAACCAAGACGCCCTCGACTTCCCGGTCGTCTACGCCAGCGCCAAGGCCGGGCGGGCGGCGCTGGAGGTCCCCGAGAACGGCGGGCTGCCCGCCTCCGAGGACCTCGAGCCGCTGTTCCGGACCATCCTCGACACGATCCCCGCCCCGACGTACGACGAGGGCGCCCCGCTTCAGGCCCACGTCACCAACCTCGACGCGTCCCCCTTCCTGGGCCGGCTGGCGCTGCTGCGGGTCCACCAGGGGACGCTCCGCAAGGGGCAGACGGTCGCCTGGATCCGACGCGACGGCACCAGCAAGAACGTCCGCGTCACCGAGCTGCTGGTGACCGAGGGGCTCGAGCGCAAGCCCGGCCAGGAGGCCGGACCGGGCGACATCGTCGCCGTCGCGGGCATCCCGGACATCACCATCGGCGAGACGCTCGCCGACCCGGAGGACCCGAAGCCGCTGCCGCTGATCCACGTCGACGAACCGGCGATCTCGATGACCATCGGCACCAACAGCTCGCCGCTGGTCGGCCGGGTCAAGGGCTCGAAGGTCACCGCGCGGCTGGTCAAGGACCGGCTCGACGCCGAGCTCGTCGGCAACGTGTCGCTGCGGGTGCTCCCGACCGAGCGACCCGACACCTGGGAGGTGCAGGGTCGCGGCGAGCTGGCCCTCGCGATCCTGGTCGAGCAGATGCGGCGCGAGGGCTACGAGCTCACCGTCGGCAAGCCGCAGGTCGTCACCAAGGAGATCGACGGCAAGGTCCACGAGCCGGTCGAGCGGCTCACGATCGACGCTCCCGAGGACTACCTGGGCACCATCACCGAGCTGTTGGCGACCCGCAAGGGCCGGATGGAGCAGATGACCAACCACGGCACCGGCTGGGTGCGGATGGAGTTCCTGGTCCCCGCCCGCGGCCTGATCGGGTTCCGCACCGAGTTCCTCACCGAGACCCGCGGCACCGGCATCGCCCACCACGTCTTCGAGAAGTACGAGCCGTGGTCCGGCGAGATCCGGTCCCGCGCGTCCGGGTCGTTGGTGGCGGACCGCAAGGGCGCCGCGACGGCGTACGCGATGACCAACCTGCAGGAGCGCGGCGTCCTCTTCGTCGAGCCGACCACCGAGGTCTACGAGGGGATGATCGTCGGCGAGAACTCCCGTGCCGACGACATGGACGTCAACATCACCAAGGAGAAGCAGCAGACCAACATCCGC
>NZ_DASUTK010000018.1:0-6281 GCF_036374615.1 Nocardioides sp.
CGCGCGAGCAGCAGCACCAGCTGGATGTCGCGCTCGGCGAGCACCCGGTTGACCCCCCGGAGCGTGCCCGCGAAGTAGGGGTCGGAGAAGACCCGGTCGTCGGGCTCGGGCACGACGACGGCGATCGAGTCGGTACGCCGCGTGACGAGGCTGCGGGCCGCCGGGTTGGGCACGTAACCCAGCGTGCGCACGGCCGTGTCGACGGCCGACTGGGCGCGCGGGCTCACCCGCTGACCGCCGTTGATCGCCCGCGAGGCCGTGGCCCGCGAGACGCCCGCGACCCGCGCCACCTCGTCGAGGGTCGGCTGACCCGCGCTCACGGTGCTGCGCGGGGTGGTCACTCGCGCCACGCTAGCCGCCCGCGGGGGAAGGGATGGGCAGGCTCCCGGTCCGGGCGAGCTCGGCGTACCAGTGGGCGCTCGACTTCGGCGTACGACGCTGCGTCGCGTAGTCGACGTGGACGAGCCCGAAGCGCTTGGCGTAGCCGAAGGCCCACTCGAAGTTGTCGTAGAACGACCACTGGAAGAACCCGCGGACGTCGACGCCCTCCTCGATCGCGCGGTGCACCGCACGCAGGTAGGAGTCGAGGAACGCGATCCGGTCGGGGTCGTGCACCCGCCCGTGCTCGTCGAGCCGGTCGTCGAAGGCCGCGCCGGTCTCGGTGAGGTAGATCGGCAGGTGCGGGTAGTCGTCGTGGAGGCGGCGGAGCAGCCGGTGGAGTCCCTCGGGCTGGATCTCCCACCCCATGGCGGTCAGCGGCAGCCCGCGGCTCGGGAAGGTGACGTGCTCGGAGCCGGGGAACGGCGAGAGCGCGACCCGGTCGGGGTGGTCGGCCCCGACGCCGACGACGTCCGTGCGCGGGTGACCCGAGACCTCGTTGCCGTGGTAGTAGTTCACGCCCAGCACGTCGATCGGGGTCGAGATGACGTCGAGGTCGCCGTCGCGCACCACGTCGAGCCAGGGCCGGTCCTGCCACGTCCGGTCGGCGGTGTCCTCGAGCACGTCGACGGGGTAGGAGCCGCGGAAGATCGGGTCGAGGAAGAACCGGTTGTGCATCCCGTCGATCCGGCGGGCGGCGTCGACGTCGACAGGGTCACCTGCGTCGCTCGGGTCGGGCACCGTCAGGTTGAGGCTCAGCCCGAGCCGGTCGGCTCCGCGGCTGCGCAGCTCCTGCGTCGCGAGGCCGTGCGCGAGCAGCAGGTGGTGGCCGGCGACCAGGCCGGCCGCCCCCTCCTGGCGCCCCGGCGCGTGGTGGCCGGCGGAGTAGCCGAGGAAGGCCGAGCACCACGGCTCGTTGAGCGTGGTCCACGTCGGCACCCGGTCGCCGAGCGCCTCGTGGACCGAGACGGCGTACTCCACGAACCGGTGGACGGTGTCGCGGTCGGTCCAGCCGCCGGCGTCCTCGAGCACCTGCGGCAGGTCCCAGTGGTAGAGCGTCAGCCACGGCGCGATCCCGTGGGAGAGCAGCTCGTCCACGAGCCGGTCGTAGAACGCGAGGCCGGCCGCGTTGACCGGCCCCGCGTCCGGCCGCACCCGCGGCCACGCCACCGAGAAGCGGTACGACGTGGCACCGAGGTCGGCGAGGAGTTCCACATCGGCCGGCATCCGGTGGTAGTGGTCGCAGGCGACCTCTCCGGTGTCCCCGCCCAGGATCGCTCCGGGGACCCGCGAGAAGGTGTCCCAGATCGAGGGGGTGCGCCCGTCCTCGGCGACGGCGCCCTCGATCTGGTAGGAGGCGGTCGCCATGCCCCACACGAAGTCGTGCGCGAAGTGCGCTCGCGGCGACGACTCGACGGTGGAGGCGGGCGTGGTGTGGGTGGTCATCCCTTGACGGCTCCTTGCATGATGCCGGACACGAGCTGGCGGCCGGCGAGGACGAACAGGACGAGGAGCGGGATGGTGGCCAGCGTGGTGCCGGCCAGGACGAGGCTGTAGTCCTTGAAGAACCCGCTCTGGAGCTGGTTGAGCGCCACCTGGATGGTGGGGTTGCTGTTCGGCAGGGCGATGAGCGGCCAGAAGAAGTCCGTCCACACCTGCATGAAGGTGAAGAGCCAGAGGATGGCGGCTGCAGGTCGGGCGGCGGGCGCGGCGACGTGCCAGAAGATGCGGATCTGGGAGCACCCGTCCATGCGGGCGGCCTCGACCAGCTCGTCCGGCACCGCGTCGACCAGGTACTGGCGCATGAAGAAGACGCCGAAGGCGGTGACCAGCCACGGGATGATCACCGACGTGATGGTGCCGGTCCAGCCGAACTCCGACATCAGGATGAACATGGGTACGACGCCCAGCTGGGTCGGGACTGCCATGGTGGCGATCACGAAGACCAGTAGCGGACCGCGACCACGGAAGCGCAGCTTGGCGAAGGCGTAGCCCGCCAAGGTGCAGAAGAACACCACCGAGCAGGCCGTCACCGTGGACACCAGCAGGCTGTTGCCGATGGCCTTCCAGAAGGGGATCGTCGTCATCGCGCGCTCGGCGTTGGACCAGAAGTGACCACCCGGCAGCAGCGGCGGGACGCCCTGTGCGGCGATCTCCTTCGTGTGCGAGCCGAGCAGGAACGACCAGTAGAGCGGAGCGGCTGAGCCGACCAGGAAGGCGGTCAGCAGGCCGTAGACGAGGAACCCCGGACGGCGCGTCATCGGTCTCCTCCCAGGGCGCCGATCCTGCGGATGAGCAGGAAGTTGGCGATGCCGAAGGCACAGATCACGACGAAGAGCAGCCAGGCCGTGGCCGAGGCCCGTCCCAGGTCGCGCAGCTGCCAGCCGAAGTCGTAGATCAGCATGGTGATGGTGCCGAACTGGCGGTCGCTGCCGCCGTTGCGTGCGTTGGTCTCGTCGAAGAGCCGGGGCTCGGCGAAGATCTGGAGGCCGCCGATCGTGGAGGTGATGACGACGAAGATCATCGTCGGGCGGATCATCGGCAGCGTGATGCTGACGAACTGCCGCACCCGGCCGGCGCCGTCGATCGCCGCCGACTCGTAGAGCTCGCGCGGCACCGCCTGCATGGCGGCGAGCAGGATGAGGGCGTTGTAGCCGGTCCAGCGCCAGTTCACCATGGTCGCGACGGCGACGTGGCTGGCGAACCGCTCGGTGTGCCAGCCGACGGGGTCGATGCCGACGTGCCCGAGCAGCTCGTTGATGAGGCCGTAGCGGTCGCCGTACAGGCTGCCGAAGATGATCGCGATGGCCACGGGGGACACGACGAAGGGCAGCAGGATGCTCATCCGCCAGAACGTGCGGCCGCGGAGCTGGTTGTCCAGCAGCGCCGCCAGCACCACGGCGATGACGATCTGCGGCACGGAGGAGAGCAGGAAGATGCTGATCGTGTTGACCAGCTGCTTGGTGAAGTAGGGGTTGCCGAGGACCTCGCGGAAGTTGTCGAGGCCGACGAACTCGCCCTTGCCGCCGATCAGGCTCCAGTCGTGCACCGACACCCACGCCGTGTAGGCGAGCGGGAACATGCCGACCACCAGGAACAGCAGGAAGAAGGGCGAGATGTAGAGGTACGGCGAGAGCCGGACGTCGAGCCGGGTCAGTCGTTGCCGCCACTCGGGCCGGGGCGTTCGTCCGGTGGGCCCGGACGCGGTGGAGGAGCCCTCCCGGGTCGGGGACACCGTCTGGGTGCCCCCGCCCCGGGAGGTGGTGGAGTTGCTCACGAGGAGTCCGTCGGTCCGATCAGCCGAGCGCTTCGACGTCGGTCACGAACTGGTCCCACGACTCGGCAGCGTCCTGGGATCCGTCGTCGACGCGAAGGACCGCAGCCTGGAAGGCCTGGAGGATGTCGGAGTACTTCGGGCCCTTGTAGGGCTGCACCGTCACCGCCTGGGCGCGCTCCGCGAGGATCTGACCGGTGGGCGCGTCGTTGAAGAAGGCGTTCGTCGCGCTGGTCACCTCGTCCGACTCCAGGGCCTCGACCTGGCTGGGGAAGGTGCCCTTGGCTGCGAACGCCTTGACCTGCTGCTCCGGCGCGGTCAGCCAGGCAGCGACCTCCTTGGCCTCCTCGACGTTCTCGCCCTGGGACGGGACGGTGAGGAACGAGCCTCCCCAGTTGCCGCCGCCGCCGGGGAAGACGTTGGCGATGTCCCAGCCCTCGACACCCTCGGCGTTGCCCTCGACGACGCCGAGCATCCAGCCGGGGCACGCCATGGTGGCGAAGCCGTCGTTCTGGAACGAGGCGGTCCAGTCGTCGCTCCACTGCGGGAGCTTGGTGGACAGGCCCTTCTCGATGTTGCCGGTGACGTCGGCCCAGACGGCCTTGAGCTCGTCGTTCTCCACCTCGACGGTGTTGTCGTCGGTCTCGAAGGGGTTCGCGACCTGGTTGAGCATGGCCTGCGCGAGCCCGCCGGAGGAGTCGTACCACGCGGTGTCGGGGACCTTCTTGATGAACTCCTCGCCGAGGGCGAAGTAGTCGTCCCAGGTGCCCATGAGCCCCGCGACCTCCTCGCGGTCGGTGGGGAGGCCGGCCTTCTTGAAGAGGTCGGCGCGGTAGCAGATGCCCTCCGGGCCGATGTCGGTGGCGTAGCCGATCATCTGGCCGTCGGCATTGAGGGTCTTCTCCTCGACCCACGGCAGCCAGCGGCCGTCGAGCTCGTCGTCGGTGAGGTCGACGAAGGCACCGCTCTCGGCCATGATCGCGGGCATCGCGTCACCCTCGATCGCCTCGATGTCCGAGAGGCCCGACCCGGCTGCGAGCTTCGTGTAGAGGTTGGCCTTCGCGTCGTCCCACGTGCCGACCTTCACCTGCTCGATCTTGATGTCGTCGTTGGCGGCGTTCCACTCGTCGATGAGCCCCTCGTAGCCGAACTCGTTGAACGTCGCCACGGTGATCGTGGTGACGCCGTCTGCGGTCGTCCCGTCGTCGTCACCGCCGCCGCACGCGGCTGCGGTCGTCGCGAGGGTGAGCGCCATCAACGCGCTCGAGGCGAGTCGGAATCGCCGGGTCTTCGATGTCTGCACCACTGCACTCCTGCCGTCCTGGGGCGCCGGGCGCCCTGCCCGGCTGGAAGGTGGACGTGAGCGGTGTGAGAGCGCTTCCACTTCCGTCCGTCTGCAACTATGACGCCGGTCACATCCGGCTGTCAACGGTCGCGGCAGAGTGCGTAGGTGAAATGTGGGAGCGCTTCCATCCAGCGGCCCTCACGACCACCGCAGCACACCGTCGTCGAGGCGCGCCCGCCGGATCGTCCGGGCGTCGTGGAGGTAGCTCTGCCGGAGCGACCAGGGGGCGCGCGTGCCCTGCCGGGGAAGCGTGTGCACCACTCGCTGCACGTAGCCGGCGTCGAAGTCCATCAGCGGCACCTCCTCGACGTCCGGGTCGCGCACGGGGACGACCGACCGGGTGCCGGTCGAGCGCAACCGCCTCAGCAGCCGGACGACGTACTCCCCGACGAGGTCGGCCTTGAGCGTCCAGGAGGCGTTGGTGTAGCCGATGGTGAAGGCGAAGTTGGGCACGCCGGAGAGCATCATCGCGCGGTAGGCCATGGTCCGGCTCGGCTCGACCCGCTCGCCGTCGACGCTCAGCTCGGCGCCGCCGAACACCTGCAGGTTGAGGCCGGTCGCGGTGACGACGACGTCGGCCTCGAGCCGCTCCCCCGACTCCAGCTCGAGGCCTGTCTCGGTGAAGGTGGCGATGCGGCCGGTGACGACGTCGGCCCGGCCGTGCCTGATGGCCCGGAACAGGTCGCCGTCGGGCACCAGGCACATCCGCTGGTCCCACGGGTCGTAGCTCGGGTTGAAGTGGGTGTCGACGGCGTAGCCGGGTGGGAGCTGGGCGACGTTGGTCCTGCGGACGAGGCGGCGCACGAGGTCCGGACGCCGCCGGCTCACGCGGTAGAGCGCGGACTGCAGCGCGATGTTCTTCCACCGCGTCGCGACGTAGGACCGCTCCTCCCCGACCAGCCTGGTCAGCCGGCCCTTGACCGCGTCCTTCGCCGGCACGGAGAGGACGTACGTCGGTGAGCGCTGCAGCATCGTGACGTGCTCGGCGCCGCCCGCGGCGAGGGCGGGCACGAGCGTGACGGCGGTCGCGCCCGAGCCGATGACGACGACGCGCTTGCCCGTGGGGTCGAGGTCGTCGGGCCAGTGCTGCGGGTGGACCACCGGGCCGCCGAAGCGTTCCTGGCCCTCGAAGTGCGGCGTGTAGCCCGCGTCGTAGTCGTAGTAGCCGCTGCACGCCCACAGGAAGTCGGCGGTCGTCGTGCGCGGCTCCCCGCCGACCTCGGAGGTCACCGTCCATCGCGCGGTGCTCGAGTCCCAGTCGGCCGCGACCACGCGGTGGCCGTA
>NZ_DASUTK010000019.1:0-11352 GCF_036374615.1 Nocardioides sp.
AGCCGCCCAGGCGGCTCCCGACGCCACGATGGCACTCAGGGACCTGGCACTAGCGATGGAGGAACTCCCCCCGGCCGACCAAGAGCGAGCTCGTGCGTTCTTCGCCCGCCCGACCGATCCGGGCGGAGATGACCTGGACGAGGACGTCATCGTCGAATACCTAGACGGCGAGGGCGCGCCACTCTGCGGCGATGTCATCTGCGTGCACTACGCCAACGGGCCAGACTCGGACGCCCCGCCGTCCACCGACGATGACGACAACGGGTACCCGGACGTTGTCGACGCCACCTTGGCGACCGCCGAATCCGTTCATAACACCTACAGGCAGGCGGGATATCGTCGGCCAGACCCGGACGGCATGCAGGGTGACGACACCGACAAGATCGACGTCTACCTCGCCGACACCGGGGAGTTCGGCGGCCTGTACGGCTACTGCGCGGCCGACGACTGGTCGGACGACCCGCCAAAGAATCGGGCGGCTTTCTGCGTGATCGACGAGGACTTTGACGCGGACCAGTTCCCGAGCCACACCTCCTCGGAGAACCGGCAAGTGACCCTCGCTCATGAGTACTTCCACGCCGTGCAGTTCGCCTACGACTTCCGCGAGGATCGCTGGATCATGGAGGCGACGGCCACATGGGCCGAGGAGCAGCTCTACGACGCGGTCGACGACAACCACCAGTACCTCACTGATAGCCAGATCAGTACGCCCTGGGCTCCTCTCGACGCCTATGCGGACTTCCACCACTACGGCAACTGGGTGTTCTTCGAGTACCTCAGCCAGCGATGGAGGACTCGACAGGGCCCGATGCCCAAGATCGTGCTGGACGTTTGGAAGCGAATGAGTGGGCGTCCTGGCGCGCCAGATCAGTACTCCACCCAAGCCATTCAGCACGTGCTGAACCAGCGGAACTCGTCGTTCACCACTGTCTATGGTCGGTTCGCTGACGGCAATCGTCGTCCGGCCAAGACATACGACGAGGGCGGAGCCAGCGCTTACAGGCCGGTCCGCCCGCTGCAGACGCGAACGCTGTCGAGGACCAAGCGCAGCACACCTAGATGGTTCCTTGATCTCGACCACCTCACGAGTGACGTGGTGAGGCTGACGCCCGCGCGCGGCCTGAAGCGACGTGACTGGAAGCTTCGGGTCAAGGTGGACATGCCACCCGCAAAGTCCGCTCCGGTCGCTCGAGTCGCGGTCTACCTCAAGAGCGGCAAGGTCCAGTCGAGCGCCGTCAAGTTCAAGAAGCGCGGCTTCAGCAGCAAGGTCGTCGGATTCAGCACCCGCAACGTCAAGTACGTCGAGCTCGTTGTGGCGAACGCAAGTCGCCGTTCCAGGTGCGGGAGAGGAACCGTTTTCGCGTGCCAGGGTCTGCCGCTCGACGACCAGAGGCGCTTCAGGTTCAACGCCAGCATCTTCCGCAGCTGACCAGGTCAGCCTTCGGCCAGCCGGGTCAGGGCCTTGCGCACCACCTCGGGGTCGGTGGTCGACCACATCGGCGCCAGGCTGGCGCGCAGGAACCCGCCGTAGCGGGCGGTCACCAGCCGTGGGTCGAGCACGGCTACGACGCCGCGGTCGGTGGTGGTGCGGATCAGTCGGCCCGAGCCCTGCGCCAGCAGCAGCGCGGCGTGGGTCGCGGAGACCTCCATGAACCCGTTCCGGCCGCTCTGGTCGGCGGCTCGCGCCCGCGCCGACATCAGCGGGTCGTCGGGGCGCGGGAACGGGATCCGGTCGATCAGCACCAGCTGGCAGGTCTCCCCCGGCACGTCGAGCCCCTGCCACAGTGAGAGCGTCCCGAACAGGCAGGTGTGGGGGTCTCCGACGAACTGCTTGGCCAGCTCGGGCAGCTGCGCATCGCCCTGGGCCAGCGTGGTGAGATGCGGAAGCCGTCGGCGTACCTCCTCGGCGGCGATCTCCGCCGCCCGCCGGCTGGAGAACAGCCCCAGCGTGCGCCCCTGGGCGGCGTCGACCAGCTCCACGATCTCGTCGAGCTGAGCGGGACCGAGGCCGTCGCGGCCGGGCGGTGGCAGATGCCGGGCGACGTACAGGATCGCCTGCTTGGCATAGTCGAACGGCGAGCCGACGTCGAGCCCGGTGTAGTCGTCGTCGCCCAGGCCGAACGACGTCGCGACCGCACTGAAGTCGCCGCCCAACTTCAGCGTGGCGCTGGTGAACACGACCGTCTTGTCGGCGAGCAGCTTGTCGCGCATCGGGCCGCGCACCTCCAGTGGGGCGACGTGCAGCCGCGCCGGCTGTCGATCGGTCCGCTCGGAGAGCCACAGCACGTCGGAGTCGCTGCCGGCCGCCATCCGCTCGGCGATCGTGAAGACCTCCTGCACCGACCCGCGCGCCTGCTGTCGGCCCGCGTCTCCCTCGGTGTCGTCCTTCTCCCGTGGGTACGCCGAGAGGCAGGCCCGGGCCGCGTCGCGGACCAGCACCAGCGCGTCGGCCAGCACCTCGGGCACCCTGTCGAACCGGCCGGGCTCACACTCGGCCATCGCCGCGGCCAGCGCGTCACCGGCGTCGCCGAGGTCGTCGGCCTCGCTGCCGTCGACGAACCGCCTGGACCGTCTCGACGCACGGTCGACGTCGCTGGGCGCGAGCTCGTCGGTGGCGGCCTGGGTGACCCGGGCGACCAGCTCGTGGGCCTCGTCGATCACCACGGCGTCGTACTCGGGGATCATCGGGACGCCCTCGATCGCGTCGATCGCGAGCAACGAGTGGTTGGTGACGATCAGGTGGCTGCGGTGGGCCTCCTCGCGGGCGAGCTCGACGAAGCACTCCTGCCCGAACGGGCACTTCGCCGCACCGAGGCAGTCGCGGTGGCCGACGCTCACCTGCCGCCACTCACGATCGGTGTGGCGCGGCGCGGCGTCGCGCTCGCCGCTGCCACCGGTCTCGGCTTCCTTCTCTGCCCACGCCCGCAGCTCGAGCACCTTGGCACCGAGCGACCCCTCGGGGACGTCGACCAGCGTGCCCTGGTCGTCGGGCACGCCCTCCCGGATCCGGTGGAGGCAGGCGTAGTTGGAGCGGCCCTTGAGCACCGCGTACGACGCATCGACCCCCTCGGGGAGCGTCTCGACCAGCCGCGGGATGTCGCGCTCGACCAGCTGGTGCTGGAGGGCGAGCGTCGCGGTGGCCACCACCACCCGCTGGTCGTTGAGCAGGCTGGGGACCAGGTAGGCGAGCGACTTGCCGGTTCCGGTGCCGGCTTGCACGAGCAGGTGGTCACCGGGGGTGAGCCCCCCGTCCAGTGCTCGGGCCACGGCCTCGGCCATCTGCACCTGGCCGGGGCGCTCCTGCCCGCCGAGCGCCTCGACGGCACTCGCCAGGACATCGTGCACAGCGGCGTCGCGCACGGTGGGGTCGGGCTGGGTCACCGAAGCAGCCTAGGCGCGGCCGGTGACACGGTCAGACGACCGCGCCGGAGTCCTCGGGGCTGCGCACCTTCTTGACCTTCGGCTCCCGCGACATCGGCCACCGCTCCTGCAGGTAGATCAGGATCGGGGTCGCGGTGAACACCGAGGAGTACGTACCGACGATCAGGCCGACCAGCAGCGCGATCGCGAAGTCCTGCAAGGAGTCGCCGCCCAGGATGGCGAGCGCCGCCAGGATGAACATCGCACCGAGGCCGGTGTTGACCGTGCGTGGCATGGTCTCGACGCACGCCTTGTTGGAGACCTCCGAGAACGGCCGCTCGGTGCTGGCCCGCCACCGCTCCCGGATCCGGTCGAACACCACGACGGTGTCGTTGACCGACAGACCCACGATCGTCAGCGCCGCCGCGAGGAAGACGCCGTCGATCGGCTTGCCGAGCCACGCGAAGAGCCCCACGACGAGCACGACGTCGTGGAACATCGCGGTCACGGCGGCCAGGCCGAACGTCCACTTGAACCGGATCGCGAGGTAGATCATCTGGGCGAGCAGCGCGATCCCGAACGCGATCAGTGCCTTCTGGCGCAGCTCGTCACCGAGGGACGCCCCGATCCGTTGCGAGTCGACCTGCGTGACCTCGCCGCCGATCTCGGCCAGTGCGTCCTCGATCTGCTGCTCCTCCGCGTCGCTGATGTCACCGGTACGGATCGTGAAGTCGGCCGTGTCGGCGCCCTGCACGACGGCGTCGGGGAAACCTGCGTCGGCGATCGCGGCCCGTGCCTCGTCGACCGTGACGTCGCGCGCGGTCGAGTAGTCGAGGGTGCGGCCGCCGGTGAACTCGATCCCGAGGTTCAGTCCTGGGCCGACGATGCCGGCGACGGCCGCGATCAGAGCGACCGCCGACCCGGCCAGCCAGAGCTTGCTTCGTGACATCAGGTCGGGGTTGGTGCGGTCGAGCCAACCCCGGATCTTGCCGGTGTAGCCCATGCCGGTGAACCGCGGGTGTCGCGAGACCCAGGGGATGGAGAGACCAGCGTTGGTCAGCAGTCGAGCGACGATCAGCGCGGACACCATGGAGGCGAGCACACCGATCGACAGCGTGACGCCGAAGCCCTTCACGGGGCCGGACGCCAGCAGGAACAGCAGTGCCGCGGCGAGCAGCGTGGTGACGTTGGAGTCGATGATCGCCGTCCATGCCTTGTTGAAGCCCTTGGTCAGAGCGGCCTGCAGGCCGGCCTTCGGGGCGTCGACGTACTCCTCCCTCGCTCGCTCGAAGACCAGCACGTTCGCGTCGATCGCGAGTCCGATCGCGAGCACGAAACCGGCCAGGCCAGGGAGGGTCAGAGTGGCGCCGAGGGCGAGCAGCAGGGCGTACGCGATCAGGGCGTACGACGCCAGCGCGATCGTGGCGAGGAACCCGACGAAGCGGTAGACGAGGCAGATGAAGAGGCCGGTCAGGATCAGCCCGATGATGCCGGCCTCGACGGAGTCCTCGATCGCCTGCTCGCCCAGCGTCGGCCCGACCAGCCGGTCGGAGATGTTCTCGAGCGGCAGCGGCAGGGCTCCGCCCTCGATCAGCGCCGCGAGCTCCTTGGCCTCGTCGATGGTGAAGTCACCGGTGATCGAGGTGGTGTTGCGGATGTTGCTGCCGCAAGGGACCTGGACCTCGGGTGAGGAGATGATCGCGTCGTCCAGCACGATCGCGATCCGACGCTGGTCGCCCTGCGCACAGGCGGCCTCTCCCGAGAGCTCGCCGAAGGCGTCGGAGCCCTCGCCGTTGAAGTCGACGTTGACTGACCACGCGATCGACGTCTCGTCCTGGCCCGCCTCCGCGCCGGTGATCTCGTCGCCCTGCAGCGCCGCCGGGCCGAGCTCCAGGACCTGACCACCCTCGCTGGGCAGGATCAGGTTCTCGTCGTTCCGAGGCTCGGCGTTCTCGTTCTGCACCGCCCGCAGCACGGGGTGGATCGTCAGCTGCGCGGTCTGCCCGATCCGCTCCCGCGCCTCGTCGGCCTCGGCCTCGTCGGTGATGCCGGGGAGCTCCACGAGGACCCGGTTCTCGCCCTGACGGACCAGGGTCGACTCGGCGACCCCGAGTGCGTCGACGCGCCCGCGCAGGACCTCGAGCGTCCGGTCGACGTTCTCGGCCGTGGCCTCCGTGGTCTCCGTGGACTGGGCCTCGAAGATGAACTGGGCGCCACCGCGCAGGTCAAGGCCGAGCTCCGGCTTGCGCTCCACCGCGATCCAGGCGCAGCCGCCGAGCAGGCCGATCACAAGGAGGAGACGGAACCAGGCGCCACGGGACATGGGGGGCATCTTCCTACCAAAGGTCGGCGGGCGACGAATCGGGGTCCGGAAGTCGCGGATTTCCGGTGGTGACGCGGGCCACGCCCCGGCGTACGTTGAGGTGATCTCACGAGCGAAAGGAACTCTGTCCATGTCTCTCGATCGCCGATCCGTGCTGAAGTCCAGTGCCGCCGCAGCAGTGGCCGCCGGTCCCTTCGCGGGCCTGGTCGCCGAGTCCGCTGCCGCGTTCCGACCGCCGGACCCGACTCGTCTCCTGCCGATTCCCGACAAGCGGGACGGCAAGGTCCGTCTCCACCTGCCTCGGGGCTTCAGCTACCGCTCGTTCCACGACACCGAGTTCCCCGTCGTGCTCGACGACGGCACCGAGCTTCCGGGTCGGCACGACGGCATGGGCGCCTTCCGCGGCCCGAACGGCAACGTGATCCTGGTCCGCAACCACGAGATCACCAACCTCGGCAATCCCAGGGCGTTCGGCCCGGGCACGCCGTACGACCCCGCCGCCGGGGCGGGCACGACGACGATCGAGGTCACGAAGTACGGCGAGGTCCAGGACGCCTACACCAGCCTGAACGGCACGATGTTCAACTGCAGCGGCGGGATCATGCCGTGGGGATCGTGGGTCACCTGCGAAGAGACCGTCAACGGGCCGGACGTCGGACCGGACTTCCAGGGCTCGCCCAACGCCGGCCTGAAGCAGCCGCACGGGTACGTCTTCGAGGTGCCGAAGGACGGGCAGTCCGAGCGACAGCCGATCACGCACGCGGGCCGGTTCGCCCACGAGGCCGTGTCGTTCGACCCGGTCGACGGAATCCTCTACCTCACCGAGGACAACTTCGAGTTCCCGTCCGGCTTCTACCGCTACATCCCGCCCAGCAACCCGATGAAGACCGGCCGGCTCGAGGACGGCGGCCGGCTGCAGATGCTGGCGATCAAGGGCCGGCGCAACGCGCATCTGGAGCGTCGCTGGAAGCGGGGCAGCACGTGGGACGTGAGGTGGGTCGACATCGACGACCCCGACTTCCGCGGCGACTACAACCACGTGACCGGTCAAGGGACCACCAACGACCAGGCACTCGTGATGGTGGGAGACCAGGGCCGTGCCCAGGGCGCTGCCTTGTTCTCCCGGCTCGAGGGGCAGGTCTTCGACGACAACGTCGTCTACTTCACCTCGACCCAGGGCGGCGGGCCGAAGGAGGACGACAGCGACGACGACAACACCGACGGTTTCGGCCGGGGGAACGGGCAGGTCTGGGCCTACCACTGCCGGTCCCGGAAGCTGCGGCTCGTCTACCAGGCCCCGCTCGATGACATCCGGGCGAACCGGAGGTTCGACTTCCCCGACAACATCACCACCAGCCCCCGCGGGACGCTGGTCGTGTGCGAGGACTCCAGCATCGACAACTACATCCGCGGCCTCTCACCGCGCGGCCAGCTGTGGGACATCGCACTGAACCGTCTCGTCAGCCAGATCGCGCTGCCGGACGGGACGTTCCCGACGCGGTTCGGCGATGAGTTCGCCGGGTCGACGTTCAGCCCGGACGGGCACACGCTGTTCGTCAACATCCAGGCCAGCAAGGGGATGACGTTCGCGATCTGGGGGCCGTGGAAGCGGATCGGCGTCTGACGGCGCCTGCTGCCGCGCGACCGTTGCGCTCGCGGCGGCACTGATGTTGGCTGGGGGGTACTGCGGCTGACCCGGCCGCACCTATCTCGGGAGGGTATCGATGCGGCGACCCCGCGCACTCATCCGTCGAGCCGGCATTGCCGTGCTCATCGGCGGCCTGGCCACCACGCTCGCTCTCACGACTGCCGCGACCACACCGGCTTCGGGTGAACCGAACCGCGCCGATCCCGACCCGGTTCAGGTCGTGATGGTCCATGCGCCCACCGTCGACCAGCGCAACCAGGTCGTCGGGCTCGGGCTCGACATCACCGAGCACGCCACCCGCAAGGGCATCGAGGTCGTGCTGTACGACGCCGAGGACCGACGCACACTGCGGGAGGCGGGCTTCGACTGGACGGTCAAGGTGGCCGACCTCGAAGCGCAGACGCGCGCCGACCGCCGCGCCGACCGCCGGTACGACGCGGCCGTCACGCGCTCGCCGCTGCCGAGCGGCCGCACGGCGTACCGCACCTACGAGGAGTACCTCAGTGACATGGAGCTGCTGGCGCAGCGGTTCCCCAAGCAGACCCGGCCGCTGACCCTCCCCAACGAGACCGTGCTCGGCGAGCCGATCCACGGCCTGGAGATCTCCGCGAACGCCGACAACGTCCAGGACGGCAAGCCGGTGTTCCTGCTCCTGGGTGCGCATCACGCGCGGGAGTGGCCCAGCGCCGAGCACACCCTGGAGTTCGCGTTCGACCTGCTCCAGACCAACGCGCACAAGGATCCGCGGTCGGTCCAGATCATGAGGAACTCGCGGCTGGTGGTCGTGCCGGTCGTCAACGTCGACGGCTTCCAGATCTCGAGAAACGCCGAGCCCGGTGACCCCGAGGACGATTTCGACGTCTTCGACTACGAGATGAAGCGGAAGAACTGCAGCATCTCCCAGAGCACGCCGGTGCGGTACACGACCGGCCCGTGCGACGACAACGACGCCGGCCGGCTGCGGGGCACCGACCTCAACCGTAACTACCCCGGCTACTGGGGTGGCGGTGGCGCCAGCACGAACTGGTCCAGCGACACGTTCCGCGGCGACGGGCCCGGCAGCGAGCCGGAGCCGGACGCCGTGCGGCAGTTCATCTCCGAGCGTGCCGTGACCATGATGATCAGCAACCACACCTACTCGAATCTGGTGCTGCGCCCGCCGGCCATCGCGGCGACGGGCAAGGCGCCGGACGAGCCGGTCTACAAGGCGCTCGGCGACGAGATGGCCTCCCACAACCAGTACACGAGCCAGGCGTCGTACCAGCTGTACGACACCTCCGGCTCGACGGAGGACTGGAGCTACTGGATCACCGGCGGCCTCGGGTTCACCTTCGAGATCGGGCTCGAAGGGTTCCACCCCGAGTTCCAGAACGCCGTGGTGGGCGAGTACCTCGGCGTGCCGCCGGCGGCGGGCGCCGGTGAGGGCGGCAACCGCGAGGCGTACTTCACGGCGGCCGCCGCGGCCGCCGATCCCGCGCTGCACTCGCGGATCAGAGGCACGGCGGCGAAGGGCCGCACGATCACGGTCACCAAGACCCACATATCGGCGACGTCTCCGGTGATCCAGCCGGACGGCTCGACCCGCGACCCGATCTGGTACGAGGACACGCTGACCAACACCTACCACTCCAACGGAGGGCCGTTCACGCTGCACGTGAACCCCTCGACCAGGCCGCTGGTGGCCGGCCGCTACGGGCGCGAGCCGGTGGCCGACCCGCAGGAGCCGATCACCCTGGTCAACCCCGAGGGCATCCCAGCCGAGGGCGAGAGTGAGGAGCTCACGTTCGAGGTCGGAGGGTTACCGGAGGTCGACAACGGCTACGCGACCCTCGAGCTCGGCTGGCCCGGCGCCGCCGACTGGGACTTCTTCGTGATCGGCCCGGACGGCGATCCGGTCGGCTCGGGTGCGACGCTCGCCAACCCGGAGCGGATCCGGATCCCGGACCCGGTCGCCGGGACCTACACCCTGGTCGCCGACAACTACGAGGGTGGCTCGGCCGAGGACGACTGGGAGGGTGAGGTCACGTTCCAGAGCCCCGATCCGCCGACGTACACCGGCATCAAGGAGAAGTGGGTCCTCAGCTGCACCAACCAGCAGGGACAGGTGATCAGCACCCGCGAGGTCGTCATCGACCGCGGCGAGACGGTGTCAGTGCAGAACGCCTGCTCCAAGGCCCGGGCCAAGGGCTGACGGGGGAGACGCCTGCGGGCCGGCGTGTTGATCACGCTGGCCCGCGGGTCGTTTCTCAGGAACTGCCTAACGCCGAATCCGCATGACGTTTCCCCCCGGTTTGAATGCCGACCCTCCCCCAGGATCGACTGTCTGACACCGTCACACCGGGCTCGCGACCGGTCAACCCTCGAGGGCGGACCTGACTAGACCAGTTACCCGACCCGCACCACGCCGGCCTCGTACGCCCGCACCACCGCCTGGACCCGTGTCGTGACACCCAGCTTGGCGAGCACCCGGTTGACGTGGGTCTTCACGGTGGCCTGCGCGATGACGAGCTGCGCCGCGATGTCGTCGTTGGACAGCCCGCGCGCCATCAGCGCTCCCGGCCGCGGGTGCTCGAGGTAGGCCTCGATCAAACGCCGCGTGAGGGTCGGTGCCGACAAGGACTCGCCTGCCGCCACAACGGGAGGACGCGGGCCACGACAGTGTCAGACGGTGTACGCCGCGAGCTCGCCGGCCAGGTCGGGGTTCGCGCGCCCGCTGATCCTGGTGCCGTCAGCGGTGTGCTCCATGGTGTCGATCTCGCCGTGCCGGTGGAGCCGGTCGATCAGGTCACCACGGTCGTAGGGCAGCAGCGCGGCGAACTCGACGCCCGGCCGGGGCAGCGCGGCCTCGATGGCGGTCAGCGCGTCGGTGATTCCCGCGCCGGTGCGGGCGCTGACCACCACGCTGCGGGGCTCGCGGGTCAGCAGCCGCTGGACGACCAGCGGGTCGGCGATGTCGGCCTTGTTGATGACGATCAGCTCGGGCACCTTGCTGGCGTGGACCTCGGACAGCACCTCCCGGACCGCGGAGATCTGGCCCTCGGGGTCGGCGTGGGACCCGTCGACGACATGCAGGATCAGGTCGGAGTCGGCGACCTCCTCCAGTGTCGACCGGAACGCCTCGACCAGCTGGTGGGGAAGGTGCCGGACGAAGCCGACGGTGTCGCTCATGGTGTAGACGCGGCCGTCGGTGGTCTGGGTCCGGCGGGTGGTGGGGTCGAGGGTCGCGAAGAGCGAGTCCTCGACCAGCACGCCGGCGTCGGTCAGCCGGTTGAGCAGGCTCGACTTGCCGGCGTTGGTGTAGCCCGCGATGGAGACACTCGGGATGTGGTGGCGGCGGCGCTCCTGGCGCTTCACCTGCCGGGTGCCGGCCATCTCCTTCAGGTCGCGACGCAGCTTCGCGATCTTGGTGTTGATCCGGCGCCGGTCGGTCTCGATCTTGGTCTCACCGGGACCACGGCCGCCGATGCCGCCTCCGTCGGCGCCGACCCGGCCACCGGCCTGGCGGGACAGCTGGCCGCCCCAGCCGCGCAGCCGCTGCTTCATGTAGTTGAGCTGGGCCAGCTCGACCTGCGCCTGGCCCTCCTTCGACTTCGCGTGCTGGGCGAAGATGTCGAGGATCAGCGCGGTCCGGTCGACGACCTTGACCTTCAGCCGGTCCTCCAGGTTGCGGAGCTGGCTGGGCGCGAGCTCACCGTCGCAGATCACGGTGTCGGCGCCGGTCGCCTGCACGATCTCCCCGATCGCGTCGACCTTGCCGCGCCCGACGTACGTCGCCGGGTCGGGCTTGGTGCGCCGCTGGAAGACCGCCTCGAGGACCTCCGAACCGGCGGTCTCCGCCAGCAGCGCCAGCTCGGCCATGGAGTTCTCGGCGTCCTCGACGGTGCCCTCGGTCCACACGCCCACGAGCACCACCCGCTCCAGGCGGAGCTGGCGATACTCGACCTCGGTGATGTCCTCGAGCTCGGTGCGCAGCCCGGCGACCCGGCGGAGCTGGTGGCGCTCGGCCAGGTCGAGGGCGCCC
>NZ_DASUTK010000020.1:0-5795 GCF_036374615.1 Nocardioides sp.
GGACGGGACGAGCTCGACTCCGCGGTGGGCCAGGAAACGTGACACGTCCCCGCGGATGCCCCCGCCCTGACGACCGCCGTCGAGGTGGTCGCGCGCATCGAACCGCGCCAGCAGCCGGGTCGGCCAGGGCAGCTCCGGCAAGGCGTCGACGTCCACCAGCCACTGGTAGTGGTGGTGGCGGAACGCATGTTCTACGGGCGTGTGACGCGCGTGGGCGACGGTCCCGACGACCAGGGCGGGCGTGGAGGGTGGGATGAGAGGGACGGTCACCACGAGGCTCCGAGCTTGGCGGCTGCCTCCACCCCGGAGCGGCAGCCGTCCTCGTGGAAGCCCCAGCCGAGGTGCGCGCCTGCGAACGCGAGCCGGGCGCCACCGGCGCTCCGTAGGCGCGAGGCCGCCTCGACGGCTGCCGTCGTGAAGATCGGGTGAGCGTAGGCCATCTCCGCGACGACCGTGGCCTCGTCGACGTGCCCCTCGGCGTTGAGGGTCACGACATGGTCGCGGGAGTCCGTGAGCCCCTGCAGTCGGTTCATCCAGTAGCTCACGACGACTCCCTCGGCGGGAGCGTCGCAGCGCATCCGATAGTTCCAGGACGCCCGCGCAGCGCCACGGTCCGGCAACACCGAAGAGTCGTGGTGGAGCCAGGTCCGGTTCACCGAGTAGCCGATGGCGGAGAGGTCCTCCTTCTCCGCGGGCGTCGCGTCGGCGAGCAGCGCCAGGGCCTGGTCGGCGTGGGTCGCGATGACAGCCGCGTCAAAGCTCTGGGGAGCACCGTCTGCGGTGACGACGTCAACAGTCCCTTCGTGCCGCGTCAGGGAGGTGATCGGCGTACCCCGTCGCACATCTTCCAGCTGGGCTGTCAAGCGGTCGACGTAAGTACGTGAGCCGCCGACGACGGTGCGCCACGAAGGTGACCCCTTGACCGTGAGCATCCCGTGGTGATCGAGGAATCGGAAGAGATGGCGCGCCGGATAGGCACGCGTGTCGGAGTCCCCGGAGGACCACACGCAGGACACCAGGGGAAGCGCGAAGTGTCGTACGAAGTAGTCGGAGAACCCGCAGCCATCCAGGAACTCACCCCAGGTCGTCTCGGCATCGCCGGCGGCCAGCACGCGTCGGGCCTCCCGGTGGAACCGCGGCACCTCGACGAGCATCCGGACGAAACGGGGATCGGCCGCGCGGCGCGGCTGGGCCAGGATCCCCCGCACGCCCCTACCGCCGGCGTACGACAGCCCGCAGGCGCACGTGATGCTCATGCTCATCTCGGTGGCGCGCGTCTCTACACCGAGCTCCGCGAAGAGGCGCAACAGGTGTGGGTAGGTCCGCTCGTTGTGAACGATGAAGCCGCTGTCGACGGCCAGTGAACGACCGTCCTCTGTGGTCACGTCGTGGGTGTGGGCGTGGCCACCGAGGCGGTCGGCAGCCTCGAACAGCGTCACGGCGTGCGTCTTCGCCAAGACGTGGGCGGCGGTCAGGCCGGAGACGCCGGCACCGATCACGGCGACGGTGGGGCGGGTCATGGCGTCTCCTGCGGATGGGTTGACACGTCGGTGGTTCGGGAAGGCGGGGGCATCGGATTGCCCTTCATGTATAAGGACTGTAGGGTGTTTGTATCAGGTATGTCAAAGGTTGGGAGATTCATGGACATCGTCCGCACGATCGAAATTCCGCGCCCCCCGGAGGAGGTCTACGCCTACCTCCGGGACTTCACGTCCACGAACGAGTGGGACCCCGGCACGGTCAATACCACCCGCGAGGAGGGGGACGGAGGGATTGGCACGCGATACCACAACGTCTCCGAGTTCCTCGGCCGGACGACCGAGCTCATCTACGTCGTCGAGGAGGACGCGGCGCCCCACACCTTCCGTCTGCGAGGCGAGAACAAGACCGTCGTCGCCCACGACACGATGACGCTGAAGCCCACTTCGAGCGGCGGGACCGAGCTCACGTACCGCGCGGAGTTCACGTTCAAGGGGCTGGCCAGGCTGCTGGCTCCCCTAGCCGCGCCAGCGTTCCGCAAGCTCGGCGACGACGCCGAGGAGGGTCTGCGCAAGGCACTGGCCTGAGCGCAGCACGGCGGTGTACACCATCAAGCACGCAGCCGAGCTCGTCGGCGTCAGCGTCTCGACGCTCCGGGCCTGGGAGCGGCGCTACGACCTGATCGCGCCCCGCCGAACCGACGCGGGCTATCGGCTGTACGACGCCGACTCGGTGCGCGCGCTGATCACCATGCGGGGACTCGTGCTCGCCGGGTGGTCGGCGCGGCAGGCCGCGGAGGAGACGAGGCGGCGAACAGCGGACCGATCGCCGCTTAAGCCGCCTGCAGCGCTCCATGGCCCTGCTCCGAACGGCGACATAGAGGCGCTTGTCCGGGTCGCGGAGGACTTCGACGTCACCGGCCTCGCGACCGTCCTGGACCATGAGTTCAGCACCGCTTCGTTCGAGGCGGTAGCCGATGGTTGGCTGCTTCCGGCGATGCGCCAGCTCGGACTCGCGTGGGAGTCCGGGAGGGTCACCGTGGCCGCGGAGCATCTGGTGTCGGAGGGGGTGGTCCGCAGGCTCAACGCCGCGTTCGAGGCCTCGGGAGCGGCAGCCCGAGGGCCGCGGGTCCTCGTCGGCCTGCCGGCAGGAGCCCGTCACGAGGTCGCGCTGCTGGCGTTCGCTGTGGCGACCAGGCGGGCCGGCCTCGCCACCACCTACCTCGGCGCAGACGTCCCGACCGCTCAGTGGGCCGCAGCCGCGACTCTCGGACATGCCGTCTGTGTCGTGCTGGCGGTGAGCATGCCCGAGGACGTCGTCGTCCTCGAGGACGTCGTGGAGTCTCTGGCCGCCGCTCATCCAGCGCTGCTCGTCGCGGTAGGCGGCGGCCTTCAGGACCACGCACCGCAGTCGTGCCTGCGCCTGGGGCACGAGATCGGCTCCGCCGCGGCGCACCTCGCCTCACAACTCTCGGCTCGCTCGCCATTCGACTTGGAATGACCGGCTGGTCGCCGGCGGGTTGCCCGCGAGCCTGACGCGTCCTCCGTGGGCACTACTGGCCACCTCGGCGGGGCCCTGGCTTACACATCGCGACGGGCCACAAACCACGCCGACACGGCAGTGAGCACCAGCAAGACGCCGAGGAGCAGCAAGCTCCCCGCGCCCGCCGATTGCTGTGGCAACCTTGAGCTGACTGACGACGGCGCGTGGCGGGGTCACGGCTGCCGTTACGGCACTGCAGGGGGACACAGGATGCAGGCGCACAGCCGGGTCGGGACCGACACCACGACGATCGGGACGCTTCGCACGGCTCGGCCGATCCACCCGGTCCTGCCGGCAGTCGTGGCTGCGCTGGTTCTGCACGGGCTCTGGGTGACGCTGGTCGCCAGCAGCGGCGGGGACCTCGCCGCGCAGGACGCCTGGGCCGAGTTCGCGCGGGACCACCCCGGCAGCGCCTACAACTTCGCCTGGTACGGCGGCATGCACCCCGCTTCGTACAGTCTGCTGTCGCCGTACGTGATGGCGGCGCTCGGCGTGCGCGTCACCCTGGTGCTCGCCGGCACCGTGTCAGCGGGACTGCTCGCGTTGCTGCTCCTGCGGGACCCCGCGGTCCGCCGGCCGACGTGGCCGGCGCTGTACGGCGCGCTCGCGCTCACCGGCAGCGCCGTGTCGGGGCGGGTCACCTTCGCCCTCGGCACCATGTGCGGCCTGGCCGCCCTGGCGGTCGTGCAGGCGTGGCAGGACCCGGGCAGCGCCACCGCGGGCAGGCCGGGCCGACCCCGCGCGGTCCTGGCCGGAACGCTGTCGGCCCTCGCCACGGCCTCGAGCCCGGTCGCCGGCCTGTTCCTCGGCGTCGTGGCGGCTGCGTCGTGGCTGGCCGGTCGGCGCACGGTGGCGTGGCTGCTCGGCGGGCCACCCCTGGCAGTGATCGCACTGTCCTCCTTGGCCTTCCCCTTCTCGGGCCGGCAGCCGATGGGCTTCAGCTCCACGATCCTGCCGGTCGCTCTCGCCCTGGCCTGCTGGGTGCTCGCCCCGCCGTCATGGCGCACCGTGCGGCTCGGTGCCCTGCTCTACACGGTCGGTGTCATCGCCGTCTGGATGGTCCCGTCCCCCATCGGCAGCAACATGAACCGGCTCGGGCTGGTCTTCGGCGGCACCCTGTTGGTCGCGATCGCCGCAGCGCGGTCCTCGCCGTTGACCGCCCTGCGCGAGCGCCGGGACACCCGGGCGACGGTGCGCGCGGTGGTGCTCGCCACCGCCATCACCACCGCCTCGGTCTGGCAGGTCGCCGTCGCCGCGCGGGACGTGATCCACAGCCAGTCGAACGCCGCATGGAACGACCTCGCTCCCCTGGTGCGGCAGCTCGAGCGGCGCGGGGCCGATCGCGGCCGGGTCGAGGTGGTGCCGACCCGGAGCCACCGCGAGGCCTCGGCGCTGGCGCCGTACGTCAACCTCGCCCGGGGGTGGAACCGCCAGGCGGACACCGTGCGCAACCCGGTCTTCTACGAGCCCGGGGCGTTGACCCCGGCGTCGTACCGCACCTGGCTGAGCCGGTGGGCGGTGCAGTACGTCGTGCTGGCGACCGGCCCTTCCGACGTGGCGGCGCAGGCGGAGGCCCGGCTCGTCGCCACCGGCCCGAACTACCTGAGCGAGGTGTGGAGCGACGACAACTGGCGGCTCTTCGAGGTCCTGGCACCGACGCCGTTGGTCGACCCGCCCGCGGAAGTGACCGCGTTCGACGCGGACCAGGTCGTGATCACGATGCCCGACGCCGGCACGGTGCTGGTCCGGATCCCCTACTCACCCTGGCTCGGCCTGGTCGACGAGCACGGCAGCTTGCTGGAGCCGCCCGAAGCGGAGGCAGAGACTCCGGCCGACCACCGTGGCTGCCTCAGCGAATCGGTGACCCCTTCCGAGGAGGACGAGACTTCGGACAGCTGGACCGTGCTGCATGCGCCGGAGCCGGGCAGCTACCGGATCGCGGCACCCTACGGGTTGGGACACGGCACGACCTGTCCCCCCGATGTCGCCGTCCCGAATCGCGCCGACCCTGCTGCCTCGTTCCTCGAACCATGGTGAAGCCTGTGACCTGGTCGGTGTGTCGAGGCGGCACCTCGGACAGGTCCCGAGCCATACCCCGGCACCGTGACGCGGCCCGTTTGCCGGGACCTGTCAGGGGAACGGATGCGGGTCCGGGTTGGGTTCCGTGACCGACACCCTGCGGCCCCCCAGGTAGCGGTAGCGATGGTCGTTGTCGAGCGGCTGCAGACCCGGCACGATGCTGCGAACGACGACGAGACCCGCCCGGGCCACGTCCTCGGTTGTCACGTCCACGGTGAGCACGTCGAAGTCGGCCGCGAGGAGAACCGACAGTGCGTTCGGCCGGCCTGCGAAGCGAGCAGCCACGTCATCCGCTGCGAGCAGCGGTCCGTCGTCGAGGAGGAACCCCATCCGTTCCCTGAGCTCGCGGGAGTCGGCGTGCACGAGGGCGTGGTCGCGCAGGGTGGCGCAGTCGCCGCCGAGCGGGCCGCGAGCACGCAACTCGGGGCTCCTGGTCAGCATGAACCTGGTGAGCAGAGCCTCCTCGAGGGCCAGCAGGATCGCGTGGGACGGGTCCGCGTCCGCGGCGATGCCGAGCGAGGTCATCGGCCTGCCGGCGTCGTCGATGAGTAGCGCGGCGACGACCGGCACGTCGAGGTCCACCGTGAGCAGACTCAGGTACCACCGCGATCCCGACGGCGCGGAGCTCAACAGCGCGTCGATCTCGGAAGAGAGGCCGACGCAGGAAGCGGGATCGATGCGCGGCGTCGGTTGCC
>NZ_DASUTK010000021.1:0-40202 GCF_036374615.1 Nocardioides sp.
AGCTGGCCCAGCAGCGCCAGCGTCGCCTTGGGGCAGGGTGGCTGCGCGACGTAGTGGGGCACGGCTGCCCAGTACGACACGGAGGGGATGTCGAGCCGGCTGCACGCGTCCTGGAGGACGCCCACGATCCCCGTGGGGCCCTCGTAGTTCGACTGCTCGAGCTTGAGCCGGTCGACCAGGTCCGGCTCGGTCGCGGTGCCCGTCACCGGGATCGGCCGGGTGTGCGGTGTGTCTGCGAGCAGCGCACCCAGGGTGACCACCAGCTGGCCGCCGAGGTCGTCGCACGCCGCCAGGACCTCCGCGGTGAACTGACGCCACCGCATGTTCGGCTCGATGCCGCGCACGAGGATCAGGTCGCGGTCGAGATCGGCCGGGGAGGCGATCGCGATCCGGGTGCTCGGCCAGGTCAGCCGGCGGTGCCCGTTCTCGTCGGTGCCGACCATGGGGCGATTGACCTGGAAGTCGTAGAAGTCCTCGGGATCCACCGCCCCGACGACACGGGCGTCCCACACGCGCATCAGGTGGTCGATCGCCGCGGAGGCCGACTCGGCCGCGTCGTTCCAGCCCTCGAACGCCGCGATCACGATCGGGTCGATCAGGTCCGGAGCGTCGTCGATCTCGATCACTCAACCACCCTAGTCATCCTGGGGTCACCGGCGTGGCGAATGCCCGACGATTTCGCCCGGCGCGTCGGCAGTGTCACGATCGATCCCAGCGGTCGTGTCACCATCCGGGAGCTCCGTCCACTCCTCGGACGGCGTCCCTAGGCTGGAACACCCGCTACCGATTCCGTGGCCCGGAAGGAGAATCGTGCCGGAACCCGCTCACCGACCCGATGCGACGGCCGCGCTCACCGCCGCGATGCAGGAGCGCATCCTGGTAGTGGACGGTGCCATGGGCACCCTGATCCAGGGCCACCAGCTGGGTGAGTCGGACTATCGGGGGTCGGTGTACGCCGACCACACCCATGACCTCAAGGGCGACTCCGACGTGCTGTCGCTGACGCAGCCGGAGATCATCCGCGACATCCACCGGGCCTATCTCTCGTCCGGCGCCGACGTCGTGTGCACCAACACGTTCACCGGTTCGAGCATCTCCCAGGCCGACTACGGGCTCCAGGACGATTGCTACGAGCTCAACCGGTCGGCCGCTGCGCTGGCCCGCGACGCCGCCGACGAGCACTCCACACCTGAGCAGCCCCGCTACGTCGCCGGCTCGCTCGGCCCGACCAACCGGACGGCGTCGATCTCCCCGGACGTCAACGACCCCGGAGCACGCAACGTCACCTTCGACGAGCTCGCGGCGTCCTACCTCGAGCAGGCCCGCGGCCTGGTCGACGGTGGCGCCGACCTGCTGCTGGTCGAGACCGTCTTCGACACGCTCAACGCCAAGGCCGCGATCTTCGCGCTCGAGACCCTCTTCGACGACGCGGGTCGACGCTGGCCCGTGTGGATCTCAGGCACCATCACCGACGCCAGCGGCCGCACCCTCTCGGGGCAGACGACCGAGGCGTTCTGGAACAGCGTGCGGCACGTGCGCCCGCTGCTGGTGGGGCTCAACTGCGCCCTCGGCGCCGCTGACCTGCGCCCTTACGTGGCGGAGCTGTCGCGGATCGCGGACTGCTTCGTCGCCGCGCACCCCAACGCGGGTCTGCCCAACGAGTTCGGCGAGTACGACGAGACGCCGGACCAGATGGCGGTGGTGCTGGGCGACTTCGCGACCAGTGGGCTGGTGAACCTGGTCGGGGGCTGCTGCGGCACCACGCCTGAGCACATCTCGGCGATCGCGACCGCGGCCAAGGGCGCCGAGCCGCGGGTTCCGGCGCAGCCGCGGCGCGCGATGCGGCTGTCCGGCCTGGAGCCGTTCACCATTGACGAGGAGAGCCTCTTCGTGAACGTGGGGGAGCGGACCAACATCACCGGCTCGGCACGCTTCCGCACGCTGATCAAGGACGGCGACTACGACACCGCGCTCACGGTCGCCGCCCAGCAGGTCGACAACGGCGCCCAGGTCATCGACGTCAACATGGACGAGGGGATGATCGACGGTGTCGCGGCCATGGAGCGGTTCCTGAAGCTGATCGCCAGCGAACCGGACATCTGTCGCGTGCCGGTGATGGTCGACTCCTCCAAGTGGGAGGTCATCGAAGCCGGCCTCAAGTGCGTCCAGGGCAAGCCGATCGTGAACTCGATCTCGCTCAAGGAGGGCGAGGAGCAGTTCGTCGAACATGCCCGGCTGTGCCTTCGGTATGGCGCAGCCGCCGTCGTGATGGCCTTCGACGAGAACGGCCAGGCCGACTCCCTGGAGAAGCGGAAGGCGATCTGCGAGCGTGCCTACCGGATCCTGACCGAGCAGGTCGGGTTCCCGGCGGAGGACATCATCTTCGACCCGAACGTGTTCGCGGTCGCGACCGGGATCGACGAGCACGCGGCGTACGGCAGCGACTTCATCGAGGCGACCCGCTGGATCAAGCAGAACCTGCCAGGCGCGCTGGTGTCGGGCGGCATCTCGAACGTCAGCTTCTCGTTCCGGGGCAACAACCCCGTGCGTGAGGCGATCCACGCGGTCTTCCTGTACCACGCGATCGAGGCCGGGCTCGACCTCGGCATCGTCAACGCGGGTGCCCTGACCGTCTACGACCAGGTCGACGCCGAGCTGCGGGAGCGGATCGAGGACGTCGTCCTCAACCGGCGACCTGATGCCGCCGAGCGACTGCTCGAGATCGCGGAGCGCTACAACCGCGCCTCGGCCGAGGTCGAGGCGGCCGCCGAGGAGTGGCGCGAGCTCCCGGTGTCGGAGCGGATCACGCACGCCCTCGTGAAGGGCATCGACAGTTACGTCGAGAGCGACACCGAGGAGCTGCGCGCAGAGATCGAAGCTCGCGGCGGGCGCCCGATCGAGGTCATCGAGGGGCCGCTGATGGACGGCATGAACGTCGTCGGCGACCTCTTCGGCGCGGGCAAGATGTTCCTGCCGCAGGTGGTGAAGAGCGCGCGCGTCATGAAGAAGGCGGTCGCCTACCTCATCCCGTTCATCGAGGCAGAGAAGGCGAAGGACCCCGCGCTCGCGACGCAGAAGGACACCAACGGCACGATCGTGATGGCGACCGTGAAGGGCGACGTTCACGACATCGGCAAGAACATCGTCGGCGTCGTTCTGCAGTGCAACAACTACGAGGTGATCGACCTCGGCGTGATGGTGCCACCCCAGAAGATCCTCGACACCGCGCGTGAGGTCGAGGCCGACGCGATCGGGCTGTCCGGGTTGATCACCCCGTCGCTCGACGAGATGGTCACGATGGCGTCCGAGATGCAGCGACAGGGGTTCGAGATCCCGCTGCTCGTCGGCGGTGCCACCACCTCGCGTGCCCACACAGCGGTCAAGGTCGACGGCAAGTACGACGGACCGGTCGTGTGGGTCAAGGACGCCTCCAGGTCGGTTCCGACCGTGGCGGCGCTGCTGCACTCCGAGCAACGGGAAAAGCTGCTCGCCGACATCCGCACCGACTACGACAGCCTGCGGGCGCGGCACGCCGCCAAGCACGACCGGCCGATGGTGACGCTGGAGGCGGCTCGGGCCAACGCGACCCCGATCGACTGGACGGGCTACCGTCCGCCGCGACCGCACCTGTTGCTCCAGCAGGAGCGCGACGTGTCCCCGATCATCGGCCGGCGCGGGGAGACCCAGCACCTGCGGGTGTTCCGCCACTACGACCTGGCTGAGCTGCGCCGCTACATCGACTGGCAGCCGTTCTTCAACGCGTGGGAGATGAAGGGGTCCTTCCCCGACATCCTCAACAACCCGTCGAGCGGGCCGACCGCCCGGAAGCTCTACGACGACGCCCAGCAGATGCTGGACCGGATCGTCGGGGAGGGTTGGCTGACCGCGAACGGGACGATCGGTCTCTTCCCCGCGAACAGCGTCGGCGATGACATCCACGTCTACCTGACCGAAGACAGGGACGAGCCCACGGCGGTGCTGCGGACACTGCGTCAGCAGGGAGAGCACCGTTCCGGCGTACCGAACCGGGCGTTGTCGGACTTCGTGGCCCCGCGTGAGACCGGGCTCCGCGACTACGTGGGCGGGTTCGCGGTCACCGCCGGCCTCGGCGTCCAGGACAAGATCGCGGAGTTCAAGGCGGCGCTCAACGACTACGACGCGATCCTGCTGGAGTCCGTGGCCGACCGGCTGGCCGAGGCGTTCGCCGAGCGCCTGCACCAGCGGGTCCGCAAGGAGCTCTGGGGTTTCGCGCCCGACGAGAAGCTCGCCAACACCGACCTGATCAAGGAGCAGTACCAAGGCATCCGCCCGGCTCCGGGCTACCCGGCGTGTCCCGACCACACCGAGAAGCACACCTTGTGGCGGCTGCTGGACGTCGAGAACGCCACCGGCATCGAGCTCACCGAGTCGATGGCGATGTGGCCGGGAGCGTCGGTGTCCGGCCTGTACTTCTCCCACCCGCAGTCGCAGTACTTCGTGGTCGGCCGGCTCGGTCGCGACCAAGTGGCCGACTATGCCGAGCGCAAGGGCTGGACGCTCAGCGAGGCAGAGCGCTGGCTCTCACCCAACCTCGGTTACGACCCGGAGGACTGAGCGTGCCGGACGATCGGTGGCCGGCCGCGGTCCTCTGGGACATGGACGGCACCCTCGTCGACACCGAGCCCTACTGGATCGCGTCGGAGTTCGCGCTCGCCGAGGAGCACGGTGGCACGTGGTCGACAGAGCAGGCGCTCAACCTCGTCGGGCTCGACCTGCTCGAGTCCGGTCGGTACATCCGCGAGCACATGGGGATCGGCCTCGAGCCCTCGGAGATCGTCGAGAAGCTGCTCGACGGCGTGGTGGCGCGGGTCAGCGAGGCCGTTCCGTGGCGGCCGGGAGCGCGCGAACTGCTGGCCGAGCTCGCCGATGCCGGCGTCCCGCGCGCCCTGGTCACGATGTCGTACCGGCGATTCGTCGCGCCGGTCCTCGCCACGCTGCCCGACGGCACGTTCGACGTGGTCGTGACCGGGGACATCGTGAGTCACGGCAAGCCCCACCCTGAGCCCTACCTCAAGGCCGCCCGCGAGCTGCGGCTGGACCCGGCCGACTGCCTGGCCATCGAGGACTCCAACACCGGCGCCCGCTCCGCCGAGGCCGCGGGCTGCCTGGTCCTCGTGGTGCCGAACCACGTCCCGGTCCTGGACGGCGACCGCCGGGTGTTCCGCGACTCACTGGCCGACCTCGACGTGGCCGACCTGGCCGCCCTTGGTTCGCTCGGCTAGTTCGCGGCACCAGGCCCGTTGATTCGTGTGTTCGCGGCACTCGAGTCGCGGATGTGCGGCCTCCCGGCCTCGTACGCCGCAGATCCGCGATCGAACAGCCGCAGGTGCGCGACTGAACTGCCGCGGGCGCGCGAATCAACGGCGGGGGCGGGAAGGGCCAGGAGTCAGTCGACGTCCTCGGCCGTGAGCTCGCCGGGGTCGGCCGGCTCGCGGAGGGGCAACGGCGGCGGTGTCCCGCCGAACTCGGGGCACAGCGCCTGGAAGGAGCACCAGTCGCACAGCCGCGAGCGGTTCGGGCGCCAGTCGCCGGACTCGGTCGCCCGCGCGATCGCCTGCCAGATGGCTTCCACCTTGCGCTCCGTGGCGAGCAGGTCCTGCTCGTCGGGGACGTACCGGATCATCTCGCCGCTGCCGAGGTAGACCAGCTGCAGCATGGCGGGGACCACGCCGCGGGTGCGCCACAGCACGAGGGCGTAGAACTTCATCTGGAACAGGGCCTTGGCCTCCCAGCCCTCACCAGGCGCCCCGCCCGTCTTGT
Organism: Nocardioides sp.; assembly: GCF_036374615.1. Taxonomy (GTDB): domain Bacteria; phylum Actinomycetota; class Actinomycetes; order Propionibacteriales; family Nocardioidaceae; genus Nocardioides. The sequence continues at coordinate 5,800 of NZ_DASUTK010000021.1, forward strand.
AGTCCACCACTCTCATCCGCCCGTCCGGCGCGATATCGAGCCGGTCGACGAAGCCGCGGAGCAGCAGCTTGCTGTCGAGCAGCGCCTCGACGTACAGCTCACGCTCGGCGGGCTCCAGGAGGCGGGGGTCCTCCAGCGAGAAGTAGCGCTCGAGGACGCCGCGGCAGGTCGCGAGCCAGGCAGCGACGTCGGCCCCCTCGCCGGTGAACATCTCGGCAAGGGTGGGCTCGGCCTCGAGCAGCGACTCCCAGGCGGGCACCAGCATCGCCTCAGCGTGGTCGGGCGTGCGGTCGCCGGCCGGCAGGTCGAAGAGATCCTCGAGCACCTTGTGGATCAGCGTGCCGCGGACCGCGTCGGGACTGAACGGCTCGGGCAGGCGGTCGATCGTGCGGAACCGGTACATCAGCGGGCAGGCCATGAAGTCGCCCGCGCGGCTCGGAGAGATCGCACCGAGCACGTCCACGCCGTCCACGGGCGTGGAGAGCGGGATCGACGGCGACTCCCCGACTGTCATGTGATCAGCCTAGGAGCGGCCACCGACAGTCCCGGGGCGGCCCGCCGCGCGCCGGCGCGTGCCGGGGGTTCGGATAGCCTCGAGGTGTGCCTGACCGCGACCGATCCACGCCCGGCTCCCACGCGGGAACCAGCGGACGTGCGCGTCCTCCCGGGACCTTCCGGATCGGCACCATCGGCGGCAGCGACGTCCTGGTCACGACGTCCTGGTTCGTGGTCGCGGCCCTGATCGCGTTCGTCCTCGCCCCGGTGATCGACGAGGCCCAGCCCGGGCTCGGCGGCCTCAAGTACGTCGCCGGACTCGCCTTCGCGGTGATCCTCTACGTCTCGGTGCTGCTGCACGAGGTCTCCCACGCCATGATGGCGCGTCGGTTCGGGTTCCCGGTCAGCTCGATCACGCTCCACTTCCTCGGCGGCATGACCGCGATCGAGGGCGAGTCTCGACGCCCGAAGGAGGAGTTCCTGATCGCCGTCGTCGGGCCGATCACCTCCCTGGCGGTCGGCGTGGTCGGCGCGGGTCTCTGGCTGGTCTCTCCGGGCGGATTGATCTCCCTCGCCACCGGGGGGCTCGCCCTCGCGAACCTGCTGGTGGGCGGTCTGAACCTGGTACCGGGGCTGCCGCTGGACGGCGGCCGGGTGCTGCGCGCGGGGATCTGGCGGCTCACCGGCAGCATGCACACCGGCACCATCGTGGCCGGCTGGGGCGGTCGCCTGACCGCGGTGGCCGCGCTGTTCTACCCGCTACTGATCCAGCGCATCGTGGACCGCCCGGCCGACGTGGTCGACTACGTGCTGGCCTTCGTGATCGCGCTCTTCCTGTGGAGCGGGGCGACCTCGGCGATGACCTCGGCGAAGCTGCGCCGCCGGATGCCCTCGCTGGTCGCCCGAAACCTCGCCCGGCGCACGATCACGGTCCCCGACGACCTGCCGCTCGCCGAAGCCGTCCGGCGCGCCAACGAGGCCCGGGCCGGCAGCATCGTGACGGTCACGACGTCCGGCCACCCGGTCGGCGTGGTCAGCGAGGCCGCGGTTCTCGCCACCCCGGAGGACCGCCGGCCGTGGGTCCCGGTGTCGACCGTCAGCCGCACGCTGGACGCGGGGCTCCGGCTGCCCGCCACGATCACCGGTGAGGAGCTGGTCCTCGCGATCACCCGGACGCCGGCCGACGAGTACCTGCTGGTCGAGCCCGACGGTGCCATCTACGGCGTCCTGTCGACCGCCGACGTCGACCGCGCGTTCCGCGAGGGCGGGGCACGTGCCTGAGGAGGTCGTCCCGCCCGACGTCCCGCCCGAGGCCTGGTCCGGCGTGCACCGCGGTCCGTTGCGGGCCGGGGAGTGGGTGCGGCTCACCGACTCGAAGGGGCGCCGCCACAACATCTGCCTCGAGCCGGGCAAGCGCTTCTTCTCCAACAAGGGCCACCTCGACCACGACGAGCTGATCGGGCGTGAGGAGGGCTTCACGGTCATGTCGTCCGCCGGCGGCAGCTACCTGGTGTTCCGGCCGCTGCTGTCGGAGTTCGTGGTCTCGATGCCACGCGGCGCAGCCGTCGTCTACCCGAAGGACGCGGCTCAGATCGTCGCCATGGCCGACGTCTTCCCCGGAGCTGACGTGGTCGAGGCCGGTGTCGGCTCCGGAGCGCTCACCTGCTCGCTGCTCCGCGCGGTCGGTCCGCACGGGTCCGTCACGTCGTACGAGCGGCGGGAGGAGTTCGCGGAGGTCGCACGGCGCAACGTGACTCAGTTCTTCGGTACCCGAGACGGCGAGACCCACCCGGCGTGGCGACTGGACCTGGGCGACCTCGCCGAGGAGCTGCCGCGTTCCGGGCGGCGGGTCGACCGCGTCATCCTCGACATGCTGGCGCCGTGGGAGTGCGTGGAGGCAGTGGCCGGGGCGTTGCGCCCCGGCGGGATCGTGTGCGGGTACGTCGCGACCACGACCCAGCTGTCGCGCTACGTCGAGACGCTACGTGCCCACGGCGGCTTCACCGAGCCCGCCGTCTGGGAGTCACTGGTCCGCGACTGGCACGTCGAGGGACTGGCGGTCCGCCCGGGGCACAAGATGATCGGTCACACCGCGTTCCTCGTCACCGCGCGCCGGATGGCTGCGGGGGAGAGGGCGCCGGCGAAGAAGCGCCGCCCCGCGCCGGGCGCCTACGGACCCGACTACCTCGGGCCGCGCCCGGCCGACTTGCCGCCCCAGGTCCTCGACGAGCCGTTCGCGGACTGAAGGGCCGCACGGCGTCCCAAATCGTGATCCGGCGCGCGGCGGAAGACCTGCCGTCGCACCGGCGCGCGGGTAGGGTCGTCGTTGGGAGGTGACACCGATGTCGTCCACCGAAGGACAGCCACCGAGCACGTCCGGCCGGTCGCCCGACGAGCTCGCTCAACAGGTGCGTTTCCTCGAGGCCGAGGTGACGGACCTCCGCCGCAGGCTGGGAGACGCCCCCGGGCACTCCCGCGCCCAGGAGCTGCGGCTCGCCGACACCCAGCGGTCGCTCTCCGCCGTCACGGCCCAGAACGAACGCCTCGCCCAGACGCTGCGCGAGGCCCGCGACCAGATCACGAAGCTGAAGGAGGAGGTCGACCGGCTCGCGCAGCCGCCGGCCGGATTCGGCACGTTCCTCAGCCGGCACGAGGACGACTCCGTGGACGTCTACACCGGCGGCCGCAAGCTGCGGGTCAACGTCAGCCCGAACGTCGACCTCGACGCCCTGGTCAGGGGCCAGGAGGTCATGCTCAACGAGGCGCTCAACGTCGTCGCCGCCCTCGAGTTCGAGGAGGTCGGCGAGGTCGTCATGTTCAAGGAGATGCTCGCCGACGGCGAGCGCGCCCTCGTGATCGCCAACGCCGACGAGGAACGCGTCGTCCGGCTCGCCGAGCCGTTGCGCGGCACCACCTTGCGGGCCGGAGACTCGCTGCTGCTGGAGGGTCGCGCCGGCTACGTCTACGAGCGGGTCCCGAAGTCCGAGGTCGAGGAGCTGGTCCTCGAGGAGGTCCCCGACATCGCGTACGACGCGATCGGCGGCCTGATGAACCAGATCGACCAGATCCGCGACGCGGTCGAGCTGCCCTACCTCCACCCCGACCTCTTCAAGGAGCACGAGCTCAAGCCGCCCAAGGGTGTGCTCCTCTACGGCCCGCCCGGGTGCGGCAAGACGCTGATCGCCAAGGCGGTCGCCAACTCGCTGGCCAAGAAGGTGGCGGCCCGGCACTCCCAGGACCGGGTCGGACAGGAGGGCAAGTCGTACTTCCTGAACATCAAGGGCCCGGAGCTCCTCAACAAGTACGTCGGCGAGACCGAGCGGCACATCCGGCTGGTCTTCCAGCGAGCGCGTGAGAAGGCGAGCCACGGCACGCCGGTGATCGTGTTCTTCGACGAGATGGACTCGCTGTTCCGTACCCGCGGCTCGGGGGTCTCCTCCGATGTCGAGAACACCATCGTGCCGCAGCTGTTGAGCGAGATCGACGGTGTCGAGGCGCTCGAGAACGTGCTGGTCATCGGGGCCACGAACCGGCCCGACATGATCGACCCCGCCATCCTGCGACCCGGCCGGCTCGACGTGAAGATCAAGATCGAGCGGCCCGACGCCGAGTCGGCACGCGACATCTTCAGCAAGTACCTCACGCCCAACCTGCCGCTGCACCCCGACGACCTCGCGGAGTTCGGTGGCGACACCAAGGCGACGGCAGCGGGAATGGTGCAGCGCACGATCGAGCGGATCTACACCGAGTCCGAGGAGAACCAGTTCCTCGAGGTCACCTACGCCAACGGCGACAAGGAAGTCCTGTACTTCAAGGACTTCAACTCGGGCGCGATGATCCAGAACATCGTCGACCGCGCGAAGAAGATGGCCATCAAGGACTTCCTCGAGCACGACCAACGCGGCATCCGGGTCCAGCACCTGATGCAGGCGTGTCTCGACGAGTTCAAGGAGAACGAGGACCTGCCGAACACCACCAACCCCGACGACTGGGCGCAGATCGCCGGCAAGAAGGGGGAGCGGATCGTCTTCATCCGTACTCTCATCACCGGCAAGCAGGGCACCGAGCCGGGGCGGTCGATCGACACGGTCTCCAACACCGGTCAGTACCTGTAGCCGCCGAGACCACCGCAGTCCCCCGGGGCTCAGCAGGAGTGCCGCGCCTCAACCCTGCCGGCGTGCGGTGAGCAGGTACACGTAGGTCCAGGGCCGCGAGAGGGCGGGACCGTCGAGATAGGCGGTCTCCAGGTGCGTGACCTCGAAGCCGGCCTCGGTCACGAGGCCCTCGATGTCGCGCGTCAGGTGACAGCCGCCGGCGAACCGGCGCTGCAACGGCTCCATCCGCTGCTGCCAGCTCTCGACCCGGGCGTCCGGTGCGAGACCGTGCTCGAGCACGCACAGCACGCCGCCGGACCGCAGCACCCGCCGCGCCTCCGCGAGGGCCAGCGACGGGTCGGGGATCGTGCAGAGGGTGAACGTCGACAGCACCGAGTCGTACGACGCGTCCGCCTCGTCGAGCCGCTGGCCATCGAGTCCTCGCCGCTCGATCGGGATGTCGGTCCGCGCCCGGCGACGCTCCGAGAGGCCCCACCCGACCTCCGACGGCTCCACCGCGGACACCGAGGTGACGGCGGGCGGATAGAACCTGATGTTGAGGCCCCCGGCGAAGCCGAGCTCCAGCACCCGACCCGCCAGCGGGGCGCAGGCCCCGGCGCGAAGCTCCCCGATCGCCGGCTTGCGGAGTGACCGGTCCGTCAGGCGGGGCACGACGCGGTCACCCCAGACACCCATGCGGGTGAGCCTAGACCGACCCCGCGGGCCGATAGGTTCCGGACATGAAGACCATCCTGATCATCGTCGCCGTCGTGCTGGTGCTGCTCTTCCTGGTGCCGAAGCTGCGCAAGCGCTGAGTCACGACGCAGCGAAGGGGCCTGGACCGAGGGCGCAGGTCTGAGCCGGTCCTTCGAGAACGGTGTGGTGTGCCCCGGCGAGGGATTGCCGTCCACCAACTAGGCTCGTGACATGAGCGTCCGGCGCGTGATGGGGACGGAGGTCGAGTACGGCATCTCGATCCCCGGTCAGCCGCTCGCGAACCCGATGGTCGCGTCCTCGCAGGTGGTCAACGCCTACGCGTCCGCGACAGTCAAGGCGCGGCGCGCTCGATGGGACTTCGAGGAGGAGTCGCCGCTGCGCGATGCCCGCGGCTTCGACATGTCACGCCAGGTGGCCGACCCGAGCCAGCTCACCGACGAGGACCTCGGGCTCGCCAACGTCATCCTCACCAACGGGGCACGGTTGTACGTCGACCACGCCCACCCGGAGTACTCCACGCCCGAGGTCACCACGCCGCTCGACCTGGTGCGGTGGGACAAGGCGGGGGAGCAGGTGATGCTCGACGCGTCCCGCCGGGCCTCCGCGCTGCCCAACGGGTCGCCCGTCAACCTCTACAAGAACACCACCGACAACAAGGGTGTCTCCTACGGGGCCCACGAGAACTACCTGATGCGGCGCAGCACGCCCTTCGGTGACATCGTCCGCCACCTCACGCCGTTCTTCGTCTCGCGTCAGGTGGTGTGTGGGGCGGGCCGCGTCGGGATCGGCCAGGACGCGCGCGAGCACGGCTACCAGATCAGCCAGCGGGCCGACTTCTTCGAGGTCGAGGTCGGTCTCGAGACCACCCTCAAGCGTCCCATCATCAACACCCGCGACGAGCCGCACGCCGATCCCGAGCGCTACCGCCGGCTGCACGTGATCCTCGGCGACCCCAACCTGGCCGAGGTGTCGACGTACCTCAAGGTCGGCACGACGGCGCTGGTGCTCTCCATGATCGAGGCCCGCTTCCTCGACCGGGACCTCACCGTCGACGGGGCGGTCGCCGGGCTGCGGGCGATCTCCCACGACCCGACGCTGCAGCACCGCGTGACCCTTACCGACGGGCGCAGCCTCACCGGGGTGCAGCTGCAGCTGGAGTATCTCGACCTGGCCAAGAAGTTCGTGGAGGATCGGCTCGGTTCGGACGCCGACCCGCAGACGCTCGACGTGCTCGCGCGCTGGGAGTCGGTCCTGACCCGCCTCGAGCGCGACCCGATGGAGTGCGCCACCGAGCTGGACTGGGTGGCGAAGCTGAAGCTCCTCGAGCACTATCGCGACCGCGATGGCCTCGAGTGGAGCGATGCCAAGCTGCAGCTGATCGACCTGCAGTACGCCGATGTCCGGCCCGAGAAGGGCCTGTACCACAAGCTCGCGGCCATGGGCCGGATCGAGCGGCTCCTCGACGACGCCTCGGTGGAGGCCGCGATGCACGACCCGCCGGAGGACACGCGCGCCTGGTTCCGGGGCCGCTGCCTCGAGAAGTACGCCGACAGCGTCGCCGCCGCGTCCTGGGACTCGGTCATCTTCGACCTGCCGGGCCGCGAGTCCCTGCAGCGGGTTCCGACCATCGACCCGCTCCGTGGCAGCCGGGCCAGCGTCGGGGAGCTGATCGACCGCTGTGACACCGCGGAGGAACTCGTCCGCGCTCTGACGCGGTAGCCGCCCACCGGCTGGCCTGAGTCGATAGGGTCGGGGTATGGCACAGGAGCAGAAGCAACCTCGCAAGGCCTCGGAGGACGAGGCTGCTCCCGAGGTGGACATCGACAGCGACGTCTCCGAGCGCAAGGAAGCGCTGGACGACGATGTCGACGCGATCCTCGACGAGATCGACGACGTCCTCGAGAGCAACGCCGAGGACTTCGTGAAGTCCTTCATCCAGAAGGGCGGACAGTGAGCGACGAGCCGCGCCTGCCCGCTGCGTTCCTCCAGCCCGGTTCCTCCTCGTTCTCCGAGTTCTTGGCCGGTGCCGCCCCCGAGCTGTTGCCCTCGCGCCGGGCGCTTCCGCAGGGGCATGCCGCCGACCTGTCGCCGCACGCGACGACGATCGTCGCCGCGACGTACCCGGGCGGGGTGGTGATGGCGGGAGACCGGCGGGCCACGATGGGCAACGTAATCGCCCAACGCGACATCGAGAAGGTCTTCCCCGCCGACGAGTACTCCATCGTCGGCATCGCCGGCACCGCGGGCATCGGCGTCGAGCTGGTGCGTCTGTTCCAGACCGAGCTCGAGCACTACGAGAAGATCGAGGGCATCACGCTGTCGATGGACGGCAAGGCGAACCGCCTCGCAGCGCTGATCCGCGCCAACCTCGGGCTCGCGATGCAGGGCCTCGCCGCCGTACCGCTCTTCGCGGGTTACGACCTCGTCCAGGACCAGGGCCGGATCTTCAGCTACGACGTGACCGGGGGCCGCTACGAGGAGACCGCCTTCCACTCCGTCGGCTCGGGATCGCTCTTCGCGCGGGGCGCGCTCAAGAAGCTCTACCGTGACGACCTGAGCCAGACCGAGGTGGTCGAGGTCGTCGTCCAGGCGCTGTACGACGCCGCTGACGACGACTCCGCCACCGGCGGGCCGGACCTCACGCGACGGATCTTCCCGGTCGTGCACCTCGTCACGCGCGACGGCGGCGAGCGGATGCCCGACGCGGCGGTCGCCGAGATCGCCGACCGGATGATCGCCGGCCGGATGACCCGTCCCGACGGGCCTGCGGCACAGCTGACCGGGGGTGACCGCGCGTGAGCATGCCGTTCTACGTCTCGCCCGAGCAGCTGATGAAGGACCGGGCGGACTTCGCCCGCAAGGGCATCGGGCGCGGCCGTTCGGTGGTCGCAGTGCAGTACGCCGACGGGATCCTGTTCGCCTGCGAGAACCCGTCTCGTGCCCTGCACAAGGTCGCGGAGATCTACGACCGGATCGCGTTCGCTGCCGTGGGCCGCTCCAACGAGTTCGAGAACCTGCGGATCGCGGGCGTCCGGCTCGCCGACATGCGCGGCTACGCCTACGACCGCCGCGACGTCACCGCTCGGGGTCTCGCCACGGCCTACGCGCAGACGCTCGGGACGATCTTCTCCAGCGGCGGCGAGAAGCCGTACGAGGTGGAGCTCTTCGTCGCGGAGGTGGGCGACGCGCCTTCCGAGGACCAGATCTACCGGCTGACCTTCGACGGTCAGGTCGCCGACGTGCAGGGGTACGCCGTGATGGGCGGCGCGGTCGACACCGTCGCCGGCTTCCTCGAGTCACGCTTCGAGGCGGGGCTGTCCCTCGAGGAGGCGCTGCGGCTCGCGGTCGGCGCGCTCGGCCACTCGGACTCCTCCGACCGCGTGATCCCGGAGAGCGACCTGGAGGTGGCCGTCCTCGACCGGACCCGTACCCAGCCCCGCAAGTTCCGGCGGATCCGCCCCGGCGACCTCGGTCGGATGCTGGGCGAACGTGGCCCGGCCTCGCCGGCGCCCGAGGACGACGACCAGTCGGCCGCCGTCAGCCCGAGCGGTGTCGACAACCCCGCGGATCCCACGGACCAGACCAGCGGTGCGACCCCGCCGCTGGAGCACCCGGTGTCCGGCGAGCCGACTCCGCCGCCCTCCGACCCGGTCGGTCCCCAGGAGCCCCCCGTAGCGCCCCCGATCGACCCGCGCGACCCGCTCGGCTGAGTCTCTTCACCGCGGTGGGGTGGGCTGGCCTTCCTGGCTGCCGTTTGGACACAAACGGCGACGACACGCCGGGTCAGCGTGCTGTTTCTGCCCAATCGACGCCCGTGGACCGCGAGGCATCCGCAGGCGTGTCCGTGCGGCGGCGCGGCGTCAGAAATCCGCGTTCTGCGCGTCGTGTGCGGCTTTCTTGACGAGCTGCGCGCGTACTGGGGCGCCGTGTGCTGCGTTGCATGATGCGTGGCTGGGGTGCGCGGGCGCCGGGGCGCCGCCGAGGATGTCGGACCAGCTGCCATGAACAGGCACACTCCAGCACGCCTTGTACACAACGGCGAATAGCGCCGGAGTCCTAGCCGCGCGGAATCCCAGACGCTTCGCCCATGCCCATGGACCACGACGTCGTACGAGGAAATGTCCGCGACCCTGACTACTTCAGGGTGAGCCATGGGCTGTTTCAGACCCGCATCCCCCTCGACCACGGCGAGCCGGAGGAGCTCCGCCGACTACGTGCTTGGCTGGCTGTGCTGCCCGACGACGCCCGCTTCACTCACGTGACCGGCGCAGGACTGAGGGGGTGGTGGCTACCAGAGCTGCCAGACATCGTCCCGGTGTTCGCGGCCACGAATCAGTTGGACCAACGGCCCCGGCGCCCCGGACTTCAGGTGTCACGTCTGACGCACGTCACGATGCCGGAGCAGCGCGCCGGGCTGCCGGTCGACTCCGCTCCCGAGATCTTGCTCCGCGCGGCCCGCGACCTCGCCCACCTCGATCTCGTCATCCTCACCGATGCCGCCCGCCGGCGGCGTGACGTGACCACTGCGGAGATCACGGGCGTGATGGCGACGTCGCGTCCCGGTGTCGTGGCCCTGCGCCGCGCGTGGGAAGCCAGCACGGACAAGAGCGACTCTGCGTGGGAGACCTGTCTCCGGCTGTTTCACGAGGCGATCGACGTTCCGGTGCGGCCGCAGGCTCCGCTCACCGACGGGGAGCAGCACGCCCTCGCGGACCTGCTGATCGTCGGCACGCCCTTCGTCCAGGAGTACGACGGCGCGGTGCATCGCCAGAAGCGTCAGCACCATCGCGATCTCCGCCGCGAGCGGTTCCTGGCCGGCACACCGTACGAACGTCGCGGGTACACCAAGGGCGACCTGCTCATCCGTGACCTCGAGACGCTCAAGGAGATCGATCGGCTGATCGGTCGCGCACACGATCCGCGACGACTGCGCACCTGGCGTCTCATGGTCGCGGCCTCCTGCCTCTCCCAAGCCGGTCGGGATCGGGTGTCGAACCGCTGGCTGGGACGACCACCCGGCGTCTGACGATTGGTCGCACACGGCACACTTCCTCGGCGTGTCGTGGCCGTTTGTGTCCAAACGGTGACCCGGCGCCGCACCCACACCTCGACAACACCGACCCAAACACCCAGCCCGGGCCTAGGCTGACCACGTGGACCGGCGGATCTTCGGCATCGAGAACGAGTACGGCGTGACGTGCACGTTCCGGGGGCAGCGCCGTCTCAGCCCCGACGAGGTCGCCCGCTACCTCTTCCGCAAGGTGGTCAGCTGGGGCCGATCGAGCAACGTGTTCCTGCGCAACGGCGCCCGGCTCTACCTCGACGTCGGCAGCCATCCCGAGTACGCCACGCCGGAGTGCGACGACATCACCGAGCTGGTCGCGCACGACAAGGCGGGCGAGCGGGTGCTCGAGGGGCTGCTGCTCGACGCCGAGCAGCGCCTGCACGACGAGGGCATCGCCGGCGAGATCTACCTGTTCAAGAACAACACCGACTCCGCAGGCAACTCCTACGGCTGTCACGAGAACTACCTGGTCAGCCGTGCGGGGGAGTTCAGCCGGCTGGCCGACGTCCTGATCCCGTTCCTCGTCACCCGCCAGATCATGGTCGGCGCCGGAAAGGTCACCCAGACGCCGCGTGGCGCGTCGTTCTCGGTGAGCCAGCGCGCGGAGCACATCTGGGAGGGGGTCAGCAGCGCGACGACCCGCAGCCGTCCGATCATCAACACCCGCGACGAGCCGCACGCCGATGCAGAGCGCTACCGCCGGCTGCACGTGATCGTGGGCGACTCGAACATGAGTGAGACGACCACCCTGCTCAAGGTGGCCAGCTGCGACCTGGTGCTGCGGATGATCGAGGAGGGCGTGGTGATGCGCGACCTCACCATGGAGAACCCGATCCGCGCGATCCGTGAGATCTCCCACGACGTCACCGGACGTCGCAAGGTCAGGCTGGCGAACGGTCGCGAGGCCAGTGCGCTCGACATCCAGCAGGAGTACCTCACCAAGGCCCGCGACTTCGTCGACCGACGCCAGCTGCACAGCCCGGTGGTGGAGCAGTGCCTCGACCTGTGGGAGCGCTGTCTCAAGGCTGTCGAGTCCGACGACCTCGGCCTGATCGAGCGGGAGATCGACTGGGTCATCAAGTGGAAGCTGATCGAGCGCTACCGCACGAAGCAGGGTCTGCCCCTCGGACACCCTCGGATCGCCCAGCTCGACCTCGCCTACCACGACATCCACCGCGGCCGCGGCCTGTACTACCTGCTCGAGAAGCGGGGCGCCGTGGCCCGGGTGACGAGCGACCTCAAGATCTTCGAGGCTAAGTCGGTGCCGCCCCAGACCACCCGGGCTCGGCTGCGGGGGGAGTTCATCCGGAAGGCGCAGGAGCGGCGCCGTGACTTCACGGTCGACTGGGTGCATCTGAAGCTCAACGACCAGGCGCAGCGCACCGTTCTCTGCAAGGACCCGTTCCGAGCCCACGACGAGCGGGTGCAGCGCCTGATCGACGGCATGTGAGCCCGTTCGGCGCCGGGCGGTCCCTCTCAGGGTTCCCTTGGACTCGCGGGTTAGGGTGAGCCGTCGCAGTCTGACCAACCAATCCCGTACTGAAGGTGTTTGCTCCGTGATTCGTCGTGCCCTGCCCCTGTTCCTCGCGCTGACGCTCGGCGTCTCGCTCGCCGCGTGCGGCGACGACTCGGGCGAGCCCGGGAGCGAGAGCTCTGCGAGCGGCGCCGCGTCGCTCGAGTCCATCGACATCAAGGGTGAGGTCGGCAGCGATCCCGAGGTCACCTGGGACGGCGAGCTCGCCGCCGGCGACGTCGAGTCCCGGGTGGTCTCCGAGGGCGACGGCGACGAGGTGGAGAGCGGCGACGCGGTGTTCGCCCACATCTGGATCGGCAACGGCACGACTCAGAAGAAGGCCTACAGCACGTACGACGCGTCCGCGCCGCAGCTGCTCACGGTCGACGAGAAGTCGCTCAGCCCGCTCTTCCTCGAAGCAGTCGACGGCCGCACGATCGGCTCGCGGATCGCGCTGTCCGCCTCCGCCGAGACCGCGTTCGGTCCCGAGGGCAACGCGTCGCTGAACATCGGGAACAAGGACTCGATCCTGACCGTGGTCGACATCGTCAGCGAGGTCGACGCCGAGGTCGACGGCGAGGAGCTCAAGGCGCCCGCCTGGGCACCGTCGTTCCAGGGTGACGGGGCCGCCCCCACGGGCTTCGACTTCTCCGGCACGCCCGCACCGACCGGCAAGCTCCAGCAGGCCACCCTGATCCAGGGGGAGGGCCCGGCGGTCGAGCAGGGTCAGACCATCGCGGTCAACTACCTCGGGCAGGTCTACGACAGCAAGAAGCCGTTCGACGAGAGCTACACGGCCAACCCCGCGGCGTTCGCGATCGGGACCGGCGGCGTGATCAAGGGATGGGACCAGGCGCTCGTGGGCAAGAACGTCGGCAGCCGCGTCATCCTGGCGATCCCGCCGGCTCTCGGCTACGGCGAGGAGGGCAACAAGGGTGCCGGCATCAAGGGCACCGACACCCTCTACTTCGTGGTCGACGTCCTCGGCGCAGCCTGAGCCGGAGCGGGCCGTGGCGGTGGAGAAGAGCGAGCGCCTGCTCAACCTCCTCATCATGCTGCTCATGCAGCGCCGCTACATCGCGAAGGAGCGGGTGCGCGAGCTGCTGTACCCGGACTCGACCGACGAGGCCTTCGAGCGGATGTTCGAGCGTGACAAGGATGACCTCCGCTCGCTCGGCGTCCCGATCGAGGTCGGTCAGCTCGACGCGTACTTCGACGACGAGCCCGGTTACCGGATCCGGCCCGACGAGGCCCAGCTGCCGCAGATCGAGCTGACCGGAGACGAGGCGCAGGTCGTCGGGCTCGCCACCAAGGTCTGGGAGCACGCCCGGCTGGCGGAGGCGACCACCGGCGCGGTTCGCAAGCTGACCGCGGCCGGCGTGCCGGTGGACGCGGGCGCCCTGGACCTGGTCGGCCCGCGGCTCGGTGCCGACGAGCCGGCGTTCGACGTCTTCTGGGAGGCGGCCCGCGACCGGCAGGTCGTGGAGTTCGAGTACCAGCGCCCCGGCCAGGAACCGACAACCCGACGTCTCGAGCCGTGGGGAGTCGTCCGCTACTCCGGGCGCTGGTACGCCGTGGGCCATGATCAGGACCGGGGCGAGGAGCGGGTCTTCCGGTTGTCTCGCGTCCACGGCAAGGCCCGCAGGGTCGGCCAGCCCGGCGGCTACGAGATCCCGCCCGGAGTCGACATCCGGGCGGTGGCCCGGCGGCTCGCTCCGGCGCCCAGCGTGGAGTCGGCCACGCTCCTGCTCCGGCAGGGTGCTGGCTACGCCTTCCGCCGATCGGCAGAGACCGTCGAGACCGACGTCGTCGGGCCGGACGGCACCGATGCGTGGGACCGGGTCCACGTGCGCGGCGGGGCCGACCTGACGGGCGAGGTCCTCGCGCACGCGGTCGACGTGTACGTCGAGGCGCCGGCCTCGCTCCGCGAGAGCGTGGTCGCGGGGCTCACTGCCGTGGCCCGTCAGGGAGAGGCCTCGTGAGCGGCACCGGAGGGGCCCGCGAGCAGGTTGCCCGGCTGCTGACGTTGGTGCCCTACCTGCACGCCCGCGGCCAGGTGAGGGTCGAGGATGCCGCCAGCGCGCTCGGCGTACCGGCGGACCAGGTGGTCAGGGACCTCAAGGTCCTCTTCATGTGCGGCCTGCCGGGCGGCTACCCGGACGACCTGATCGACGTGGACCTCGACGCCCTCGAGGGTCCGGAGGCCGACGGCGTGATCAGGGTCTCGAACGCCGACTACCTGGCACGTCCGCTGCGGCTGACCGCGACCGAGGCGACGGCGGTGATGGTGGCGCTGCTGGCACTGCGCAACGGGGCGCAGCCGGAGACTCGTGAGATCGTGGACCGGGTGCTCGGCAAGCTCCAGGAGGCGACCTCCGGAGCGGTGCCGATCGACCCCGGCGTGGAGCCCCGCGAGGCCACGCTGGCGCGGCTGAAGTCCGATCTCGAGGGAGCGGTGCGCGATCGGCGGCAGGTCCGGCTCACGTACTGGGTCCCCGCGCGGGACGAGGTGACCGAGCGTGTGGTCGACCCGCGGGGCGTGGTGACCTCCGGCGGCGCGTCGTACCTCGCCGCCTGGTGCCACAGCGCCGAGGACGACCGGATGTTCCGGCTGGACCGGATCCACGCCGCAACCGTCCTCGACGAGCCGGCTGTGCACCCGCCTGCGTCCAGCGATCTCAACGAGCTGCTCTTCGGCTTCGGCGTGGAGGGCGAGCGGGTCACGCTGCGGCTGGCCGCCGAGGCAGGCTGGGTCGTCGAGTACTACCAGGTGGAGGACGTCCGCCGGCAGCCTGACGGCGCGCTCGAGGTCGACCTGATGGTGGGGGACCGGCGCTGGCTGGAGCGGCTGGTGCTGCGCCTGGCACCGCACGCCACGGTGCTCCGGCCGCAGGCGTGGGCCGACACGGTCAGGACCGCGGCGCGGGAGGCGCTGGGCCTGTACGCAACCCCCGGCGCGTAGGATGGACGACGTCCGACGCCTGATGTGAGGAACACACCATGAACGTACTCGTCGCCATCCCGGGCGGCTGGGAACTCATCCTCGTCGTTCTCGTGATCCTGCTGCTCTTCGGGGCCAAGAAGCTCCCGGAGCTGGCCCGTGGCAGCGGCCGCGCCCTTCGTATCTTCAAGGCGGAGACCAAGGGGCTCGTCGACGACGACGATGCCGTCGACGAGGAGCAGAAGACGCCGGAGCAGAAGGCGATCGAGGCCCGTAACGCCGAACCGGCCGACGACGACCCGATCGTGCGCGAGCAGCGCGACGGCACGACCAGCTGACAGACGCCGGTGTCCATCTCCGGCGTCCTAGGCCTCTACTCAGGCAAGCCTCGCCATCCGGTCGGACCCGACGGCCGGATGGCCCTCTCCGACCATCTCCGGGAGCTGCGCGCCCGGATCCTGAAGATCGTGACGATCGTCTTCATCGGGATGGTCGTCGCGCTGTTCTTCTTCGACCCGATCTTCGCCCTGGTCCTGCGGCCGTACGAGAACGCCGTCGCCCAGCTGCCCGACGACATCGACAGCATCGCCACGATCGGCGGCGTCGGTGGTCCGTTGATGCTCTACCTGAAGCTCTGCGGCACGACCTCGATCATCCTCACCAGCCCGCTCTGGCTCTACCAGATCTGGGCGTTCATCCTCCCGGGCCTCCACGACAAGGAGCGCAAGTGGACCCGGGTGTTCGCCGCCGTCGCGGGACCGCTGTTCCTGGCCGGCGTCGCGGTCGGCTACTTCACGCTGCCGAAGGGCCTCGAGCTCCTGATCGGTCTCACCCAGGAGGACCTGACCAACCTGGTCGAGTTCGGCGACTACCTCAGCTTCCTGATCCGGACCCTGCTGGTGTTCGGGATCGCCTTCGAGATCCCGGTGTTCGTGGTGCTGCTGAACCTGGCCGGCGTGCTGCCGGGGAAGGCGCTGGGAGCGCACCGCGCCTGGGTCGTGGTCGGGACCTTCATCTTCGCCGCGATCGCGACACCGTCGACCGACCCGTTCACGATGCTGTTCCTCGCGATCCCGATGGTGATGCTGTTCTTGATCTCAGAGGCGATCGCACGGTTCCTCGACCGCCGCCGCGCCGCGGCCGAGGACGAGCGTGAGTGGGACGACGACCAGGCATCTCCACTGTGACGGACGGTGAGCAGCCCGCCGACGTCGACCCGTTCGACCTCCCGGAGTGGCTGGGTGGCCCCGACGTCGTCTGGGAGTCCGACGAGGGGTTGCGCACGGGGCACCTCGTGTCAGGGCAGCTCCGCACCTCGGGCGTTGACCGCCTCCGCTGCGCGCTGCTCGCGGTCGACGAGGCCTATCCGGTGCCGGTCGTCAGCGACGACGTCCGCACCCGGGCGCATCAGGCGTGGCGACACGGCCAGGTGCTGCTGGTGTCACGCGAGGGGGCGCTGACCCTCGCCGTACCTGGGCGCCGGTTCGACGCGGACCTGGTCCTGGAGGCCATCGCCCGGCTGGCGATGGCGGTCGGCGCGTCCAGCGACGACTGGTCGGTGCTGCTCCGGATCGGGACCGCGCGGCGTCAGTGACTAGGCTCGCCCACGTGGCCCGGGAGATCGCCCTGCTGACCAACCCCACGTCCGGCAAGGGCCGAGGGGCGGCTGCCCGCGCGGCTGCACTGCCCCGGCTGCGGGCGGCGGGCTTCACGGTGCGTGACCTGCAAGGCGCCGACGCCGACGAGGCACTCGTCCTCGCACACCGGGCTGTCGCCGACGGCGTCTGGGCCCTGGTGGTGTGTGGTGGTGACGGCATGGTGAACCTCGGCGCACAGGCCACGGCTGCGACGGACACCCACCTCGGGATCATCCCGGCGGGAAGCGGCAACGACGTGGCGCGCTATCTCCACCTCCCGCGCCGCGACCCCGGTGCAGCCGCCGACCGGGTGATCGCCTCCACGCCCCGCCGGATCGACCTCGCCCGCAGCGGTGACCGCTACTTCGTGACCGTCATGGCGGCCGGTTTCGACGCGGTCGTCAACGAGCGCGCCAACCGGATGACCTGGCCGCGGGGGCAGATGCGCTACAACCTCGCGACCCTCGCCGAGCTACGGACCTTCGAGCCGATCCCGTACTCGCTCGACCTCGACGGCACCACCACCCAGTTCGACGCCATGCTGGTCGCGGTCGGCAACGGTCCGTCGTTCGGCGGCGGCCTGCGCATCACGGAGGGTGCGCTCCTCGACGACGGCCTGCTCGACGTCGTCGTTATCAGGCCGATGAGCAAGGCGAGCCTGGTCCGCACCTACCCCAAGCTGTTCAAGGGCACCCACGTGACCCATCCGCAGTACGAGCACCATCGGGTGCGGTCGGTCACCGTCGCCGCTCCGGGGATCGTGTCGTACGCCGACGGCGAGCGGTTCGGTGCGCTGCCGTTGACCGTGGAGTGCGCCGCTGGAGCGCTGAGCGTCCTTGGCTGACTACCCGGTCTTCACCGACTTCTCGAGCCACTACGGCTTCGAGCTCGACGACTTCCAGGTGCGCGCCTGCCACGAGATCGAGGACGGCCGCGGAGTCCTGGTCGCCGCCCCCACCGGCTCCGGCAAGACCATCGTCGGTGAGTTCGCGATCCATCTCGCTCTGGCGACCGGCCGCAAGGCCTTCTACACGACCCCGATCAAGGCGTTGTCGAACCAGAAGTTCCACGACCTCGTCGCCCGGTACGGCGAGGAACAGGTCGGCCTCCTGACCGGCGACAACACGATCAACGGCGAGGCACCGGTGGTCGTGATGACCACCGAGGTGCTCCGCAACATGCTGTACGCCGGTTCCCGGACGCTGCTCGGTCTCGGGTTCGTCGTGATGGACGAGGTCCACTACCTCGCCGACCGCGACCGCGGTGCCGTGTGGGAGGAGATCATCATCCACCTGCCCGAGTCGGTGGCCTTGGTCTCGCTCTCCGCGACCGTCTCCAACGCCGAGGAGTTCGGCGAGTGGCTGGCGACGGTTCGCGGCGAGGTCACCACGCTCGTGGAGGAGAAGCGACCGGTGCCGTTGTACCAGCACGTGATGGTCGGCCGCCGGTTGCACGACCTGTTCGCCGTGTCCGACGTCGACGCGGCTGCAGGGTTCGTGCAGGAGGGTGCGCCGGTCAACCGGGAGCTGGAGCGGATCGCCCGTGACGACTTCGCGAGCAGCCGGTTGATGCGAGACCGACGGTCACCGCGCAAGGGCCGCCCTGGCTCGTCGAAGAACCCCCGCTCGGTGGGCAACGGCCGGCGGGTCTGGATCCCCAGCCGGGTCGAGGTCATCGACCGACTCGACCGTGAGGGACTGCTGCCCGCCATCGTGTTCATCTTCAGCCGCGTGGGCTGCGACGCCGCGGTCACCCAGTGCCTGTCCGCCAACGTGCGGCTCACGTCGCCGGACGAGCGCGACCAGATCTACGAGTTCGTGGAGGAGAGCTGCCAGCACCTCCCCGACGAGGACCGCCACGTGCTCGGCTACCACGACTTCCTCGACGGCCTCACGCGTGGCGTCGCCGCTCACCACGCCGGCATGCTCCCCGCCTTCAAGGAGGTCGTCGAGCAGCTGTTCGTGCGCGGGCTGTGCAAGGTGGTGTTCGCGACCGAGACCCTCGCCCTCGGCATCAACATGCCGGCTCGCACGGTCGTGATCGAGAAGCTCACGAAGTGGAACGGCGAGACCCACGCCGACATCACGCCGGGGGAGTACACGCAGCTCACCGGCCGGGCCGGCCGCCGCGGGCTCGACGTGGAGGGTCACGGGGTCGTGCTGTGGCAGCCCGGTATGAACCCGCGCGAGCTCGCCGGCCTGGCCTCGACCCGGACCTACCCGCTCCGCTCGAGCTTCCGCCCGTCGTACAACATGGCGGTCAACCTGGTGCACCAGTTCGGGCGGGAGCGCTCGCGCGAGCTGCTCGAGCAGTCGTTCGCCCAGTTCCAGGCCGACCGGGCGGTGGTCGGCCTGGCGCGGCAGCTGCGCAAGAGCGACGACGCGCTGGCAGGTTACGCCGAGGCCGCGACGTGCGAGCTGGGCGACTTCATGGAGTACGCACGGCTGCGTCGCGAGATCACGGACCTGGAGAAGGCGGCGTCCCGGCAGCGACGGTCCGACCGGCGTCAGGAGGCGACCGAGTCGCTGCGGCGGCTCAAGCACGGGGACGTGATCATCGTGCCGGCCGGCAAGTTCGCGGGGTTCGCCGTCGTAGTCGACCCCGGGCACTCCGGTGCTGACGAGCCTCGCCCGTTCGTCGTCACCGCGGAGCGGCAGGCGCGGCGGCTGGCGCCCATCGACTTCCCGACCCCGGTGGAGGCGCTGACCCGGCTCCGGGTGCCGAAGGGCTTCAACGCCCGCAATGCCCAGCAGCGTCGTGACCTCGCCTCGGCGCTTCGCAGCCGCACCCACGACCTGACCCCGCCTCCGCGCCGCTCCGGGGCCGGCGGGTCGACCAAGGGGTCCCCGGAGATCGACGCGCTGCGGCAGCGGATGAAGGAGCATCCGTGCCACCAGTGCCCGGACCGCGAGGACCACGCGCGCTGGGCCGAGCGGTGGTTCAAGCTCGACCGCGACGCAGCCACGCTGCGACGGCGGATCGAGCAGCGCACCAACACCGTGGCCCGCCAGTTCGACCGGGTGTGCGACGTGCTCACGGCGTTGGACTACCTCGACGGCGACACGGTCACCTCGCGTGGCAGCCACCTCCGACGGCTCTACTCCGAGATGGACCTGGTGGCCGCGGAGTCACTGCGTCACGGACTCTGGGACGAGCTCACCTCCTCCGAGCTGGCCGCGGCGCTGTCGATCCTGGTCTTCGAGGCACGCCGCCCCGACGACGCGTCCTCCCCGCGGCTGCCCGGCGGCCGGGTCAGGGACGTGATCGGCCGGATGGTCCGGCTCTGGGGCGAGCTCGACGCGCTCGAGCGCGACCACCGGCTCGACTTCCTCCGCCAGCCCGACCTCGGCTTCGCCTGGGCGGCCTATCGGTGGGCGGAGGGCGACGACCTCGACGACGTCCTCACCGTCACCGACCTGGCGGCCGGTGACTTCGTGCGGTGGATGAAGCAGCTGCTCGAC
Source organism: Nocardioides sp. (assembly GCF_036374615.1). Lineage (GTDB taxonomy): Bacteria > Actinomycetota > Actinomycetes > Propionibacteriales > Nocardioidaceae > Nocardioides. Next base: position 25,723 of record NZ_DASUTK010000021.1, read on the forward strand.
CTCACCGGGCAGGTCGCCGACGCCGCAGGCCCGGGGGAGCTCCGAGACACGGCGCGCGGCGCCTTACGACGGCTCAAGCGTGGCGTCGTCGCCTACTCCTCGTTCGTGGAGTGACCCAGGCGCCGGATCAGATCGCTGAGGCGACCGCGTCCCGGACGTCGACCTCGCCCGCGACGAGGTTCCACTGGTGTCCTGCCGACGCAGGCTCGTCCAGCACGGCCACCAGCGTCTCGGCCACGTCCGCTCGCGGCACCTCGGCTCGGGACACGTCACCGAGCGCGATCCGACCGGTCCCGGGGTCGTCGGTGAGCCGACCCGGACGCAGGATCGTCCAGTCGAGGCCGCTCTCGCGGAGCGCGGCGTCGGCGTCACGCTTGGCCTCGACGTACGCCTTCCAGACGGGGGAGGTGTCCTCGGCGACCGGCTCGTCCACGTTGATCGCCGACACCTGGACGAAGCGTCGGATCCCGACCCGCTGCGCAGCCTCGATCGACTTGAGAGCGCCTTCGAGGTCGACCGTGCGCTTTCGGTCGATGTTGCCGTCCGGACCGCCGCCCGCGGCGAAGACGACCGCCTCGCAGTCCTGGAACGCGGTCGCGAACGCCCCGGCGTCGCTGGCCTCGATGTCCAGAAGCCGGGCGGTCACACCGGTCGCCTCGAGCGCCGCGGCCTGCTCCGGGGCGCGGACCAGCGCGACCGGCTCGTGCCCGGCGCCCAGCAGCATCGGGTGCAGCAGCCGGGCGATCTGTCCGTTTCCTCCGACAATCGCGATCCGAGTCATGCGGTCCACCGTACGAGGTCGACGCTCCGACTCAGAGTGCGGCCAGGGTCGCGCGCAACCGGCCGGCCGGTCCGCCGAGATTGAACTCCTGCGCGAGCGCCTCGACCAGCTCGGGGTCGCGCGGCTCGTGGGGGAGCGTGGTGTCGGGCTTGCCGAGGTCGAGGTCGCGAGTCACGGCCACGACCTGTGGGGCGACCGCCAGGTAGTCGGCGGCAGCCTTGAGCTTGCTGCGTGGGTTGGGGCCGAGGTCGGAGCTGGGGTCGTCGGCGGCGGCCAGGATGCCCGCCATGTCGCCGAACCGCTGCAGCAGGGTGGCGGCGGTCTTGTCACCCACGCCCTTGACGCCCGGCAGCCCGTCAGAGGCGTCACCACGCAGGGTGGCGAAGTCGGCGTACTGACCGGGTTCCACGTCGTACTTCTCCCGGACGACCGCGGCTGTCACCCGCTCGTGCTTGCTGACGCCCCGCGCGATGTAGAGCACCCGGACGCGGGCCTCGTCGTCCACGAGCTGGAAGAGGTCGCGGTCACCCGTGACGACGTCGACCGGCATGCCGGCACCGGTCGCGAGCGTGCCGATCACGTCATCTGCCTCGTACCCGTCCGCACCGACCACTGCGATCCCGAACGCGTCGAGCACCGCCCGGATGATCGGCACCTGCACCTCCAGCGGGTCGGGCACCTCCTCGATGTCCGGCTGGTCCTGCCGCACCGCCACGACGCGGTGCGACTTGTACGACGGGATCAGGTCGACCCGCCACTGGGGCCGCCAGTCGTTGTCCCAGCAGCACACCAGGTCCGTCGGCTCGTACTCGCCGACCATCCGGCTGATGAAGTCGAGCAGCCCCCGGACCGCGTTGACCGGCGTGCCGTTGTCGGCGGTGACTTCCGGGATCCCGAAGAAGGCCCGGAAGTACATCGAGGCGGTGTCCAGCAGCATCAGACGCTTCGTCACGTCGGGCATCCTGCCACGCCGTTCTGCGCGGCCCCCGCGCCTGTCGGACGGCTAGGGTGTCCGCCGTGACGTCGATCGAGCTGGAGGCCACCGACCGCCGCATCCTCGAGCTGCTGGCGGCCGACGGGCGGATGTCCTTCACCGATCTCGGCAAGGCGACCGGCCTCTCGACCTCGGCGGTCCACCAGCGCGTCAAGCGGCTGGAGCAGCGGGGCCTGATCACCGGCTACGGCGCGACCGTCAACCACGACGGGATCGGCCTTCCGCTGACCGCCTTCATCTCGATCACCCCGATCGACCCCGCCCAGCCCGACGACTACCCCGAGCGGGTCAGGCACATCACCGAGATCGAGTCCTGCTGGTCGGTCGCCGGTGACGAGTCCTACATCCTCAAGGTCCGGGTCGCCCCCCCCGCCGCCCTCGAGGACCTCCTCGCCCGGATCCGCGCCGCCGCCAACGTCTCCACCCGCACCACCATCGTGCTCTCGACTCCCTACGAGAACCGTCCTGTCACCTGAGGCTGCTGCCTCCGCGGTTCCCCGCCCAGCCGGGGAACCACCGACTTCGTGCGCGAACCATCGGCCCCGAAGTCGTGGACTCGCGCGCGAAGTCAGGCGCCGGCCGGCCGGCGTCGGCTTTGAAGGATGCGGCGGATGCGCCACGCGGTCTGGACCGGGTCCTCGAGGTCAGTCCACGTGATGCGGATGCAGACCCAACCGGTGAGCTGACAGATCCTCTCTTCACGATGCTTCTCCCGCATCAGGAACTGCTCCAGAGTCTCGCCCTCCCGGCGGAAGCGCTCATACTTGATGCGACCGTCGAACTCGAGGAACACGCCTTCCTTCTCCCACGCGAAGTCGACGTACGCGAAGATCCAGCCGGACTCATCGCGGATCGGCACCTGTGGCTCCGGGCGGGGGAGGTGCTGGTCCCAGCAGAGGAACATGGTCCGTGACTCGGCAACGGACTGGACTCGGGCGTCGCACAGTCGCAGCACGATCGTCGTGGACAGCGTGTCGGGCCAGTGCTTGCACGCCTCTACTTCGGCGGCGAGCTCCTCGGCCGTCAGCATCTCGGCGTGCAGCATGCCGTTCACCGTGACGAGTGCTGGCTCGACGGTCGTCATCGTTGTGACCTCCACGGCACACCGAGCGGCGCGCGACAGCGGGACGCCGTTGAGGATCTCCACGTCGTCCTCAGTGAGCACACCTCGGTGGTGGACGATCCCTGCCTCCCGACGGCCGGTCTTGCCGTCTGTCCGGGTGACGTGGACCTCCTCGAGCGGTATGCCCCATACCGGTGCACCGCGCTCGACCGCCGCCGAGACATGGGTCGCGACGGTGGACGGGTGGGCCCGCTTGAGGACGGCCCGGACCAGGACTCGGTGGCGATCCTGGGCCGTCAGCGTGGCCCAACGGTCCCCGGGGAAGTAGGTGCCGTGTCGCACCCGCGCCAGCTCACCGGCCTTCACCATCGCCTGGATCTGGCTGTCGGTGAACCCCTCCGCCAGGAGCTCTCGCCGCAAGATCACGGCGTCGAGCAGGTAGTCACGCTCTTCGTTGTCGGCCATGACCGAGAGCGTGCCCCGCGGCGCGTTCCGGCGAAACCGCTCCACTCCGAACCTGTGGACAACCGCGCGAGCCCGCCTCCGTGGCCAGGTTCACGACGGGCAGCCTCGTGCGCGAGTCCATGACTTCGAGCGACATGGTTCACCCAACAAGTCAGTGGATCCCCGGCTGAGCGGGGAATCGCGGGGACCCGCTCAGTGAGCCTGCAGCGCAGCGGTACGACGAGACGCCTCGGCGACCTCGGCGGCACGCAGGGCGGACTCGTCGAGCCGGCCGTGCTCGTTCCACCAGGCCTGGCCCTCGACGGGGAGGGTGTGGATCGGGTCGTAGTACTCGTAGGTCCGCGTGAGAGCGTCGGGGTCGGACGCCTCGATCGAGGTCCGGTAGTTCTTGGTCCAGTAGGAGATGCCGCGCACCTGGTCGTAGTCGGCCAGCTGGTGGACCCAGCGCTTGCCGACGAACGGGACGTCGCAGACGATCCGCGGCGTGGCGAACCCGGGGAGATAGCCCATGATGTGGTGCTGCAGCCGCTGCGCGTCCGCCACCGAGACCCGCCAGTGCTCGGAGTACGGGATCATGTCGCACATGTAGAAGTAGTACGGCATGATCTGCGCGCCATCGAGCAGCCGGAAGCAGAGGTCGAGCAGTGCGTGCGGGTCGGCATTGACGCCGTTGAGCAGAACACCCTGGTTGCGTACGTCGCGCACGTCGGCCTCGAACATCGCGGCGGAGGCCCGAGCCACGAGCGGCGTGATCGAGTTGGCGTGGTTGGCGTGGGTGTGGATGGCGATGGAGACCCCGCGCTCGCGCGCAATGGTCGCCACCCGGCCCATCCCGTCGACCACGTCGCTCTGCAGCCAGTGCTGGGGGAGTCCCATCAGCGCCTTGGTGGCCAGGCGTACGTCGCGGATGTTCTCGATCTCGAGCAGGTCGGTCAGGAACGCCTCGAGGCGGGGCCACGGCATGTTGGCCACGTCGCCGCCGGACACCACGACGTCACGGACCTGGGGGGTACGGCGGAGGTAGTCCATCATCTCGCCGAGCCGGTCGTTCGGCTTGCCGATGAACTTGAGCTTGTCGATCACGGCGGTCGAGTTGCCGACCAGGTCCATCCTGGTGCAGTGGCCGCAGTACTGCGGGCAGGTCGGCAGCAGCTCGGCCAGCACCTTGGTGGGGTAGCGGTGGGTCAGCCCCTCGGCCACCCACATGTCGTGCTCGTGCAGGGAGTCACGGGTGGCGTGCGGGTGGGAGGACCAGTCGGTCCTCCGGTCGCTGAAGACCGGGATCATGTAGTGACGGATCGGGTCGGCGTAGAACTCGTCGGTCCACGACCCCGGCCCACCCGGCACCGCGGTCGGCACCATCGTGTTCAGCATCTGCGGCGGAACCAGCATCGACATGGTCGCGCGCTCGGCCTGGTCGCGCTCGAGGTCGGCGTAGAACCGCTCGTCGACCAGGTCGCCGAGGAGGTCGCGCAGCTGCTTGACGTTCTTCACGCAGTGGGCACGCTGCCACTGCACCGACTCCCACTCCTCGGTGGTCACGTCGCGCCACCCCGGGAACCGGGTCCAGTCGGGCTCCACCAGCTCCACGCGCTGGTAGTGGTAGGGCTGGGTGGTCTCGAGGCCGAGGGAAGACTCGATGGTCATGGCTGCTCCGAACTGACTGACTGCGGGTGCTGGAACGTCGGTGCGCCGTTTGTCCGGGGTCACACCTATCTGCGAGAGTACGAGAACAGTGTCCGGCAAGTCCATTCACGCGCCGGAAGATTTGCGGAGAACATGCGACAACGACGGAGAATCAGACTGTGATGACCCAGGTGGCGAGCGACCCGACCGGACTCCACCGGGTGCTCGACGAGCAGGTGGTCCTGCCTCAGGCCGCCCAGCGGCTCGACACCCGATCGGACCTGTGGCCCGACGAGGTCCGGATCCGCGTGGAGCGGCTCAACCTCGACGCGGCGTCGTTCCGCCAGCTCGAGCGCAAGCACACCGCCGATGGGACCTGTGATGGCGGTGCGGTGCGTGCCGAGGTCCTGGAGATCGTCGCCTCCCGCGGCAAGATGCAGAACCCCGTGACCGGGTCAGGGGGGATGCTGGTCGGCACCGTCGAGGAGGTGGGGGAGGCCTCGCCGCTCGGACTGCGGGTCGGCGACCGGGTCGCCACGCTGGTGTCGCTCAGCCTCACCCCGCTCGTGATCGAGGACGGCCTCGCCCGCTGGGACGGGCTGAGCGAGCAGGTGCCGTGCGACGGCTACGCCGTGCTCTTCGGTCGCTCCATCGCGGCCGTCATCCCCGACGACCTCGCTCCAGAGCTCAGCCTCGCGGTGATGGATGTGTGCGGTGCCCCCGCGCTCACCTCGCGTGTCGTGGGTCGGTACGACGGCGCGACGGTGGCCGTGATCGGGGCGGCCGGCAAGTCCGGCTCCCTGAGCCTGGCCGCGGCGCGGGACGCCGGTGCCCACACGGTCGTCGGCGTCGTGCCTCAGCAGGCAGAGGCCGACCTGCTCACCGGTGCGGGCCTCGCCGACCAGGTGGTGATCGCGGACGCCCGTGACCCCGTTGCCCTGCGCGACGCCGTTACGACCGCGGCGGGGAGGGCCGCCGACGTGACCGTCGTGTGCGTCGACGTGCCCGGCTGCGAGGGCGGCGCCATCCTCGCCACGGCCGAGGGCGGCACCGTCATCTTCTTCTCCATGGCCACGTCCTTCTCCGCGGCCGCGCTCGGGGCCGAGGGGCTGGCCGCCGACGTCACGATGCTGGTCGGGAACGGCTACGTCCCAGGACACGCGGCGTACGCGCTGGAGCTGCTCCGCGGGCACGAGGGCCTGCGATCCCTGTTCGAAGGGCGTGCCGGGAGATGACTCGGGTGCTGCTGCGCAACGGTGTCGTCCTGGGGGACCGGCCCGAGGCGCGGGCGACCGCCGTGGCCTGGGAGAACGGTCAGATCACCTTCGTCGGTGACGAGGACGCGGCCGAGGCCTGGGGCGGTGCCGACGAGGTGGTCGACCTCCGCGGCGCTCTCGTGACCGCGGCCTTCACCGACGCGCACGTCCACGTGGTGCGGACCGGGCTCACGGCCTCGGGGCTCGACCTCGCGGGCTCCATCAGCCTGACCGCGTGTCTCGAGGCCCTGGCGGCCCATGTCCACCGCACCGGTGGTGACGGGGTCGTCATGGGGCAGGGCTGGGACGAGACCCACTGGCCCGAGCAGCGCCACCCCACCGCCGACGAGCTCGAGCGCGCCGCGCCCGGTCGCCGGGTCTACCTCACACGCGTCGACGGCCACTCCGCGGTCGTGTCGCCCGCGCTCGCGGCCGTGGTCCCCGGCCTGGTCGACCTCGAAGGCTGGACGCCGGACGGCCGGGTCGAGCGGGCCGCCCACCACGCCGTGCGCGACGTCCTCTCCGACCTGGTGGGGCCGGAGGAGCGTCTCGCAGCCGCACGCGCAGCCTGCGTCGAGCTCGCCGGCCACGGCTTCGCCGGGTTCCACGAGAACGCCGCACCGCACATCGGACCGGAGTACGAGCTCGACCTGGTCCGGCAGGCGGCCGCTGAGACCGGGCTCCGCGCCACCCTGTACTGGGGTGAGCTGCTCGACGTCGACAAGGCCCGCAGGCTCGGTGTCGCGGGACTGGCCGGCGACCTGGTCGCCGACGGCGCGTTCGGCTCCCGCACCGCGGCGCTCTCCGCGCCGTACGCGGACCGGCCCGGCTCCTGCGGCCACGCGTACGTGACGGCCGACCAGGTGCGCGAGCACGTCGTCGCCTGCACCGAGGCCGGGCTCCAGGCCGGCTTCCACGCGATCGGCGACGCGGCGCTGGGCAACATCCACGAGGGCCTGCTCGCGGCCGAGCGCGACCTCGGCGCCGAGCGGGTGCGCGCCGGACGGCACCGGATCGAGCACGTCGAGATGCCCTCGCCCGGCCTCGTGGACACGATGGCGAGGCTGGACGTGACTGCCAGCGTGCAGCCGTTGTTCGACGCGCTCTGGGGCGGCTCCCAGGGCATGTACGCCGCTCGGCTGGACGACCGCTGGCGCGACACGAACCCCTTCCGGTCCATGGCGCGCGCCGGGGTCCGGCTCGCGCTGGGCTCCGACTCGCCCGTGACCCCGCTCGGCCCGTGGGCGGCCGTCCGAGCCGCGGTCCATCACCACGTCGGCGAGCACGGGCTGGATCCCTGGTCGGCGTACCTGGCCCACACCCGTGGCTCCGCCGACGCGGGCGTCGGCCTCCCGCCGGACCGGGCCGATCTGGTCGTCTGGGACGTCCCGGGCGGCACAGCCGAGCACCGGTTGCCGGACCTGACGCCCGGCGCACCCCTGCCGGAGGCGGTGCGTACCGTCGTCGGCGGACGTACCATCCACACCCGCGAGGAAGCACTCTCATGACCCGCACCATCGGCCGCCTCGAGCTCGACCCCACCCGCGTGAAGGAGGCGCGCGCTCTCGCACGCAGGGTTGGCCGCCCCGTCGTCACCCTGGCCAAGAAGCACACGACCGTCTCCGTGGAGCGCGCCACGCTCCGCCTCGCCGGGCTCGGCGGGGCCGACCCCGACGGCACGCCCTGGGTCAACCGGCTGGTCGACGCGGTCCGCGCCGACGTCGGCCTCGAGCACGGCGTCGCGCTTCCCGTCTGGGACGCGCTCGCCCGAGGCGAAGCGGACGACCTCGCCTCCCTCGCCCAGCGCGCGAGCGCGGGGTCGGTCCGGTTCGGGCTGCCCGAGGGCCGCGGCGCCGCCCGCGCCACGACCGCCTCCCGGAAGGCGGTGGGCGCCGGGATGCGGCGGATCGACGCGCGGCGCAAGGAGCGCGAGCGGCTGATCTCGAAGGTGGGAGACGCTCCGCGCCAGCCCTGGATCTACCTGATCGTCGCCACCGGCGACATCTACGAGGACATCCCGCAGGCGCAGGCGGCGGCGCGCGAGGGCGCGGACGTGATCGCCGTGATCCGCTCGACCGGCCAGTCGTTGCTCGACTTCGTGCCCGAGGGCGCCACCCGCGAGGGCTTCGCCGGCACCTATGCCACCCAGGAGAACTTCCGGCTGATGCGGGCGGCGCTCGACGAGACGTCCAGGGAGCTCGGGCGGTACGTCCGCCTGACGAACTACGCGTCGGGGCTCTGCATGCCCGAGATCGCGACCCTGGCCGGGCTCGAGCGGCTCGACATGATGCTCAACGACTCGATGTACGGGATCCTCTTCCGCGACATCAACCCGATCCGGACGTTCGTCGACCAGCGCTTCAGCCGTCAGATCCATGCTCGCGCCGGGATCATCATCAACACCGGCGAGGACAACTACCTCACGACCGCCGACGCTGTGGAGGCGGCTCACACGGTCACGACCAGCCAGCTCCTCAACGAGTACTTCGCCCGCGAGGCCGGGCTCGAGGACTGGCAGCTGGGTCTCGGTCACGCCTTCGAGATCGACCCCGACATCCCCGACTCGTTCCGGCTGGAGCTGGCCCACGCCATGCTCGCCCGTGACCTGTTCCCGAAGGCGCCGCTGAAGTGGATGCCGCCGACCCGGCACATGACGGGCGATGTGTTCCGCGGTTACCTCCTCGACGGCTTCTTCAACCTGGTGGGCGCCCTCACCGGCCAAGGGATCCTGCTGGTCGGCATGATGACCGAGGCGGTGGTGACGCCCTGGCTCTCCGACCGCGACCTGGCCCTTCAGAACGTCCGGTACGTGATGAATGCCGCCGGCAACCTGCACGAGGACTTCCGCCCGGCCCCCGGCGGTTTCATCGAGAAGCGCGCACACCACGTGCTGGACGAGTCGATCCGGCTGCTCGACCGGATCGCTCACGACCGCGACGACACCGGTCTGCCGCCGTTGCTCTCCGCGATCGGCGACGGCACCTTCGGGCTCATGAAGCGGCCCCCTGACAGCGGCCGCGGGCTCGACGGCGTCGCCCGGAAGGCACGGGACTACTTCAACCCGGCCACCGAGCTGCTCGACCAGGGGGCGACCCGATGAGCAGCCCGATCCGCCCGTACGGCGACACCACCGGTGACGGCATGGTGCAGCTGTCCTTCACGTTGCCGATGCCGCACTCGAAGGTCGCGGACGGCGCCGCGGTCCAGCTCGCCAGCAAGATGGGCATGGACCCCGCGCTGGTGGTGCACTCCAAGCCGATGGGACCCGACTTCACGTTCTTCGTCGTCTACGGCCGCGTCAACCACCTCGTCGACCCGAGCCAGGTGCAGGTGGTCGAGCGCGATTTCCCGCTGCTCTCGCCCGCGGAGGCGAATGCGGCGATCAAGCGGGTGCTGCGCCGTCGCCTGGTCGTGGTAGGCGCCTGCATCGGCACCGACGCCCACACCGTCGGCATCGACGCGATCCTCAACATCAAGGGGTTCGCGGGGGAGAAGGGGCTGGAGTACTACCGCGAGATCAAGGTCGTCAACCTCGGCGCGCAGGTCTCGGTCCCGCAGCTAGTCGACCGGGCGCTGGCGGAACAGGCGGACGCCGTCCTGGTCTCCCAGGTCGTCACGCAGCGTGACGCCCACCTCCTCAACACCCGCGAGATGTCGGCGGCCTTCCGCGAGGCGTATCCCGCGGGGAAGCGGCCGTTGCTCGTCGTCGGCGGCCCGCGTTTCGACGAGGCGATGGCCGAGGAGCTCGGCGTCGACCGCGTCTTCACTCGCGGGGCGACCCCGGGCGAGGTGGCGTCCTTCCTCGTCCAGCGCGTCACCACCGCGTCCGAGCGAAAGGTCTCCTGATGACCGACACCTCTTCCCGTGCCGAGGCCGGCCGCCGCGTCGTCCACCGCCGCTACGTCCCCTACTCCCACGCCCACTACGCCGGCAACCTCGTGGACGGCGCCTACAGCCTGGGTCTCTTCGGCGACGTCGCCACCGAGATGTGCATCGCGACCGACGGCGACGAGGGGCTGTTCGCGTCGTACAGCGACGTCCAGTTCCTGGCCCCGGTGCGAGCCGGCGACGTGCTCGAGATCAGCTGCGAGATCATGCGCGTCGGCACCCGTTCACGTGAGCTCGCGTTCGCGGTTCACGTCGTCGCCCGGGGCGCAGCCAGCGCAGAACGGCCAGGGGCGGCCGCCGTGCTCGACCCGCCGATCGTGGCCACGACGGCCGTCGGCACGGTCGTGGTCCCCGGCTGACCGGGTGTCGTCGGCGACACGCCGCCAGGGGCAAGATTTTCCCATCGATTTTGGACCCGGCCACCCGTCGCTGACCTGCGTCTTTGCGCGTTGTCGCAGGTCGCGGGGCGGTTGACAGGAGCCCTCCGGACAACAAAGGTGCCGTCTTGTTCGCCCCCGCAGTTCGCGGTCGGCGGACCGGCGTCCGAGTGGTCGCGTGACGGGGGTCCAGCCAACCCTCGCCTCCCGTGATCCGCGCAGGCCGGTCCACGACCGCGAGGGCGAGAGCGGAAGGGTCCCAGGTTCCCTAGACAACTTCTCGTGATCGGCAGCCGGTCGGTCCCGGGTCGGCCCGAAGGACGGTGGGGCCCTTCCGCTCCTGCACGTCCGGGCCCGATCCACCCCGCTCCCACCCGGCTCACGCCCACCCCACCGGTACCTTTGCCCCGTGCTCCTGCGGACCGGTCTCGCACTGCTCGCCGGTGCCGCGCTGGCGCAGGCATACGAGCCGATCGGGCTCGCGGTGCTCCTGCCGCTGGGTGTCGCCGGGTTCGTGCTGGTCCTCCACGGGCTCCCGGCGCGGCGAGCCTGGCTGCCCGGCCTGGCCTTCGGCATCGGCTTCCAGTTCGTGCTGCTCTTCTGGATGCGGGTCGTCGGGTACGACGCCTGGTTGGCGCTCGCCGCGCTCCAAGCAGCGTTCTTCGGCCCGCTCGGAGCCGCCGTGCCGTGGTTGCAGCGGCTGCGGCTGGGACCGGTCTGGGTGGCCACGGCCTGGGTGGCGGTCGAGAGCATCCGCTCGACCTGGCCGCTCAGCGGGATGCCGTGGGGCCGGCTGGCGTTCGCGACCGCCGGGACCCCGTGGCAGGAGGCCCTCCCGTACGTCGGGATGACGCTCGTCTCGTTCCTGCTCGCGCTGCTCGGAGCGCTGCTCGCTCGGCTCGTGACCGACCGGGACACCCGGGGACGTTCGTTGCTCGCGCTCGCCGCGGTCGGGGCGGTCTCGCTGCTGCCCGCGCTCGTGCCCTACGAGCCGACCGTCGTGGACCACCGGCGGGTGGCGGTCGTGCAGGGTGACGTCCCAGGCGACGGCACGAACGTGCTGCTGGACCACCGAGCGGTGACCCGCAACCACGTCGAGGCGACCGAGGCGTTCGCGCAGCGGATCGAGGACGGCGAGGAGCCCCGGCCCGACTTCGTGATCTGGCCGGAGAACTCCACCGCCGTCGACCCGTTCGCGGACGCCGAGGTCGGCAGCGGGATCGAACGGGCCAGCGCCGCGCTCGAGGTGCCTCTCCTCGTCGGGGCGATGGTGGACGCCGGCACCGAGCACGTGCTCAACCAGAGCATCGTCTGGGCATCGGAGACCGGGGCAGGGGACCGCTACAGCAAGCGGCACCCCGTGCCGTTCGGGGAGTACATCCCCTGGCGGGGCCTGTTCGACACGAACATCGGGCGGCTGGCCCTGATCCCGCGCGACATGATGAGCGGCACCAGGGTGACGCCGCTGACGGTCGACGGCGCGCGGGTGTCCGCTGCGATCTGCTTCGACGTCGCCTACGACGACGGCATCCACGACCAGGTGAACGAGGGCGGCCAGCTGGTCACGGTGCAGACCAGCAACGCCCTGTTCGTGCACACCAACCAGATCGAGCAGCAGTTCGAGATCAGCCGGCTGCGGGCCCTGGAGACGGGCCGGTACGTCGCTGTTGCCGCGATCAACGGCGTGTCCGGCATCATCGCCCCCGACGGAACCGTGCTCGAGCGGGCCGGGATCCGCACCCAGTCGGTGCTGACCGCCGAGGTCGGACTCGTGGACGACATCACGCCCGGCGTCCGGCTGCGGCAGTGGCCGGGGCGCGTCGCGGTGGGGGTCACCCTGGTCGCGCTGGCGTGGTCGGCGCTCACGTATCGTCGGCGTCGGATGAAGGAGGCCACGACGTGACCGAGGAGTGGCGCGGTGACCGCGTGGTCATGGTGATGCCGACGTACAACGAGCGAGACAACCTCGCCTGGATCGTCGGCCGCCTCCACGCGGCTGCTCCGGACGTCGACGTCCTCGTCGTCGACGACAGCTCGCCGGACGGCACCGGCGACGTCGCCGACGACCTGGCTGCCGGCGACCCCCGCGTGCACGTGCTGCACCGCGAGCGCAAGGGCGGACTGGGTGCGGCGTACCTGCACGGCTTCCAGTGGGCGCTGGACGCGGGGTACGACGTGATCGGCGAGATGGACGCCGACGGGTCACACCAGCCGGAGCAGCTGCACCGGTTACGCGCAGCGCTGCCCGACGCCGACCTGGTGATCGGCTCGCGCTGGGTCTCGGGGGGCTCGGTCGTCAACTGGCCCTGGCACCGACAGGCACTCTCCCGGGTCGGCAACCTGTACGTGCGGGCGCTGCTCGACCTGGGGGTCAACGACGCCACGGCCGGTTTCCGACTCTTTCGGCGCCAGACGCTGGAGAAGCTGGATCTCGGGAGCGTGCGCTCGACCGGCTACGTCTTCCAGACCGATCTGGCGGCGCGCACCCTTCGCGCCGGGCTGGTGGTGCGGGAGGTGCCGATCGAGTTCGTGGAGCGGACCCGCGGGGACTCCAAGATGAACGGCGCGATCGCCGTCGAGTCGCTGCGCCGGATCACCGGCTGGGGTCTTCGCGAGCGGTCCCGACAGGTTCGGGACGCGGTTCGCCGGGGCGTCGGTGGGGGAGGCCGGCACGATGCGAGGTAGCCGGCTGCTGCGACTGCTCCTGGTGGTGCTCTTCGTCGGCGTCCCGCTGCTCGAGATCTTCGTCCTGGTGCAGGTCGGGCAGGTGATCGGGCCCTGGTGGACGATCCTGTTGCTGATCCTCGCCAGCGTGCTCGGGACCTGGCTGATCCGGCGGGAGGGGGGCCGCGCCTGGCGCGCCCTCACCGAGGCGCTCCAGACCGGGCGGATGCCGGCGCGTGAGATCGCCGACGGAGCGTTGATCCTGGTCGGTGGCACGCTGATGCTGGCGCCAGGTTTCGTGACCGACGCCTTCGGCGTCCTGCTGATCCTGCCCGTCACCCGGCCGGTCGCACGCCGTCTCCTCACGCGGGTCGTCACCCGGCGGCTGCTCGGAGCGGGGTTCCCTGGCGGAGGGGGCGCCACGACGAAACGCCCCGGACCCGGTGGCGAGACCGTGATCCGGGGCGAGGTCGTCGACGACGGTCCCGGCCCGCCCCGCGAGGATCCGCGAGGCGACCATCCGGGATCTGTCAGCTGACCTTCCGCTTGCGGGCGGAGGCCCGGTGCAAGTGCGCCGGCCCGATCTCGCCCCCACGCAGCAGCTCGAGACGCTCCTTGAGGATGTCCTCGAGCTCCTTCTCGGAGCGACGCTCCAGGAGCATGTCCCAGTGGGTGCGGGCCGGCTTCTCGGCCTTCACCTCGGGCTCGATGCCGGAGACGCTCAGTGACTCAGCGCCGCAGCGCGGGCACTCCCACGTCGCGGGGATGTCGGCCTCGACCGACATCGTGATCTCGAACTCGTGACCGCGCTTGCACCGGTAGCCGACCTGCTGTCGCGCGGCGAACTCGATGCCGCGCTCGTCCTCGAAACTCTGGCCCCCGAGCCGGGCACCACGCAATGTGCGCTCCGCCATGAGCCACCTCCTCAACGCCTTCTTGGTCCCCCGCCGTACCCGTCCTGCAAGGTATGACGCCCGATTTCAGGACGGGGTTGCCTGGAACGCTGTCCAGTTCTCTTGTTCAACGGTAGAGGGCCGAGCAAGATTCCCCGAATCCTCTCACCCGAACGGGTGGGCGGGCGCGTCCCAGGCCCCCCTCACACCCGGCTGGGGACCTCGTTGCCTGCGTCGCGGATCCCGCGCTCGGTGTCGACTCGCAGCAGGAGCGCACCGCCCAGCACGAAGAATATGATCAGCGCGAAGATCGCCGGCCGGTAGGAGTCGGTGGCGGTGTAGACGATGCCGAAGACCAGGGTGCCGAACCACGACGTCCCGCGGTCCATGGCGTGGTAGAAGCTGAAGTACTCCGCCTCCTTCCCGCGCGGGATGAACAGCGAGAAGTAGGACCGGGCCAGCGCCTGTGTGCC
>NZ_DASUTK010000022.1:0-2069 GCF_036374615.1 Nocardioides sp.
GGGCGAGATGGCCCTCTTCGCCGTGCTCGCGCTGCTGGTGCTGCCCAACGCGACGCTGTTCGCAGCGGCGTACCTGCTCGGCCCCGGCTTCACCGTCGGAGCCCAGACCCTCGTGTCACCCACGCTCGTGGTGACCGGAGCACTCCCCGCGTTTCCGCTGCTGGCCGCGCTTCCCGACAGTGGACCGGTGCCGGGGTGGGCTCCGGGGCTGATCGCGGTGCCGCCGCTGGCCGCGGCCGTCGCCGCGATGCTGGCCCAGCGGCGCCGTCCGACGGTCCGGTGGGAGGAGGGGGCGCTGCGCGGCTGCGCCGGTGGCGTGCTGGCGGGGGTGGTGCTCGGCGCGCTGGCCTCGATCGCAGGTGGCGCTGTCGGCCCCGGTCGGATGAGGTTCGTCGAGCCCTTGGTCTTCGACGTGCTGGTCCACGCGGTCACCGCGCTGGGGATCGGCGGGCTGCTCGGCGGCCTGGCCATGACCTGGTGGCAGCGTCGCACCTTCGAGCGCGCGTCGTAGAGTTCCGGCCGTGCGGCTCGTCGTCCTGGTGTCCGGCTCGGGCACCAACCTCCAGGCGCTGCTCGACGCCTCTGCCGACCCGGCGTACGGCGCGGAGGTGGTCGCGGTCGGGGCCGACCGTGACGGCATCGAAGGCCTGGCCCGCGCGGAACGGGCTGGCGTGCCGACGTTCGTACGACGGGTGAAGGACTACCCCACGCGGGAGGACTGGGACCGCGCGCTGGCCGAGGCCGTCGACGAGCACCGGCCGGACCTGGTCGTCTCTGCGGGGTTCATGAAGCTCGTGGGCGAGCAGTTCCTGGGGCGGTTCCGGATGGTCAACACCCACCCGGCCCTGTGCCCCGCGTTCCCGGGCATCCACGGCGCGGCCGACGCGCTCGCCTACGGCGTCAAGGTCACCGGCGCCACCCTCTTCCTGGTCGACGAGGGCGTCGACACCGGCCCGATCCTGGCGCAGGTCGCTGTTCCGGTCGAGGACGACGACACCGAGGAAACGCTGCACGAGCGGATCAAGGTCAGCGAACGGGCGATGCTGGTCGCCACGGTGGGGCGGATGGCGCGCGAGGGTTGGTCCGTCGAGGGGCGCCGGGTCCGGATAGGCTGATCTCCCGTGTCCACCACCCCCATCGCAGACCGCGTCCCGATCCGTCGCGCCCTGGTCTCGGTCTACGACAAGGCCGGTCTCGACGACCTGGCCCGGGCCCTCCACGACGCGGGCGTGACGCTCGTCTCGACCGGTGGCTCGGCCGCGCTGATCGAAGGATTGGGCATCCCCGTCACCAAGGTCGAGGACCTCACCGGCTTCCCGGAGTGCCTCGACGGACGGGTCAAGACGCTGCACCCCCGGGTGCATGCCGGCATCCTGGCCGACCGGAGGCTCGACTCCCACGTCGACCAGCTGCGCGAGCTGGAGATCGAGCCGTTCGACCTGGTCGTCTCGAACCTCTACCCCTTCACCGAGACCGTCGCCTCGGGCGCCGCACCCGACGAGTGCGTCGAGCAGATCGACATCGGCGGGCCCTCGATGGTGCGCGCCGCGGCGAAGAACCATCCTTCGGTCGCGATCGTCACGTCCCCCGCTCGCTACGGCGACGTGGTCGCCGCCGTGGGCGCCGGCGGTTTCACCCTCGCCCAGCGGAAGCAGCTCGCCGCCGAGGCGTTCGCCCACACCGCGGCGTACGACGTCGCGGTCGCCGGCTGGATGGCGCAGGAGCTCGCGGCTGACCCCGACACCTCGTGGCCCGGCTTCGTCGGCCTGGCACTGGACCGCGCGGCCGTGCTCCGGTACGGCGAGAACCCGCACCAGGAGGCGGCCCTGTACGTCGCCGGTGACCCGGCTGGGTCGCTCGCGACGGCCGAGCAGCTGCACGGCAAGGAGATGTCCTACAACAACTACGTCGACGCCGACGCCGCGCTGCGTGCAGCCGACGAGCAGGG
This sequence comes from Nocardioides sp., assembly GCF_036374615.1. Taxonomy (GTDB): domain Bacteria; phylum Actinomycetota; class Actinomycetes; order Propionibacteriales; family Nocardioidaceae; genus Nocardioides. The sequence continues at coordinate 1,949 of NZ_DASUTK010000022.1, forward strand.
TGACGCGCCGACCGTGGCGATCATCAAGCACGCGAACCCGTGCGGCATCGCCATCGGCGCCGACGCGGCCGAGGCCCACCGCAAGGCGCACGCCTGCGACCCGGTGTCCGCGTTCGGCGGG
>NZ_DASUTK010000023.1:0-24431 GCF_036374615.1 Nocardioides sp.
GGATGGGCTCAAGCGCTGGGCCTTAACATTCCGACATTGTGCGCCGCGTCGTGCTGATCAGCGACCGTGGAGGACCCTCCGCACCGCGCGGAACTCGGGCTTGCGCGCCCAGTCCGTGCGGATCAGGCCGTAGTGAGCACCCGGGCTTCCACTGCCGTGGCTGGGGTTGTCGATCAGCTCGTAACGGAACGCCTTCTGCACCCTCGGGTGGTCGGCGATCCTCGGGATCCCTCGAGCGGCCAGCTCGGCGGCCCTGGCCTCCGAGGTCCGGCGCTGGCCTGATCCGCCGGAGTAGTTGGTCCACCCGAACTCGGTGACCCACACCGGCTTGCCCCGGTAGGCGATGTCGACCAGCTTCAGCCGGTCGGCGAGACCGAAGGTGATCCGCCTCCCCTTGGGGTAGGAGTGCAGCCCGACGACGTCGCACAGGTCGGCGATGCCCTGGCGCTTGAGCGCGCGGTAGCCCGCTCCGTCGCTCCTGTCCTCGTCGACGTCATGCAGGGACGGGGAGACCACCTTGACTCCCTTGAGCGCACGGCTGTTGTTGGTCGCTTCCCAGATCGCGCGCTGGATCGCGACCGTGCGCTTCGCCCAGCCGTCCTTGCGCGTGTCGGGCTCGTTGATGCCCTCGATGCCGAGCACGACGTCCGCGTAGTCGTCGGCGATCTGGCGCACCCGATGCCTGGCCTCACGCGGGCTCAGGCGCCCGTCAGTGGTGACCGTCATCAGCCACTTGATGCCGTAGCGGCGGCACAGCCGAGCCGTGCGCCGGCACTCGTCCTGGTGCGGTACGACGAGACCGCGGATCTGCTTCACGCCCAGATCTGCGAGGTGTCCCATCCAGCGGTCGGTCTTGCCCCAGCGGGGATCCTCCGCCCAGCTCGGGTGGACGACGACACCGTAGGAACGAACCAGCTGACGCCGCCTGGTGACGGCTGCTGCGGGAGACTCGAGGCCCGAGATGAGTCCGGTGGTACCGACGGCCGTGGCGGCGCCGGTTGCGGCAAGGAAGCCGCGTCGGGTGGTGGGCATGGAGACAACTCCTGGCAGGGGGCGGGGGTCGGGCCCGCAGGTCACGATTGGGTAACGGGGCGGGCCAGCGCGTGAGTATGCCAGCAGGCCAGACAGGGCGCAACCGGGCCGCCTGGGTCTGACTGCTCTGCCCGGCGGGTCCTAACCTTGGCGTCCTATCCCCGGTTGGTCTGTCGGGCCAGAGTGCTGCCCGGCCAGGCGGGCCCCTCACCTTGGCGTCCTATCCCCGGTTGGTCTGCCGGGCCAGAGTGCTGCCCCGCCAGGCGGGCCCCTAACCTTGGCGTCCTATCCCCGGTTGGTCTGCCGGCAGGGCCCGCCTGACTTTGAATCAGGACTAGCGACGTAGGTTCGACTCCTACCCGGGGAGCAAGATGGCAGGCTCGCCGCGTGACCTCAGTCGGCTCGCCCACGTACGACGCGCTGGTCGATCGGGTTCGCGCACTGGTGGCCGCTCTGAGCCGGCCCCCGGTGGTGGGCATCGCCGGTCACGGCGGTGCCGGCAAGACGACCCTGGCGCGACGCCTGGCGCGCGACCTCGGGTTCGTGGCCGCTCAGGTGGTGAAGACCGACCGGCTCTACGCGGCGACCGACACCCGGCGAGCCGGGCTCTTCGAGCTGCAGGACTGGCCGGTGGTGCTCGACCTGCTGCGTCGGGTGCGTTCGGAGCCGGTGCCGGAGCGGCTTCGCTACGCGACCCGGGGGTACGACGGTGACGAGGGTGAGGTCGACCTCCCGATGCCTCCGGTGGTGGTGATCGAGGGGATCCGGGTGATCCGGCCGGAGACCCTGCCGCTGCTGGATCTCGCGGTGTGGCTCGACCTCGACCCGGAGACGGCCGGCCAGCGCGCGAAGGCCCGGAACGTGCAGCAGGGAGACAGTCGTCGTGAGGTGGACCTGTGGGACACCAAGTGGGTTCCGGAGGGCCGGGAGTACCAGAGGTTGGTGCGCCCGGAGCTGTTGGCCCACGTCGTCCTGCCGGCCGACGAGACGCCGTTAGTGTGACGGGCATGGCTCCCGAACTGACCGTGATCGTGCTGGCTGCGGGAGGCGGCACGCGTATGAAGTCCAAGACCGCGAAGGTGCTCCACGAGGTCGGCGGCCGGAGCATGATCGGACACGTGCTCGCTGCCGTCAGTGAGCTGTCGCCCCAGCGGGTGGTCGCGGTGGTCGGTCACCAGCGCGACCAGGTCGGTCCCCACATCCAGGGGCTGCTCCCCGACGCGGTGCTCGCGGTGCAGGAGAGCCAGAAAGGCACCGGCCACGCCGTCCGGGTCGGGCTCGAGGCCGTCGGTACCACCTCAGGCACGGTCCTCGTCGCGACCGGCGACACCCCGCTGCTGCGCGGAGAGAGCCTCCGCGCGTTCGTGGCAGAGCACGACGCCGCGCAACGAGCCGTCAGCATCCTCAGCGGGCGGGTCCCCGACCCCGCTGGCTACGGCCGGGTCGTGCGCGACGCGCAGGGGGAGGTCGTCGCGATCGTCGAGGAGAAGGACGCCAGCCCCGACCAGCGCGAGATCCTGGAGATCAGCAGCGGGATCCTCGCGTTCGAGGCGGGGTTCCTGGCCTCGGCACTGCCGCGGCTCGGCAACGACAACGCCAAGGGCGAGTACTACCTGACCGACACGGTCCAGCTCGCCCAGGCCGACGGGCTCACGGTAGGCGCCTACCCCCTCGACGACGTGACCGAGACCGAGGGCGCCAACGACCGCGCCCAGCTGGCCGAGCTCGGCCGCAAGCTCAACCAGCGCATCGTCATGCGATGGATGCAGGACGGCGTCAGCGTGATGGACCCCGCGACCACCTGGATCGACGCCGACGTGGTGCTGGCGCCCGACGTGACGATCCTGCCCGGCACGCAGCTGCTCGGTGCCACGCAGGTCGGTGAGGACGCCGTGATCGGTCCCGACGCCACGCTGAAGGACTGTGAGATCGGAGTGGGAGCGCGTGTCGTCCGTACCCAGGCCGAGCTGGCCGTCGTCGGCGCCGGCGCGACCGTGGGCCCGTTCTCCTACCTCCGTCCCGGCACCCGGCTGGGCGAGGGCGGCAAGATCGGCGCCTACGTGGAGACGAAGAACGCCGAGATCGGCGCCGGGTCGAAGGTGCCCCACCTCTCGTACGTCGGCGACGCGACGATCGGCACCGGCTCGAACATCGGGGCGGGCACGATCTTCGCCAACTACGACGGCAGCCGGAAGCACCGCACGACGATCGGCGACGGTGCCAAGACCGGCTCCAACAACACCTTCGTCGCACCCGTGTCGATCGGTGACGGCGCGATGACCGGCGGCGGCACCGTGGTGCGTGAGGACGTCCCTCCCGGCGCCCTCGCGGTGTCGGCCGGGCCACAGCGCAACCTGGAGGGCCACGCCGCCCGGAAGCGGGAAACGGTGGGTGAACGGGACCTGGACCGCGAGGTGGACCCAGGAGTTGGGTCATCGTCCCCCGGTGGAGCAGAATCCTGACTGCACCCACCCTCCGGCGAGCAGGAGCGCACTCGACGTGACCGGAATGAAGCGGACCACCGAGAAGAACCTGATGGTCTTCAGTGGCCGGGCTCACCCCGAGCTCGCCGAGGAGGTGGCGACGCAGCTCGGTAGCGGACTGGTGCCGACCTCGGCGTACGAGTTCGCCAACTCCGAGATCTACATCCGCTACGAGGAGTCCGTGCGCGGGTGCGACGCCTTCGTCATCCAGAGCCACACCACGCCGATCAACGAGTGGATCATGGAGCACCTGATCATGGTCGACGCGCTGAAGCGTGCGTCGGCCAAGCGGATCACGGTGGTGATGCCGTTCTACGGCTACGCGCGCCAGGACAAGAAGCACCGCGGCCGCGAGCCGATCTCGGCCCGGCTGGTCGCGGACCTGTTCAAGACCGCCGGCGCCGACCGGCTGATCGTGGTCGACCTGCACGCCGACCAGATCCAGGGGTTCTTCGACGGACCGGTCGACCACCTGATGGCGCTGCCGATCCTCGCCGACTACGTCAAGGAGAAGTACGGCGACCAGCAGCTGGCCGTCGTCTCGCCGGATGCCGGTCGGATCAAGGTCGCCGAGCGCTGGTCGGCACGGCTCGGTGGCGTACCGCTGGCGTTCATCCACAAGACTCGGCGGATCGACCGCCCGAACGAGGCCGTCGCCAACCGCGTCGTCGGCCAGGTCCAGGGCAGGATGTGTGTCCTCGTCGACGACATGATCGACACCGGCGGCACCATCGTGCAGGCTGCCGAGGCGCTGATGGAGGACGGAGCCGCCGGCGTGATCATCGCCGCGACGCACGCGCTGCTCTCCGGGCCGGCGGTCGATCGGCTCAAGAACTGCACGGCCACCGAGGTGGTCGTCACCGACACCCTGCCGCTCGCCGACGACCGGCACTTCGACAAGCTCACCTGCCTGTCGATCGCGCCGTTGCTGTCGCGCGCCATCCGGGAGGTCTTCGAGGACGGGTCCGTCACGTCGATGTTCGACGGCCACGCCTGATCGCTACCGGCGTCGGAAGCTCTCCGACTGCCGCCGCATGATCTCGCGCATCGGCGTGCCGCGAGGGACGCCGTAGACGGTGCCCGGGAAGTCCAGCGGTTCCTGCACCGCCCACAGCTCCTCGTGCCGGTCGGGGGAGAACAGCTGCGCAGGGTCGCCGGCGGCGATCCACCCGATCGGCACCACCGTCCCGGGCTCGAGCCGGGAGTTCACGTGGAGCACGCTGTTGATCCGGAGCTCCGAGCCGGACCCGGCGACGGACCCGGGGAACATCGAGACCCCGGTGGCGATGAACACCTCGTCCTCGACCCTCGTTCCGTTCAGGTGCGTGTGCGGACCGACCAGCACTGCGTCGCCGACCTTCACGGGGTGGTCGGGTCGCCCGCGCAGCAGCGCGTGCTCCATGACCACGACGTCCTGTCCGACCCGTACGGGACCCAGGTCGCCGTTCAGGACCGCGCCGGGGAGCACCCGCGAGCCGGCACCGATCCTGACGTCTCCCGTGACGATGGCGGTGGCTGCGACCGAGGCGGTGTCGTGGACGGATGGCACGTCACGACGGTACGCCGCCGGTCAGGGTTCCCGAGTGCGCGTGAGGTCGTCGTACGCGTCCTCCCAGGCGCGGCGCAGCACAGTCGGTACGTCGTCGCGCAGCACGTCGGCCAGCGCGGCGACGTGCTCGTCACCGAAAGGCACCATGGGGAACGACTTGCCGAGCCGTTCCTCGAAGCTCGGGCCACGACGTCGCGCGGCGGCCAACCCCTCGTGGAGGTAGCGGGGGAGGTACTCGTGCACGAGGCCGGTCTGCTCGGGATCCCAGAAGCCGTGCGAGACCGCTTCGAACTCGCGGTTGGAGAGTCCGTCGTCGCCCAGCAGGCGCTCCCACGCGGTGGCCTTGGCGTCGGGGGTCGGGAGCGCGGCGGTCGCCCCGGCCGCACCGAGCACGCCGACGATCGTGCCGTCGGCGACCCGCTCCTCTTCGATCTCGCCTGACGTCAGACCACCGAGCGATGCCAGCCGGTGGATCGCGCTCCAGCGGAGGTCGGGCTCCACCGGGAGGCCCGTGTGCGTCTCGCGGTCGACCAGCCACCGGTCGAGGAGCAGCGCGTCGGGACTGGTCGCGGCGAGGGCCCGCGTCAGAGCGACCGCGATCGGCTCCTCGGGCCCGGCGGCGAGCCCGGTCTCGCAGGCTGCGGCGACCTGCGCCACGGCCGCCGGCACCGCCGCGGGCGCGAGGTGGTGTGCCACCAGGTTGCGGCGGGTCCACCCGAGCACCGAGTCCACGATCGCCACCGAGCGCTCCCGAGGCACGTGCCGGGTGACGAGGCCGAGGAAGTCCTCGGGGGTGAGATCGCCGCAGCGCACCAGGTCGATGGCGGTGGCCCACACCACCGCGCGCGTCGAGTCGTCGGCGACCGATGCCAGGTCGTGGCTGAGTGCAGACCACGACTCCGGATCGAGCCGGAGCCGCGCGAACGTCTCGTTGCCGGCGTTCGGGACGACGACGGCCGCGCCGCGCACCCGGACCGGGTCGTCGGCCAGGTCGACCATGGTGGTGCCGGTCGCGAGCAAGTCCTCGTCGTACGTCGCCACGGAGAGCCGGTGCGGCCGGACGCCCTCGCGCGTCAGGACGACGCCGTCGTCGTCGCGGGTGGCGCGGATCGTGTCGAACCCGGTGGTGCGCAGCCACGCCTCGACCCAGCCGCGGACGTCGCGATCGGTCGCGCCGTCGAGGGCCTCGACGAAGTCGGCCAGGGTCGCGTTGCCGAACCGGTGACGCGCGAAGTAGGCGTTCACGCCGCGCAGGAAGTCCTCGTCGCCCAGCCAGGTGACGAGCTGCTGGATCGCCGAGTTGCCCTTGGCGTACGAGATGGCGTCGAAGTTGTTGAACGCCTGGTCGACGTCGGCCACGTCCTCGGGCTCGGGGGCCACGGGATGCGTCGACCGTCGCTCGTCGGCGGCATAGGCGCGTGGCTTGCCCGAGATCGAGAAGTCGACGAACGCACCCTCGAAACCGGCGGCGTCCGAGACCCGGTAGCCCATGTAGTCGGCGAACGACTCCTGGAGCCAGGTGTCCTCCCACCAGGTCATCGTCGAGAGGTTGCCGAACCACTGGTGCGCCATCTCGTGGGCGATGACCGAGCCGCGACGGCGCCGTTCGCCCTCCGTGGGGGTGCCGACCGGGAGGATCTCGTCGCGGTACGTGACGCAGCCGGGGTTCTCCAGAGCACCCCAGTTCAACCCCGGCACGAACACCTGGTCGAAGCTGCCGAACGCGAACGGCTCGGAGAACATCGTGAGGTACTCGTCGTAGCAGGCCTCGGTGACCGCGCGGAGCTCGTCGGCGTCACGGTCGAGCTGGCCGGCGAGCGAGGCGCGGGCGTGCCACGCGAACGGCACGACCTGTCCGTCAGGCCCGGCGTGCTCCCACCGGACGGAGTGCCACGACCCGGCGCACACGGTGAACATCGGCAGCGGGATCGGCGGGGTGGTCCCGAACCGCCAGACGCCGTGGGTCTCCTCGTCGGTGCGGTCGGCCAGGCGGCCGTTGGCCACCACCGACCAGCCCGCGGGCGCGAGGACGGTGAGCGTCACCGGGGCCTTCAGGTCGTTCTGGTCGAAGCACGGGAAGATCCGCTGGCACAGGTCCATCCCGACGTAGGCGCCCACGTACGTCTCGCCGTCGGCGGGGTCGGTGAAGGTGTGCATCCCGTCGCCGTCGGTGACGTATGGGATCCGTGCCTCCACGGTGACCTCGTTGCGGCCCGCGATGCAGACCAGGCCGATCCGCCGCCCGTCGTACGTCGTGGCGGGCAGCCCGTCCACGAGGACGTCGCGCGCGCTGGCGAGCTCGAGGAAGGTCTCGGCACCCTCGGTGGCGCAGGTGAAGGAGACCGTCGCCCGGCAGCCGTAGCCCTCCCGACTCGTCAGGTCGAGGGTCAGGTCGTAGGAGACTTCGGACACCAGGGCGGCCCGAGCCCGGGCCTCGACGAGAGTGAGGGACACGGCGAGGAGGGTACGCCCAGCTCCGACGATTGGCGCGAGCGCCCGCGGCGGGCATATCCTCGTGCGGTTGCCTCGGCGAGGGACGTCGACCACTCATCGTGAGTCAGACGTCCGTGATCGACAGGGCGGTTCGACGCCGCGTTGTCGCGCGGCGTTCGTCGTCCGGGGCCCACGACGCGAACCGACTCGAGGAGCAGAACAGAGCCATGGCCGAGAAGATCACAGCTGAGCAGCGCACCGAGTTCGGCAAGGGCGCAGCCCGCCGGATCCGTCGCGAGGACAAGATCCCGGCCGTCGTGTACGGCCACGGCAGCGACCCGATCCACGTGACGCTGCCCGGTCACGACACGATGATGGCTCTGAAGCACGGTGGCGCGAACGCCCTGCTCGACCTCCAGATCGACGGCACCAGCCAGCTCGCGCTGACCAAGCAGGTCCAGATCGACCCGATCCGTCGAGTCATCGAGCACGTCGACTTCGTCGCGGTCAGGCGGGGCGAGAAGGTCACGGTCGACGTCCCGATCCACGTGGTCGGGGAGGCCGGTCCGGAGACTCTGGTCGTCACCGAGAACGCAACCGTGCAGATCGAGGCCGAGGCCACCAACATCCCCGAGTACTTCGAGGTCTCGGTGGAGGGCGCCGAGATCGGCACCCTGATCCACGCCTCCGACCTCGACATGCCTTCCGGCAGCACGCTGCTCGCCGACCCCGAGCTGCTCATCGTCAACGTCACGCAGCAGCGTTCCGAGGAGGCCCTGGAGGCCGAGCTGGAGGAGGCCGAGGCCGAGGCCGGCATCGAGCGCGACGAGGCCGAGGCGGAGACCGAGGCCGCTGAGGGCGCCGAGGGCGGCGACACCGAGGCCGCTGCGGAGGGCGACTCCGGGGAGTGACCCCGACCGAGGTCTGGCTGGTCGCCGGGCTGGGGAACCCCGGCCCGGCGTACGCCGGCCACCGACACAACGTGGGATACCTCGTCGCCGACGAGCTCGTCTCTCGACTCGGTGCGTCGTTCCGGGCGCACAAGTCGGGTCGGGCGGACGTCGTCGAGGGGCGGATCGGTGCGACGGGCACGGACGCCGCCCGCATCGTGCTGGCTCGGGCACGCTGCTACATGAACGAGTCCGGCGGACCGATCAAGGCACTCACCGCCTTCTACAAGATCCCGGCCGACCGGCTCGTGGTGATCCACGACGAGCTCGACATCCCGTTCGGCACCTTGCGCGTCAAGCTCGGCGGCGGGGACAACGGGCACAACGGGCTACGGTCGGTGCGCTCCGCCCTCGGCACGGGCGACTTCTACCGGGTACGGGTCGGGATCGGGCGACCACCAGGACGCGAGGACGTCTCCGACCACGTGCTCGGGAACTACTCCGCTGCCGAGCGACGCGAGCTGCCGTTCCACGTCGTCCGGGCGGCCGACGCCGTCGAGTCCCTGATCACCGACGGCCTCGCGACGACGCAGCAGACCTACAACACTGCTACCACCTGAGACCGCTCGTCGCAGCGGAATGCTGACTTTGTCGGGGACTTGTATCCCGCGGTGGCATAGACATTTCCAACCTGTGCACGGGGTGGCCTAGCGGCACGCGTCACGGCACCGTTATGGTTCCTTCATCTCGCGGTTGGCCCGGGGGGGCCTGTACCGAATAGGTGCCGCCGCCGCGAGACGGTAACCGGGGGGTTCCATGGCGCAGCCATATACGGCTGCCGCTGTCCCGAGCGCGCGTGGTGCGCGCTCGGATCGGCGGCGGCTGAGCTTCATCCGTCCTGCTGTGCAGGAGACCGCGCGCCCACACCGCGTTCAGCGGCGTTGGCGCACGCTCGGGATCGTCGAGCTCGGTGTCGTCGCGGTGACGGTCGTGGCGGGGGCGCTGCTGCTGTCGGCACCGGTCGCGCTGTGGCCGGTGCTGCTGCTCGGCGCCGGCGTGCCGGTCGTCCGCAGCTTCGTCACCGGCTCCCGGCCGGGTACCAGCCCTGCCGCCATCGTCCGGTTCGGCTGGCTGCCAGTGCTGGCCAGCGTGATCGCGTTGCGGGCCGTCGGTGCTCCGTCGTCGTACGTCGACCAGACACTCGTCGTCCAGCTGGCAGCGATCCTCGCGGCGGCCGGTGCTGCGGCACTGGTCGGCCGCCGGCGGATGGTGCAGCGGGTCGTGGCCGTCGGTGACGTCGCCGACCTGACGAGCGCCGCCCGGCGGTTCGCGACCTCGCCGACTGCGGCGTTGGTGGGCGGCGTGGCCGTGACCGGCGAGTGGCCGGGCGACGCGACACCCGAGGCGTTCCCGCCGGTGACCGACCTCGGTCGCGCTGCGTGGTTGGCTCGCGAGGTGGAGGCCACGCACGTGGTGATCCACCCGGGTCCGGGGCTGGGGGTCGACGAGATCCGCCGCCTCACCTGGGAGCTCCAGGACCAGCCCGTCACTGTGGCCGTCGCCCACCAGCTCCCGCACGTGGCGGCTCACCGGCTCGGCGTCGAGACGCTGGACCAGCAGCCGCTCCTCACCGTCGCACGGCCGCGGCCGTCGCGGATCGTCCACCACGCGAAGGCGCTGCTGGACCGCACCGCCGCGGCCGCGATACTGCTGGTGCTCGTGCCGCTGCTGGTCGGACTGGCGGCCCTGATCCGACTCGACTCGCCGGGCAAGGCCCTGTTCACCCAGGAGCGGGTGGGCCGGAACGGGAAGCTCTTCCAGATCTACAAGTTCCGGACGATGGTCGCCGATGCCGAGGACCTCAAGCCCACACTGGAGAACTCCGAGGGCAACGGGCTGCTGTTCAAGCAGCGCAACGACCCGCGGGTGACCCGCGTGGGACGGGTCCTGCGCCGGACCTCGCTCGACGAGATCCCGCAGCTGATCAACGTGCTGCGGGGCGAGATGTCCCTCGTCGGACCACGGCCGGCACTGCCCGAGGAGGTCGAGCAGTACAGCTGGCTCGAGCTGCGACGACTCGCCGTCATGCCCGGGATCACCGGCGCGTGGCAGGTGGGTGGCCGCTCCGAGCTGAGTCGAGAGGCCGCCATGGAGCTCGACGTCTCATACACCGACAACTGGTCGCTCCGCAGCGACATCGCCATCCTCGGTCGGACCATTCCGGCCGTACTCAAGGGAAGGGGGGCCATGTGATGGCCACCGCCAGACATCACAAGAAGAAACTCGTCCGCGCCGCGGTCGTCGCTGGGCTCGTCTCCGCTCTCGGAGTTGGTCAGATGGCGGCCAACGCCTCGCCGTACCACCACCCGACCGCCGTCAGCACGTCACCGACGATGTCGATGCCGGTTCTGGCCCTGACCGACGGTCAGCCGAAACCGGTCGCGTACACGGTGGCCGAGGCGGGCAGCCAGATGGTCGTCGGCGGCCGGTTCCAGACGGTCGAGAACGGCAACCGCACGGTCCAGTACACCCGCCGAAACGTGTTCGCCTTCGACGCCACGACCGGAGCGGTCAGTCAGGGCTTCGCGCCGAACGTCGACGGCGACGTGTGGGGCACCTGGTCGGACGGGACGTCGGTCTACATCGGCGGCGCCTTCAGGAACGTCAACGGCCAGCCCAGGTCCACGCTGGCAAAGCTGAGCCTTGCCACCGGGGAGCTCGATCCGAACTTCGTGCCGCCGTTCACGGGTGGCCGAATCTCGGACATCGCCATGGTCAACGGCCAGCTGATCGTGTCCGGGACGTTCCAGAAGCGGCTCGCGTCGCTGAACCCGACCACCGGCAAGCTCACGACGTACATCAACCACGTCGTGGGCGGCCGGCTCCCGAACAGCGACTCGGCGCAGGTCTTCCACTTCGACGTCAGCCCTGACCGGCAGCACCTGGTGGCGGTCGGCAACTTCCTGACCGTGGACAACCAGCCGCGCCCGCGGGCGTTCATGCTGGACCTCGGCGCGACGTCGTCGACGCTCTCGTCCTGGAACTACGAGCCGCTCGGCATCCCATGCTCTTCTGGTCGCAGGAACGCGCAGGCCTACGTGCTCGACGTCGACTTCGCACCGGACAGCTCGTACTTCGCGTTCGCCGCCTTCGGGTTCATGTACCAGACCGGCCAGCGCGGCTTCCAGCTGTGCGACTCCGCGTCACGGTTCGAGACCGACAACCTGAATCCGAGCGCCCCGACGTGGATCAACTACACCGGCGGTGACTCTCTGAAGTCGGTAGCCGTGACGGGCGCGGCGGTCTACGTCCAGGGCCACAGCCGCTGGCTGAACAACCCGTTCGGACGCGACTCGGCCGGCCCGGGTGCGGTCGAGCGGCCCGGAGGCGGCGCGATCGATCCGGTCAGCGGACTGGCACTGCCGTGGAACCCGGTCATGCCGCAACAGGCAGGCGGCTTCCAGATCCTGCCGACCGCGACGGGCGTGTGGTTCGCCACGGACGGGATCCGCTTCGGAGGCAAGTATCGACGAGGCATCCGCTTCGCGCCCCTTCCCTGAGGGAGGGACGTGAAAGCGGTCCGGGTGAGGGCGTACCCCTGGCGCCCGAAGCGGGTGGGGTCGGTCCCGGCGGCCCCACCCACCCGGATTGCGAGCTGGGTCCGGACTGACCCTGGCGAAGGAGCCGGTCAGGCCGGGCCCAGCTCGACCACCTCGTCGTACGTGCGCTCGAGCCGTACCAGGTCGGCGGCCGGCGAGTAGCTCTCGACGTAGCTGTCCCGGCAGCGCTTGCGCAGGTCGGCGGCGAGCTCTGGCTGCTCCACGAGCTGCGTGAGCCGGGTGGCCAGGCTCTGGGCACTTCCCGTCTGGAAGGTCCACCCGCACCCCGCGGCCATCACGTCCTCGCAGATGTTCTCCAGGTCCGAGGTGAGCAGCGGGGTCCCGACCGCGAGGCTGCGCAGCATCACCAGGGGCTGGCCCTCGTACCACTCGGAGGGGACCAGTACCACCTCGGCGTCGCGCATCCGGTTCGTCACGGTCTCCTCGTCGACCCACCCGAGGAACTCGATGGAGCTGTCGGCCGCGGCGGCCGCCTCGACGACCGGACGCAGCTCGCCGTCGCCCGCGATCACGAGCTTCATGCCGCGCGGGACGTTCTTCCACGCCTCGAGCAGGGTCAGCACTCCCTTGATCTTGATCAGCCGGCCGGCGAAGAAGAGCTCGCGCGGCCCGTCTTCGCGGCGGCCCGCGGCTCCCGGGTCGGGGACCGAGTTCGGCTTCACGAAGATCCGGTCCTCGGGGTACCCGTCGCGGACCATCAACCGGCGCGCGAAGTCGGTCAGCGTCAGGTAGCGGGTCACCGCCTTGTGGAACGTGCCCGCCGCGCGGTGGATGCCGAGGCCGAGGGTCAGCGCCGTGGTCGCGGCGCGGCTGTCGTGGTAGCAGGCGTGGCGGATCCCCGGCAGCTTGAGCTTCGAGCCGACGCAGTCCTCGCAGATCTTGCCGTCGCGGACGCAGGTCCCCACCACGCACGAGTAGCGGTAGGAGTGGAGCGTCGTCACGGCGGGGACGCCGGCCGCGTGCGCGGCGCGGAACACCGAGGGCGAGAGCAGCGGGAACGGTGTGTGCACGTGGACGACGTCCGGCTTGAACGCGGCGATCCGCGAGCTCACGTCGCGGGCAGCCTCCACGTTCCAGACCGCCTTGGCTCCCGCCCGCCATGCCGGGAGGCCGAGCTCCTCCGCGGCCGGCAGCGTGTACTGGTCCACGACGTGGCCGGCGGCGGCCAGGATCGTGCCCTCGTGGGCCAGCACTTCCATCGCCCCGCCCAGGGACGCGTGGTGGTTGTGCAGCTGCAGGACCCTCACGTCGTACCCCCTCCCGTCAGCCACTCCGGTCCGTCGTGGCCGAGCATCGCACGCAGCCGCACCAGGTCGTCGGCGAACACGGGTTCCAGCTGCTCGCGGGCGGCGGCAGGCAGCACGTCCTGGCGGAGGAGGGTGCGGCGGATCCGCTCCCGGAAGCGGTACGACGTGTGCTCCTTGACGAACGTGCGGACCCGCTCGTTGCCGACCGCCCACCCGAGCACGGTGTGGGCCGCGGCGAACCGGGGTCGGCCAGAGATGTTGACACGCGGTACGTCGCTGCCGGCGCCCTCCGAGGCCGGCACTCCGAGGAAGTCCAGGATCTGGCCGAGCGTGCCCTCGTAGTCGTTCTCGAGGTCGTCGAAGAAGAAGACACCGACCTGCTCGCGCGGGAAGGCGTCGAGCAGGGCCGCGACCTGATCGGCGTACCGGCTCTGGGACGTGTAGTGCCAGATGTGGTGCCAGCCCGCAGCCTTGCGCTCCTCCTCGAGGGCCACGGCTGCCAGGAAGTCGGCCTCGGTCTCGAAGCCCCGGGCGCGCATGTACTGGTGGCTCGACCAGGCGCGGGCCACCGGCTCCCGGAGCATCACGACGAGCCTCATGTCCGGGTTCATCGCCTTGATCTCGGGAATCGACTCCTCCGGGTAGTACATGGTCGAGACGGAGGCGTCTCCCAGCGCGAGGTAGTCGTGCTCGGTCGGGTAGAGGGCGAGGTAGGCGTCGCGATCGGTGACCGCCACGCGATTGATCGTGTGCGCGTCGCCCGGGGCGGTGAACGCCGCCCCGGTCCGGTGCAGGGCGAAGTAATGGGGCTCCTTGGGGTCGGTGACGAACACGCGCGGGTGCGAGCGCAGTCCCTCCACGAGGCCGGTGGTGCCGCACCGGGCGGCTCCGACCACCAAGAACGTGGGCGTGGTCATCTGGGCTTCCTCTCCCGGTCCGCGATCGCCGTCCGGTAGGCGGTCTCGAGCCGCTGCGCGACCAGGCCTGGTGCGAACCGGGTCTGCGCGCGTCGCACGCCTGCCGTGCCGTGAGCCTGGGCCAGCTGTGGGTCCTGCTGGAGCCGGACGGCGGCCTCGATGAGCAGGTCGGGCCGGTCCACGGGGACGACCGTGCCGGCCGGTGGCTCCTCGCCCTCGAGCAGCACCTCGGCCGGACCGTCGACGTCGGTGGCGACCACCGGCACCCGGCAGGCCATGGCTTCCGCGACCACGAGCGCGACCGTCTCGTAGCGCGAGCTCAGCACCAGCGCGTCGACCGCCCAGAGCCAGGGTCGGACGTCGTCGGTCCCGCCCATGAACCGGATCGACCGACCCCACGTCGTGGGGGCGGCAGCCGCGAGGTCCGCCACCTCGCCGGGCCCGACGAGGTACAGGACCATGCCGTCGGGGCGCCGCGTCTCCCACGCCGGGACGAGCAGGTCCTGGCCCTTCTGGAACGCGATCCGGCCGAGCACCAGCGCGGCGAACTCGTCGTCCCCGATCCCCAACGACGCCCGGGCCTTGCGCCGGTCCTCGTCGGTCGGCGGGCGCAGGTGGTCGAGATCGACGGCGACGCTGAGCACGTCGCCCGGCACGCGGACACCGATCTCGTGCCCGCGGTCGAGCTCGGCCTGACAGTTGGTCACCAGTCGGTCGGTACGGCGAGCTGCGGCTCGCTCCGCCAGCCGGACCGCGGCGGCGGCTGCTGCCCGCGAAAACAGCCGGTCGGACCAGGCGTGTGCCTGGTAGACGACCGGGATGTCGAGACCGCGCAGCGCGCGCGGCCAGCGCCCGAGCTGGCCGGCCACGAAGGAGTGGAGGTGGAGGACGTCGGGCCGCACCTCGTCCACCACCCGTCGCAGCTCACGGACCGCTGCGGGGTATCCGTTCGGCCGGTTGCGTCGTACCTGCCAGCGGTGGCGGGCCACGCCGGGCACCTCTGTCGGGTAGGCGTCCGGCGTGAGCAGGTGCACCCGGTGGCCGGCTCGCACCTGCTCGGTGGTGAAGTGGTCGACGAGGGTCACCACGCCGCCCCACGTCACCTCGCTGACGTGGAGGACGGTGAGCGGAGCGCCGGCGCTCATGACAGGGCTCCCGCAAGCCGCTCGACGAGCGGGCGGGCCCAGCCCTGGCGATCGGTCGGACCGGCCGGGTCGTCCACCCGATCGGCGACGAACCGGACGTTGACCGCCACGAGGTAGGCCGCGATGGTCACCTCGGCCTGTTCGCGGGTGAGGTCCCAGTCGGACTCCAGCACGCGGCGCGCGTCGGCCAGCCAGGCGTTCTCGGCCGCGGCGTCGGTGCCGTCACGCAGCCGTCGGGTCTGCGCGAGGTAGTGGAGATGATCGAAGCCGGGCAGCACGTCGTCCTCGTAGTGCTCCCAGTCCCAGAGCAGGATGTCGACGCCGTCGCGTGCCATGTTCCACGGCACCCAGTCGCCGTGCCATGACGCCTTGGCCACCGGCTCGGTGCCGCGGGTCGCCACCAGCCGCCGGAGCTCCTCGACGATCCAGCGCGCGTCCGGTGTCAGCTCCGCCAGCGCAGCGGCTTGGTCGGCCAGCCGGCGGACCAGGGGCGTCTCTGCGAACGGGGTCGGCGGGTTTGTGCCGCGCCGGGTCGCCAGGGCATGCATGGCGGCGACGGGAACGCCCTCGGAGGCCGGTGCCGTGCTCCGGGCGAGCGCGCCGATGCACAGCACTGCTGCGTCGTCCTCCACAGCCCAGCCCAGCACTGGGGGAGGCGTGATGCCGGGGACCGGTCGGTCCGCCAGCTCGTGCAGGCGGTCCCGCTCGGCGGCGAGCCCGTCGATCCCGGATCCGCGGGCGCACTTGGCGAAGGCGATCGAGCGGCCCTCCGCGTCGAGCGCCTGGAGCACGACCGCCCGGCCGTGGCGTCGCCGGCCGAGCCGGACCACGACGGCGTCCGCCTCCGGCACGAGCCGCCGCACGATCGCCACCAGACCCTCGGTCCCCGGCACGGCCACCCGGGCGACGCCAGGCATCCGTCGGAGCAGCCCCCGCCGGTGGGCGGCCTCGAGTGCCCGGGCGAGCGCGGGGGCCCGTTGCCCGTCGTCGGAGCGGACGAGGGCGACGGCGGCACCGGTCCGATCGGCGGGGATCAGGAACACCGGGCGCGACATCGTGGGCAGCACGAGGTACTCCTCGGTGCGGGCGCCGGGACGTCGCGGCAGCCGGCTCACCCCGATCGGGATCGGGGCGGGCCACACCGTTCGGAGCCGAGAGGTGAGCTCTTCTCGGGTCGGCGCCCGGTTCATGCAGGAACTCCGGGCAGTCGGACCTCGGGACACTCCTCGTCCCACGCGGCCGCCCACTGCAAGCCGCGCCGCTGGTCCTGGTCGGCCAGGGCCGCTCGCATCGCGATCCGCGCTTCGTCGTACAGGCGTTGGAGCCGCTCGAGCTGGTCGGCGTTGCAGCTGGCCAGGGCGTCGTCGAGCTTCTCGGCCGGCACGGGGCGGGTCAGCACCGAGCGCATCCACCGGATCCGCTCACTGCCTGCGGTGCGTCGAAGCCACGGGTAGAGGCCGGCTCGGCGTACCGAGCGGCGGGCGACGCGGACCAGCGGGTGCCGGTAGGCCACCACGGCGTTGCGGTGGGCCTCCGCGTCCTCGGGCTCCCCGATCAGCTCGGGGTCGAGACCGGCCGCCTCGCACACCAGGCCTGCGACCAGCCGGGCGTCGGTCTTGAGGACCGGGAACGGGACCAGCAGCAGCCGTTCGACCGGCAGGTGCTGGGTCAACGACTGCCACCAGCGGCCGTAGTCGCTGGCGCCGCTGTAGACGTCGGAGAACGTGAGTGCCTCGCCGAGCGTCGCAGCGGACTCGTTGGTGAAGTAGTCGCGGTGCAGCTGGAAGTGCGACACCAGCCGGGTGATCGGGTGGCGGACGGCATACACCACGACGGGGCGGGCGTCGTCCGCCATCCTCCCAATCGCCTCGGGGAAGTGCGCGAACGTGTACGACATGCTGCCGTCCAACCGCAGCAGTCCGGGCCTGCGGGCGTCGTACAGACCGTCGTACCAGTCCGGGCCCCGGTCGTACTCGCGGCTGAAGTAGTTCGGCTCCTTGACCGCACCCGGGTCGATGCCGGGGTGCGTCGCGAGCAGGGCAGAGAGGAACGACGTGCCGGACCGGGCCGCGCCCGCGACCACCACGTCCGGACCAATCGCCGCCGGTTCGGCCACTTCTCCCCCTGAGTGCGCAACCGTGCGAGACAATCACTCACACGGACAGTTCAGCAAGTCGAGCCTCTGGTCTGGCTCGGCGGTCCGGCGTCGGCGAGCAGGGCGCACGCCGACCGACAACTGGAGCGTATCGGGGGAGAGACACATGGATCAGCCGATCGGTGGGATGCGGCGATCGCGGGTGAGCAATCTGATGCGCCAGAAGCTGCCGGGACCCGTGGCCGACAGCGCCAAGAACGCTGCCCGTCTGGTCGGGACGGCGACGGCGTCACGGCGACCGCTGCCCGACTTCTTGACCATCGGGACCAAGAAGGGTGGGACCACCTCGGTCGCGAACTGGCTGGTCCAGCACCCGCAGGTGGTGCCGATGTTCCCGCGGTTCCAGCGCCACAAGAGCCCGCACTACTTCGACATCAACTTCCACCGCGGCGAGGCGTGGTACCGCTCGCACTTCCCGACGGAGGCGGCGAGGGCGCGGCACCGCCGTAAGGCGGGTACGGCGCAGGCCGGCGAGGCGTCGCCGTACTACATGTTCCACCCGGCGGCGGCCGACCGGATCGCCGAGACGGTCCCGAACGTCAGGCTGATCGCGGTGCTGCGTGAACCGGTGTCGCGGGCGCACTCCAACTACTACGACCGGGTCGTGGCCGGTACCGAGACGCTGCCGACCTTCGAGGCGGCCATCGACGCCGAGGAGTCACGGCTGACCGGAGTCACCGACGAGTGGCTGGCGGTCCCCGGCAACTACAGCTTCTCCCACGACCACCACACCTATCTCGCCCGCGGCCGCTACGCCGAGCAGCTGCGTCGCTTCTTCGACCGGTTCGGCCGGGAAGCGGTGCTGGTGCTGCCGCTCGAGGCCCTCAAGCGCGAGCGGGACAAGACGTGGCGCCGGATCGAGGAGCACCTCGGGCTGGACCACCACGACGTCGCGCTCGAGGAGCGCAACGTCCGACAGGGCAACCCGAAGATCGATCCGGCCACCCGGGAGCGGCTGGCTGCCTACTACGAGCCGTACAACCGGGAGCTGGCAGAGCTCCTGGGCGAGGAGTACGGGTGGTAGCACGCGTCCACGTACTGTGCCGTGCGAACCAGGGACGCAGTCCGGTGTTCGCGGCCCTGCTCCTGGAGCAGGCGGCCAGTCGTGGCGTCGCGGCGGACGTCACCAGCAGCGGGTTGGAGGCCAGGCCCGGTGTGGGTCTGCTGCCGGCGATGGCGGCTGCGTGGCGTCATCACGGCCACCCGCCGCTGGACCACCGGTCTCGGGCCTACGACCCGGCCGACGTGAAGAGGTCCGAGGTGACCCTGGTCTTCGAGGCGGCGCAGCGGACGCGGGTCGTCAACGAGCTGCCGACGATGGTCGCCCGCGTCTTCACCGTCAGGGAAGCGACCCGGCTGGTGAGCAGCCCGCGCTGGGATCCTGAGTGGTCGGGCAGCTCGTACGTCGTCACCCGTCTGCACCGGATGCGCGGGTACGTCGACCCCGCGGACGACGACACGCCGGATCCCGCGCGGATGCGGCAGTCGGCGTGCCGAAGGCTGTTGACCGAGCTCGAGCACGAGGCCGACCTCCTCGGCGGGGTGCTCTTCCCTGCTGACGAGGTTCAGGCCTCGTCCTCCACGAGCGGTTCACCGTAGCCGTAGTAGGTGTGGCCGTCACCGGTGATGCTCGCCCACACGACACCCGTGACGGGGGAGCCGACCCGGTGCAGCCGCTCGAGGGCGTCGAGCACGTGGTGCTCACGACTCTGCCGGTTGCGGACCGTCAACAGCACCCAGTCGGCGTGGTGGGTGATCTCGAGCGCGTCGGCCACGCTCAGGACCGGCGGCGTGTCGACCACGACCAGGTCGGCCTGCTGCCGCAGCTGCTGCCAGATCGCGGCCGCGCGTGGTGAGGCGAGCAGCTCGGCCGGGTTGGGTGGGATCATGCCGGCTCCGACGATCCGGAGGTTGGGCTCGGCGGTGTCGACCCGCACCTTGAGCTTCTGGCCCGCCAGCAGGTGGGCGAGACCGCGCGGCGTCTCGACGCCGAACAGGTCGCTGATGGAGGGTTTGCGCAGGTCGGCGTCGACCAGCAGCACGCGCAGCCCGGTCCGGGCCGCGGTCACCGCGAGGTTGCCTGCCACCGTGGTCTTCCCCTCGGCCGTCAGCGCCGAGGTCACCACGAGAATCTCGCCCTCCTCACTCGGCTGGTCCGACGTGCGCGCAGCCGCCAGGAACCGGAGGTTGGTGTTCAAGGCACGGAACGCCTCGCTGACAGGGGACCGTGGTTCGACCAGCGCCACCGGCCGAGCCGGCTGCTTGCGCGTGTCGAACGGGATCCGGCCCAGCACCGGCACATCCCCGAGGAGGGACTTGAGGCGGCCCTCGTCCCGGATCCGGTCGTCGAGCCGGTCGCGGGCATACCCCAGGACAGCGCCCAAGATCAGTCCGATCACCCCGCCGAGCAGCGCCGCCCGGACCGGCTTCGGCTCGGCTGCCTGCTTCGGGACCTTGGCGTCCTCGAGGACCACGCCGCCGGCCGCTGCGGTGTCTTCACCGACTTCGGACAGGGCGATCTCGGTCGTCAGCTCCGCGGCGCGGATGCGCAGACTTTCGACTTGCGCCTCCAGGTCGGCCCGTTCGTCGTCGCTGGCCCCGGCGAGCTCCTGCTCCGCATCGTCCAGCTCAGTCTCGATGAAGCTGCGCTCCTCGATCAGGTTGGCGACCGTCTGCGACACCACAGCCGCGTTCGCGTCGACCTGGTAGTCGATGTACTGGGTCGCGAAGCTGTCAGTGATCGCGGCGACCTCCTCGGCGTCCGGCCACAGGGCACTGATCACGACGACCCGGGTCTGCTCGACCGCGCTGACGTCAACGGCATTGAGCAGCTCGGACGGCTCGGTGTCGAGCTCGAGCTCGTCGATCACCCGGTCGGCGATCTCCACGGACCCGACCAGCTGCGCCAGGGTCGAGACCTCGGTCGGGTCCATCCGCTGACCGGAGGTCTGCTCGGTCGTGGTCGGCTCGAGGAGCAGCCGGGTCTCGGCGGCGTAGAGCGTCTCGGCACGATAACTGAGGCCGAACCCCACGAGCGCGCCCAGCACGAGGAGGACGGCCATGAGGCGCCACTGCCGTCGCAGGATCGCAAGGTGGTCACTCAGGCGCGTGACATCGGTGTCGACCAGCTGACTCATGGGCGAGGCAGTCCCCTTCTGCTCCCGTTGGCGTCCGGCAGAACCCGCCTGCGTGTCAGAATGTGCCGGACCGGCGGGCCCATCGTAGGTGACCGGTCAGGACCGACGTGGCCGAAGGGCAACATCGGTCATTGACGACGGGGAGGTGGTCCGATGCGGTGGCTGTACCTGCTCCTCCTGGCCCTCCTGCCGCTGCAGTGGTTCGTCGTCGGCGCCGGCCTGCGGCTCCACATGGCGGCCATCGTGCTGTTCACCGCGGTCGTCTTCGCCACGCACGGGACCCACCTGGTCGCGCGCGTGATCCGAATGGCGGAGCCGTTCATCGCGGCGAACCTCGCGCTGACGGTGATCTGGGTGTTCGCGAACCGCTATCACGGGTTCGGCGTGCGGCAGCCCGCCGAGCAGATGGTGCTGCTGGCCGGGTTCGTGGCCGTCGCCGTGGCGACGCTGGCGATCCTGCGAGATCCCGGAGGTCGTGGCGTGGAGCTGCTGCGGTGGTCCACCTGGGTCTGCATGGTCTCGCTGGTCGGGGCCATGACCTACTCGATGACGGTCAACGGCGTGAACGCCGTCGAGGTGTTCGGCCGCACCCTCACCTCGGGTGACCCGCAGGTCCTCCAGCGCGAGCTCTTCCGGTCGGCGTTCGGGGGGTTCGGCCTCTCCGAGGAGGCGGTGATGGGCAACATCCGGCACGAGGTCTTCGGCGCCCTCCTGCTGGCGTTGTGCCTGTCCTCGGCGTGTCGGCAGTTGCGGCCGTTCGCGACCCGCAGGCTGACGGCGGTGTACCTGCTCGGTCAAGGTCTCGCGGTCATGTTGCTGCTGCTGTCGATGAGCCGCTCGGTGATCATTGCGCTCGCCGCCTGGCCGATGCTCGGGCTGCTGCGACAGCTGCTGGCCGGACGAGTCACGGCGCGGGGTGCCGGCGCCGGCGTGCTGATCGTCGGCGCCGCCGGCGTGCTCGCCACCGTCGGTGTGCTCCAAGTGCTGTGGGTCCGCTTCACGCAGGACACCGGGTCGTACGAAGCCCGCGACAACCTGCTGCAGGCGGCGTACTCCAACCTCGGCCGCAGCCTCGCGACCGGTGGGGTGTCGACCGCCTCCGCGAGCTCCCACAACTTCGTGATCGACACCTGGCTCCGGGCGGGGATCGTTGCGTCCCTGGCTGCGCTGGTCGTCGTGGTGCTTGTGTGCGGACTGTTCATCGCGCTCGCCTTCACGCTGCCCCAGGAACCGCCGTGGATGCTGCCGGTGACCGCGATGCTGGTGCTTCCCGTCGTCCGCTTCTTCACCGCCGGCGGCGGACTGATCCCGCCCGTCCAGTGGATCGCGCTCGGGGTGGTCGCGGGCTTCCTCTGCTATCGCGCGGAGCTGCGTGCGACGGCAGCGTCCGTGCGTGCACCCGACACCGTCCCCACCGCGGTCCGCACCGCATGAGACGCCCCGCCGCGATGTCGGTGGCGCGGGCCCTCTTCTGGTTCGCCGCTGCCTACGGGCTCGCCCTGGTCGGCTACCTGGTGATCAACGCGGTGTCTAGCCGGTGGCTGGGCACAGCCGAGTACGGCTACTTCGTGATCGCGGTGACGACCTCGCTGGTCATCGGTCAGCTGGGGCTGCTGGGCGCCCACCGAGGCGGTCTGCGCGAAGCGGCTGTCATGGGCGACGCCGACGATCCAGAGCGGTTGGCGATGCTGCGAGCCGACGTCAGAGTCGCGCTGCTGCTCTCGCTGCCGCTGGCGGCCGCCGTCGCCGGTCTCGTGATGAGCCTGATCCACGGAGACACCGTGGCCACGCGGATCGTCGCCGGACTCGGGTTCGCCGCACTGGTGTGGCTCGGCGGTGTGCAGAAGCTCTGGGCGAACCTGTTGCGCGGCCTCGGCGCGATCCGGTTCGCGAGCCTGCTCGAGGGTAGGTCCGGGGGCGGATTGGTGAGCCTCGGGCAGGCGCTCGCGCTCGTCCTGGTCTGGGTGCTGCTCCCCGAGACCGGCCTCACCGGTGCGCTGGTGGCGATGGCTGTCGGCTTCGCCGGCCCCGTCGTCGCAGCCGGGCTGTTGGTGCGCCGACGCTGGGCACACGTCCCGGGACGGGTCCCCCTGTGGCGCGCCGCTCGCAGCTCGGTGTCACGCAACTGGCGGTTCGCGGTCAACCAGTTCGCCGTGTACGCCGCGATGACGGTCGAGCTGTGGGTGGCGGGTCTGGTGTTCGACGCGGTCGACGCGTCCCACTACGCGGGCGCGCAGCGGCTCTCCCTGCTGCTTGCCATCCCGATGACCGCGATCCAGGTCGTGTTCGCACCCGTCGCGGCGCGGATGCTCCACCAGGGTCGGACCGCGGACCTGCAGGCAGTGCTACGGACCGGTGCGACCGCCGCCGGGGTGGTGACCTCGTTCGTCTGGATTCCGATGCTGGTTGCCCCCGGCTTCGTGCTGGCCGTCGTGCTCGGCGATCCCTTCCGAGCCGCGGCGGCGCCGCTCGTCGTGCTGACGCTCGGTGGTCTGGCCAACGTGGTGGTCGGCCTGGCTGGGACGGCGTTGACGATGTCCCATCGGGAGGGAGTGGTGGCGGCCGTGCAGACCGGGTCGGTCGTCGCGCGGGTGGTGTGCGGCTTCACCGGCGCGATCCTGTGGGGTCCGGTCGGGCTGGCCGCCAGCGCTGCGCTGGTCTCGGCGCTGACCTACGGCCTGATGTGGTGGCAGGCCTGGCGGTTGCTCGGCGTACGCACCGACGTGACCCTGCGGCCGCGGCTCGGTCTCCTCAACCGCACCACGGCCTGAGGTGGTCCTGAGGTCCTCTAGGGTGACGGCGTGACCGACATGGACGACCACCAGTTCGCCGTCTTCGCCGCCGAGGCCGCGGGTGCCCGGCTGCTCGAGGTGCGGCAGCAGGGGCTGGAGGGCCGGGCGCTCAAGGACGCCGGCGACGCCGCTGCGCAGGAGCTGCTGGCCGGGCTGCTCGCCGAGCACCGACCGGACGACTCGGTGCTCAGCGAGGAGGCGAGCGACGACAAGTCGCGGCTCGAGGCCGACCGGGTCTGGATCATCGACCCGCTCGACGGAACCCGCGAGTTCTCCGAGCCGCCGCGCGACGACTGGGCCGTGCACGTCGCGCTCTGGGAGCGCTCGGCGGGCACGGGCGGAGAGCTGACCGCGGGCGCGGTCGCGCAGCCGGCGCTGGGTGAGACGTTCAACACCGGGGCACCGGCGCAGGTTCCGCCGCGGACCAGTGACCGCCCTCGGATCGCCGTGTCGCGCACCCGGCCACCGTCGTTCGTCGAGGCCCTGGCCCGCGAGATCGACGCCGAGCTGGTGCCGATGGGCTCCGCCGGCGTGAAGGTCATGAGCGTGGTCCGTGACGTGGCCGACGCCTATGTGCACGCAGGTGGGCAGTACCAGTGGGACAACGCTGCCCCGGTCGCGGTCGCCCGTGCCGCAGGGCTCCACTGCTCGCGGGTGGACGGGTCTCCGTTGGTCTACAACGCGGATGACACCTCGCTGCCCGACCTCGTCGTGTGCCGGCCCGAGCTCGCAGACCAGATCCTCGGCTTCGTACGTCGGCACGGCATCGACTGACTGACGTTCGTGATCCAGCACGCCTTGATCGACGCCGACGGGGTCCTGCAGGACCTGGCGGGCGGATGGGTTGCTGCCCTGGAGCCCTTCGTCGGGAAGCGGGCCGGGGAGTTCCTCGGGGCTCGGTCCGTGGGGCTGCGGGCGATGCACTGGAGGCACGGGGACGGACTCGATCGACTGGTGGCTGGAGCTGCGGCGCTGGGGCTGCCGATGAGGCGGCCCGGCGGCTGATCGAACCGGTCCGCGGCGGTCGGGCG